>JAGXRH010000063.1 GCA_018335975.1 Ignavibacteriales bacterium
AGTGCATAACAAAACGCTCTTAATTTTTTTACAAGAACTATTTCCTCAAACAAACATAGTTCCAATAGATGAATTTGGAACTTCAAGCGATGCAAAAGAAGCGATTGCCTTTGCGCTTCTTGCCAATGAGACGTTGTGCGGAAATCCATCGAATGTTCCCTCCGTTACCGGTGCAAACCGAGCGACTATCCTTGGGAAGATTTGTTTGCCGTAAAAATATTTTCTTTGTCGTTCAGATAGCCTCAGAATAAAAAAATAATCTCTCATCGCTATTGCGACGAATTATATTTTTAGTAACTTCACCCGAATTTAGTAAACCAAATTATTAACATCAATCGAAGGTAAGAGAATGAATACAGTATTTCTTTTTTTGTTTTGTGTGCTATCGGTAGTGAGTGGCATTGCACAACGTCAGAAAATTGCGGTCATGGAATTTCAATCAGGGAATAGAGTAACTGATGTTGAAGCAAACACTATTACAAATTATACGATTGTTCAATTGGAAAGTATTGATAAAGCCGATATTCTCAGCTCTCAGGAGTTAGGTCAATATTCAGGGATGCATAAAGGAACTATCGGTTTTTCTGATGAAGTAAAAGTAGCATTACAGAAAATCGGTGTGAATTATGTAGTCAGCGGAACGGTAACTAAAAATGATTCATCCGATTATGTTGTTCTATTCAAAGTTTCCGACTTCCATCTCAATCTCTCTTGTTCCGAAACGTATGTGTTGCCGGTAGAACGAGGAAGATTACAAAACAAATCCTATCAAAATTTTCTCCAAGAAAAAACTCAGTTAAAAGAAGTTTTACAATCTCTGGGATTCCTTTCTACGCTCTCGGCGTGCCGTTTGAGTGATTTACTTTCCGTTTCGTATGGAAGTGAGCAATTTTCGGGAAAGTATCAAAAGCATTATTTTACTCCTATTAGTGTTTCGCTTGATGCATCGCTTAGTCCCAATACTTTTTTTCTTTACGG
Source organism: Ignavibacteriales bacterium (assembly GCA_018335975.1). Lineage (GTDB taxonomy): Bacteria > Bacteroidota > Ignavibacteria > UBA10030 > F1-140-MAGs086 > JAGXRH01. The sequence goes on from JAGXRH010000063.1 coordinate 979, forward strand.
AGGTTCGATAGTACTGTACGATGTCGTTAATAAACCGTCCATTCCGCAACTCGTACGCGACGCTCCCAAAAGAAATTTTTTTACTCTGAAAGCAGGTTTCGGTGTGAAATTATGGAGAGCGCGAATGTTCACATCGTTCGAATATCAAATGGCTGGAGTAATTCAAAAACTTCCTTCGGGAATAACTCTTCCAAAGTATTATATTACCACCGGCACTCAATTTTATATTTACAATAAAGTTTTTGCCGGTGCTGAATTATTTTTTTATCATCCTCTAGAATACGTTCTTGACGCGAACAATAGATTAACCACCAAAGAGCATATTTTGAAAATGTTTCCGGCGATCAGTATTGGTTATCAATATTAACCTGCAAAGTATTATGAAAACATTGAATAAATTTTTCCTCGCGCTAATTCTTTGTGCAAGCGCCATCGCTTTAGGATATTCCCAGTCAGAAGAAAAGGTATCTGCCGTCTTTCTTAAAAGCATACAACCACATTCCGATGTTGTTACGAGTGTTATATTTCCAGCAGATCCACAATTTCTTATATCTCTGAGTCCTGATGGATCGTTGAAATTAAACAACATCGAGAGCGATTCAGTTTATGCTTCACGTGCAATTGTTATGAAAGGCGCATTTGTTTCAATTGCGTATTCATTGACTGATGCTGGAATAGGAGTAAATTCCAATTTATTTGAAAATAGTAATATAGCGTACTATCAAGGAAAAAAAGTAATTGTTGCAAATGCAAACGACCTGTTAATTCAAACAGAAATTCCTGTTGTAGAAAATGTGAGTGCAATGAGCTTTGACAATTCCGGCTCGCAGTTAGCAATCGGTTCTTACGGGAAATTTTCCGACACGACAAGACAAAATACACTCCTTGGTTCTGTAACGCTGTACGATTTAAAAGATGTCAGCAAAATAAAAGCTTCCCAAAAATTTTCGTCGCAGGTTACTTCTGTTGCATTGAGTAAAGACGGTATGTCCCTCGCGGTTGGAACAGAAACAGGAGTAATCTATTTTTGGGATCTTGAAACTGATGAAATCGTTTCCTTCAAGAATCGTCACACGACATCTGTGTTAAGTATGAAGTTTTTTTCTTGTGGAGATTATTTTCTTTCTGCCGATAAAGATGGGGTAATTAAAATTTGGAATCCATTACAAGACTATGAAATGGTTTCTGTAACGGGATCGGTTTGGGGTAATCAATCGTGTTTGTTGAGTCCCGATGAGCGGGGATTTTTTTACGCGGGCGTTGATAATATGATTCACTATCGTTCCGTTACCAATAAAGAATTGTTGAGCGTTAGAATTCCTGGCGGAAGAATCACATCGTTTGCTCTTCAAGAATCTAGAAACATTCTCGCCATAGGAACGACAACGAATAAAATTCATTTCTTTCAGATGGCGGGTATTCAAACACTTATTGAAAATCCGGAAATTGTTGTTGTTCGTCCGAAACTTGTCAATTACCAAAAAGAAGATACTGTTTCCGTCGCTTACACAAATATTGATAGCGGATTTATCACCGGTTATATATTTTCAGATTTGCAGATAAAAACCTTTAGTGCAAATGGTGAAGATGTATTTGTTTCTGCAGTGGATTCAACGGAAAAAATGAAATCGAATTCAAGTCGAAAATTTCAAGTGAAATTCAGAACAAATTATGTGTTGAATCCGGATACGGCAAATATAATTCTTACTTCGACGGATGTTGCTTGTAATAGTTCTACAAAAAATATCCAACTGGTGTACCATTCTCTTGATGAGATTGATACCATTCCTCCGCGCATCATCATCCTTTCATCAGAACAAATTTTCGGCGAACGTACGTACGATGAAACTTCGCTCGATTCTGAAAATGTTCTTGGATTAGTGATTGATGAAAGTGTTGTTACAGAAGTTTTTGTTGATACATTTCGTTCCATTCTCACAAAAGCAACGAAAGAGGAAATAAAAAAAGCAGGAATGCACGGATTTGGCGTACGATTTTCTCAAACAATTCGACTTCAACCGGGATTAAATATTATACCGATTTTAGCAAAAGATACAAGCGGAAATTTTGCAACGGATACGATTTGGATTCAGCGTATTATGGCTGGAGATACAAATAAAACTTTGCGAGATTCATTGAGCGGAAAAAATAATGGCACGTCTGGTGACAGTTCGTTTTCAAAAGATTTGTCAAATAAACAAAACCGGAATAATGAAGAAGGCGAAGAAAACGAAAACGATAATACAAATGATTCAGTCCGAAGCAAGGGGAGATTTCATTCAACGGTTGTTGATACGTCAAATGGTTTTGATACACGAAAAATTAAAAGACCAAAGAGTGATATTTGGGGTGTCGTTGTTGGGGTATCAACCTATGACGATGATAATAATATGTTTCGGCGGAAAACCGATTATTTTTCGAAGAGTACGAGATTTGCATTTAAAGATGCAATTTCATTTAGCGATTTCTTGAAGAGTAAACAAGGTGGTTCTGTCCCTGATGAACAGATTGCCGTATTGATAAATGAGCGCGCCACTAGTTCACGAATAAATAAACAACTTGAAGACGTATTTCGCAGCGCAGATGAAGATGATATTGTTATTGTGTTTTTCTCAATGCATTGTGTACCGAGTTCCGACGGCGAAAACTTGATGTTTCTTACGTATGACTCTGACCCAATGAATTTTATGGAAACATCACTCACAAATCTTGATATCGAACGAGTTACGAGAGATACAAAAGCTCAAAAAACAATATTCATTTGCGACGTATATCGTGATGGAGCAGGGTTAGCGCTTCGACAGGGACTTGAGTCGTCAATGGATTTTTTGTTTTCAAATTTGTTTTCTAATATTGATAGCGCTTCTGTATTTTTGGGTTCAAGTTCTATAGAAATCTCTAATGAAGGAAAAGAATGGAATGATCATGGCGCGTTTACAAAAGTACTCTTGGATGGACTTTCGGGAACAGCAGACGTTAACCATGATGGAAATGTCAGTGTCGGAGAAATTCAGGAGTATCTCACCAAAACTGTTCCAATGGAAACACTAAGCCAACAACATCCCGAATTCAATGGTACGTTAAATAAGAATTTTATTTTGAGTAAACAAAAATAATGAGATAGGAGCAAGAGAAAATTTTCCATTTCTTTCTCTTACTTGTGCAAATTGTGCAACAATACGCGGAATAATTTGTTTGTCGTTATTTTTTTCGTCGGTGTGTCATACCAAGAATTACCGATTGAACTTTAACGGATTTTAGTAATGAAGTAATTATGCTTTACATGTAAGCGAGATAGAGAAATTTTCCCATGACAAAGAAATCAACTTCATCCGAACAAAACATTACTTCCACACTTCTCGAAGATAGAATTTTCAAACCGAGTAAAGAATTTTCTTCGCGCGCGCATATAAAATCATTTGCTCAGTACAAGAAAATGTACAACGCTTCAATCAAAAATCCGGAAAAGTTTTGGAGTAACGTTGCGGAAGAATTGTTTTGGTTTAAGAAATGGAATAAAGCGTTACAATGGAAACTCCCGCACGCAAAATGGTTTCTCGGCGGAAAGACGAATGTTTCCTACAACTGCCTTGATAGACATTTAACGACAGCGAGAAAAAATAAAGCGGCAATTATTTGGGAAGGAGAAAACGGCGATGAACGAACACTCACGTATCAACAACTTCACCGCGAAGTGTGTAAGTTTGCTAACGTGTTGAAACAACTTGGAATTCGCAAAGGCGATGTTGTTGTCATTTATTTACCGCTTCTTCCCGAACTTGCAATTGCAATGTTAGCGTGTGCAAGAATCGGCGCGACACATTCAATTATTTTCGGTGGATTTTCTGCGCAAGCGTTGATAGATAGAATCAATGATGCAAAAGCAAAACTTGTTGTTACTGCTGATGGAGGATTTCGCCGCGGACAAATTATTCCGTTGAAAAAAAATGTTGACGAAGCATTGTTGCAAACTCCATCGGTAAAAAATGTTGTCGTTATAAACCGAACAAAAAATGAAATCAAAATGCACGTTGGTCGCGACCACTGGTGGAGTGAGTTAATGGAAAATGCAAGCGATGTTTGTGAAGCGGAAAAACTCGACAGCGAACATCCGCTTTTTATTTTATATACAAGCGGTTCAACGGGAAAACCGAAAGGTGTGCTCCACACAACCGGCGGTTATCTAACGCAAGTTTATCTCACGACAAAATATATTTTCGATTTGCACGAAGAGGATACGTATTGGTGCACTGCGGATATTGGCTGGGTTACGGGACATTCTTATGTGGTGTATGGACCGCTTTGCAATGGCGCAACAACCGTGATGTACGAAGGTGCGCCGAACTATCCCGAAGCAGATAGATTTTGGAAAATTATTGACAAGTATAAAGTGAATATTTTCTATACTGCGCCGACTGCAATTCGCGCGTTTATAAAATGGGGAGAACATTTTCCTTTGAAACATAATTTATCTTCGCTGCGATTACTCGGAACAGTTGGCGAGCCAATTAATCCCGAGGCGTGGATGTGGTATCATAAAATTATCGGCAAAGAAAAATGTCCAATCGTTGATACGTGGTGGCAAACGGAAACGGGAGCGATTATGATTACTCCTTTTGCCGGTGCAACGCCAACAAAACCCGGAACTGCAACGCTTCCATTTTTCGGAATTGATGCGGATGTTGTTGATAAAGATGGAAACAGTGTAGGAAAAAATCAAGGCGGTTATCTCGTCATCAAAAAGCCGTGGCCCTCAATGTTGCGCACAATTTATGGCGATGATGAACGTTTCCGAAAACAATATTGGAGCGAAATAAAAGGAATGTATTTTACCGGCGATGGCGCACGGAAAGATAACGACGGATATTTTTGGATTATGGGAAGAGTGGATGATGTCATCAATGTTGCGGGACATCGTTTGGGAACTGCGGAAATTGAAAGCGCGCTCGTGAGTCATCCGTTTGTTGCTGAAGCCGCTGTTGTGGGAAAACCGGATGAATTAAAAGGCGCGGCAATTTGCGCTTTTGTTACGTTGGAAAGTAAACGCACACCAACTCCCGAACTCAAAGAAGAACTCCGCGCTCACGTTGCAAAAGAAATCGGCGCGCTCGCAAAACCGGATGAAATACGTTTCACCGATGCGTTACCCAAAACCCGCAGCGGAAAAATTATGCGAAGGTTGTTACGCGAAATTGCAACCAGTGGTTCAGTCAGCGGCGATACGACAACACTCGAAGATTTTTCCGTGTTAGAAAAATTGAGAGTGGAAGAGTAGGACGGGAATCCTTTCCCGTCTTAACGTCTGGAAAGGATTCCAGACTTACGGGAAAGGATTTCAGACTTACGGGAAGGGGTTCCAGACGTACAAAAACAATAATATGAATACCCGAAAAAAATATTCTGCATTCACAATTCATCGCAGGCATTTACCTCATTGGGAGGCGCCGGAGGCAACATATTTTGTTACGTTTAGGTTAAAAGAAAAAACGATATGCAACTTAACACGTGATGACATTGCCCCGATTATTCTCAATACGTTTGAGTTTTATAACAGCAAACGATATGAATTATTTGATATTACTATAATGCCTGACCATGTTCATGTTGTTTTTCGTCCGATTGTAAAAGAGGGAACAGTAGAACAAATCGGCGATATCATTGGAGATGTGAAACGTTATTCTTCTCGTAAAATAAATGAAGTGCTGGTAAGAAAAGGCGCGTTGTGGTTAGACGAATCTTATGATAGAATTATTCGCAATGAAAAAGAGTATCTCAATATCTGCAGGTACATTTTTGAAAATCCCATTCGAGCCGGATTCATTGAAGAAGGTGAAGTTTGGAAATGGTGGAAACACTTTGAACCAAAATAATTCTGTGGGACGGGAATCCTTTCCCGTCCTAATAACGTCTGGAAGGGATTCCAGACCTACACATTACATATCACCGTTACTTCATCGGAATACACGCCCACTGTATCATCATCTACAAGATATATCAAGCGGTACGTTCGTACTTCCGGTTTTCCCGGTTTCAAATTCTTGCGCTTATCATCAAACGGGGAAATGAAGTCTTTATCTACACGAACGAATTCATTTTCCTCGCCCCGCTTACATTCGATAAGAACACCGCTAAAGTACCGCTTCACCCAATCTATCCGTACGCAATCAGGTAATACGGTAACATAGAAAATCGGTTTGGCGTTCGCAATTGCTTGCCGTTTTACGGTAGTGAGCGGAGAAAGAATAACCCCCAAATCTACTCCTATTGCCACAGTATATGCCGGTTGAGATTTTATTTGTTTCGTCAACTGTCGAATCAGTTTTCTTGCGGAGGTAACCAGCTTATTTTTTGCTGCTGTTTTAGCTTTCAGCGTTGCTCGCAAATTCTCCAAATCCAACAAAGTGTCCCGGACAGAACGAAGGGACTGTTGTACCAGCGAAAGCGAGTCTGCTGAAATCTGTAATTGAGTTGAGTACGTAACAAACTTACTCGTGTAGTTCTCAAACCATGGTAAGAAATCTACATTTTTGCGAGGTATGAAATGGCGCGAGGGCATCGAAATTCCTTTCTCAAATGTTTTAGATGTATCGGAAAGTTCCCCCCAATATAAAAATATTTCCTCGGAAAAAATCGAAGGTATTCTCGATTATTAACAGTATGGTGCAAAATGATTTTGCACCTTCTACGAGACGACAGAAGATAAGATTATTGAGTTTTTTAGCGGTGCAAAATCATTTTGCACCGTAACAATCAGTAAAAAAGAGTCTTTTGAAGCAGAGTTAAACGGTGCAATAGAGTTTTGCACCCAAGAAAATTAAGGAAATACTCACTTTTTGCTGAGTGGAGGTGGTGCAAAACCATTTTGCACCGTAAATAGTGATTATAAAAAAGGTGCATTTTTATTTTGCACCGTTGCAGAATGTAGCAGAGGGTAGGATATAAGTAAAAATTGAGAGAATTAATGGGTTGCGAGGGAAAATGGATGCTCCGAAAATAGTATTAAGGTGCAGATTGGTTATTGAAATGAAACTATCGTTATGCATCCAATAAGCAAATTAAGTTTTTACAGTTGAGAGATGTTCACGGAAATAGAAAACCCTTACCATACCGAAATGAGGAAAAGGGAGATATTTCAGTGTTGGTGAAGTTGAGAGTGGTGAGGAGTGAGATTGGATTTTATATTTTAGACAGAAGATAGCAGTTCCCAAATTGGTAACTTTTATTATATTTATAACCGAAACTTATTATGAGAGTAATAGCAAAAAGTACATTACGTGATTTTTGGAAAAAATATTCTGATTCAGAACAACAACTTAAAGCGTGGTATCAGGAAGCGAACAGAGCGCATTGGGAAAATTCAAAAGAGATAAAGAGTGAATATCCCACAGCAAGTATTTTGAAAGATAATAGAGTTGTGTTCAATATTTGCGGCAATCGCTATCGCCTCATTGTAAAAATCAATTACGATTACGGATTAGTGTGGATTCGATTTATTGGAACACATTCTGATTATGATAAGATAAACGCAACAACAATATAACTATGAACATAAAACCATTACGAACAAAAAAAGATTATCAACAAGCGATAAAGCGTTTGGAATTACTTTTCGATGCAAAACGAGGAACTTTGCAAGGCGATGAACTTGAAATACTCAGCGTTCTTGTTGATATGTATGAGCGCGAACATTTTCCTATCGGTTATCCCGACCCGATTGAAGCGATTAAATTCAGGATGGAACAATTAGGGTTTACTCCAACGGATTTAGCGAATGTTATCGGTTTCAAAAGTCGCGTGAGTGAAGTGTTGAATAAGAAAAGAAAACTCTCGCTTGATATGATACGGAAACTTCACAACACATTGAGCATTCCTACTGATGTATTGATTAGAGAATATTGAAACAATTGCAACTAACGGAGCAGAGATACAACAACATTAGAAGATTTTTCCGTGTTGAAAAAAATTGAGAGTAGAAGAGTAGGACGGGAATCCTTTCCCGTCTTTCCTTAATAACTCGAAGATATCTCTGTGATGGAAAAGTTGAGAGTGTAAGATAGAAAACCTAATGTAAAATGAAATTTCGCGCTACAACTTACGGCAACAACACTGCGCACGAAATTACTGTTGTCCACAAACCGTTTTTATGTCCTTCCGCTGATTGCGTAATGTTGAACGTCTTTACAATCTTTCCGGACATTTTATACAGTTGTTCGCGTTCATCCCAGCCGGTGTTCGGGTCGAACTCAACGCCTAATGTAGTTGCGAGCATTGTTGCAGCTAAATCTTCAGCATATTCTCCCGCCTTTTCATCAGTTTCGCCGTAGGGGTGATGTTCCGAAAGATAGCCGTATTGGGCGGCATCTGCGGCTTGCGCAACTCCAATTGAAGATGCAATGAGGCGATTCGGTTCGTTGGTAGCATTGCGTGCCATCACCACAAAAAGAATTTGTCCCGGTTGAAGCAATTTCAAACCTTCTTCCGGTGAAATGCGTTTACAGCCGGGAGGAAAAATACTCGAGACGGTTACAAGATTAAATTTTTCAATCTTTGCATCGCGCAACGCTAACTCGAACGATTGCAGATATTCTTTATGACGTCCAACGCCTTTGGTGAAAAATAATTTTGTGGGGAGAAACATATTCGTACTATGATTTTGAGTGAATAAATGAAGTTGTGTGTTAGTGGACAATTTTTAAGAATTTTCTTTTGCCAACTTTGATGATGAATGAGTTGGAAGGAATTGGTGAGTTAAAATCGGAAACTTTTTCACTATCAATAGAAACGCCGCCTTGGTCAATGAGCCGTCGCGCTTCACTTTTCGATGGTGCAAGTTTTGTTTCGACGAGTAAATCGGAAATATTTTTTATTGTGCTTGCGTTGAAACGATATTCTTCGATGTTGTCGGGAATTTCTTTCTTTATAAAAATAGAATCAAACTCTGCTTCTGCTTTTTGCGCTTCGTCTTCGCTGTGATACAATGCAACAAGTGTTCGCGCAAGTTTTCTTTTTATATCACGCGGATTATTGTTTTTGTTTTCAAGAAAATTTTTTGTCTCAGTAAGTTCAGTTGAAGAAATATTCGTTGCAAGAAGAAAATAATCGTAAATCAAATTATCAGGAATCGAAAGTGTTTTGCCATACATCTCTTTCGGTGAATCAGTAACTCCAATGTAATTATCAAGCGATTTACTCATTTTGTTCACGCCATCAGTTCCAACAAGGATTGGCATCGTGAGAATTACCTGCGGCTCGATGTTGTATGCAATCTGAATATCTCTTCCGACAAGGAGATTAAATTTCTGGTCAGTGCCGCCGAGTTCCACATCGGATTTAATTGCAACGGAATCCATCGCTTGTGCAAGCGGGTATAAAAATTCGTGAACAGAAATCGGTGAACCTTCTTTGTAGCGATTAGTGAAATCATCGCGTTCCATCATTCGCGCAATGGTGTAATTACTTGCAAGTTTAATAACGTCAGCAAAGTTCATCACGTTCAGCCATTCGGAATTGTAACGAATTTGAATTCGTCCTTTCGATAAAACTTTCGTCGCTTGTTCAAAATAGCTTTCGCCATTCTTCCGCGTTTCTTCAAGCGATAGGGGAGGGCGTGTTTTATTTCTTCCCGACGGGTCGCCAATCATTCCGGTAAAATCTCCAATGATGAGAATTGCCGTATGTCCCAAATCCTGAAACTGCCGGAGTTTGCGCAACACAACCGCGTGCCCCAAATGCAAATCCGGTCGCGATGGGTCGCAGCCGAGTTTTGCAATCAACGGAACATTTTTCTTTAACGAGCGCTCGATTTTTTTAACGAGTTCTTCCTCGGGAATAATTTCAAACGCACCGCGCTTGAGAATATCCATTTGCTCGTTGAGCGGAGGAAAGGTAATATGAGATTTGGGATGTGAGATTTGAGTGTTCGAGATTAATTTATCAATGATGTCGAAACCATAAATGGTTTCGCTGAACGAATAAAGTCTGATGAATCAGACTATCAAACCAGAAAAATCATTTATGATTCTTTCTTTGGTCAGCATAGTCGTTTACGGCTATGCAAATAAAAAGTGAATTTAGTTTGCAAATTTTCTTCGTATATCGCGTTCCACTTCGCGTTCTTTAATTGCTTCGCGCTTATCGTGGTGATGTTTTCCTTTTGCGACAGCAAGTTCAACTTTTGCGCGATTGTTTTTGAAATATATTCTCAACGGAATAAGCGTGTACCCTTGTGTTGTTGTTTTACTTTTGAGTTTGAAAATTTCACGACTATTAAGAAGTAATCTTCTCTTCCGTAACGGTTCGTGATTGTTGATGTTGCCAAATTCAAACGGGTTGATATGCGAATTGAGAAGCCACACTTCGCCGTTTTCTATCACCGCATAACTTTCCTGCAAACTCGCTTTTCCTGCGCGAAGCGATTTCACTTCCGTGCCTTTGAGTTCAATTCCTGCTTCGTAACTTTCCGTAACGAAATAATCGTGCAATGCCCGACGATTGCTCACTACCGTTTTTTCTTCGTTCTGTAATTCTCTGTTTAGCGCCATCGTCGTTCAAAAAAAGTGAGGACAAAAATACAAAATTCGTTTAGAGAAAAATACATTTGTTGAATTATTTTCATATTCTTGCCATTCGTTTTTTCCCGTTGGAATTTTTGATATTTTTTTCGCGTTCTTTTACGTTACTGAAATCCATTCTATGAAAAGCATAATCATTATTCTGGTTTTACTCCTTACTGCTCAACGAATGATGTTGGCAGAAGAAAAACAAACGACGATTAGTAAGCCCAAAGAAAATTCCTTTATGAAAACAGAATTTCTGTTGTCGAAGAGCGAATTGAAAGCGGGAGAAAAAACATTTATCGAAGTACGATTTATTCCGAAAGAAAAAATTCACGTAAATATTGAAGTGTTTCCTGAGTTTAAGATTGATTCACTTGCACCCATTTCTCTTTTGAATAATCTCATCGTTCCCAAAGATAAAGACACAACGTATATGGATGTGAATAAAAAACTGAAGCAAGAAATTAAGGTGAACGCAGGTGTGAAGAAAGGGAATTATACATTGAAGGGAACGTGCGCCTACTTGTATTGCAACGAAGCAGAGGGTTGGTGTAACCGGTTTGTGCAAAAGTTTGAATTACCGTTTGTCGTAAAGTAAATTGATGTCCAAAATATTTTTCATTTCCGATGTTCATCTTGGTTTAGGAAATAAACAAGAAGAAGAACAGAAACGCGAAAATTTATTTTCATTTCTTGATTATGTTTTACTGAATGGGAATGAACTTTTTATACTCGGCGATTTATTTGATGTGTGGTTTGAATACAAACAAGTTATTCCCAAAGGACATCATCGCATTTTGACAAAGTTGGAAGATTTGACGCGGAAGAAAATAGTTGTGCATTATCTTCTCGGTAATCACGATTATTGGAACGAGGATTATTTTGAAAAAGAGCTCGGCGTGAAAGTGTACCACGAACCATTCGAGAAAACAATTGATGGAAAACGATTGTATTTTCATCACGGTGATGGACTTGCGCAGAATGATACCGGTTATTTGATTTTAAAAAAGATATTGCGCAACCCATTCATTATCTCTTTATATAAAAAAATTTTGCATCCTGATTTCGGAATTACACTTGCAACATCATCTTCACACAAAAGCAGAAATTACACTTCTCACAAACATTACGGAGAGCAAGATGGAATGTTGCTCTTTGCAAAGGAAAAATTTCGTGAAGGACTTGACGTAGTAATGATGGGACATAACCACGAGCCAAAATTAGTTGAAGAGAATGGCAAACTCTATGTGAATCTCGGAGATTGGATTTCTCACTTCACGTATGGCGAATTAAAAAATGGAAAGTTTGAAATGAAAGTGTGGAAAGGAGTAATGGAGTGATAGAGTGTTGGAGTAAAATAATTTCACAACGCTTACACTTCCAGACAAACAGATGAAACCCCTTACAAAAAAAATTATTCTTATTTCTCTTGCCGGATTTATTTTCCTTACTCTATTTAGTCTTTGGTATTGGCAGTATTTGATTTCCGGTTTACCTTCGCTCGAAGAACTTGAAAATCCCAAACCGGAACTTGCGACAAAGGTATATTCTATTGACGGAGAAGTGATTGACCAATTTTTTATCAAGAACCGCACGCATATTCCGTTACATCAAATTCCTCAGGCATTGGTGCAAGGTTTGGTTGCAACGGAAGACAAAAATTTTTACAATCATTGGGGATTAGATGTTGTTCGCATTTTCAAAGCGATGGTAAAAAATGTTATTCGTTTTGGAATATCGGAAGGAGCAAGCACCATAACACAGCAACTTGCGCGTAATTTATATCTCAGTCGTGAAATTTCTATTACCAGAAAATTACGCGAGGCGTTAACGGCAATTCAAATTGAAAAAACGTACACAAAAGATGAAATCCTCGAAATGTATTTGAACGTTGCGTACTTTGGTAGGAGCGGTTATGGAGTTTCAGCGGCATCGTTAGTGTTCTTCAATAAAAAAGTGCAGGATTTATCCGTCGAAGAATGTGCAATACTCATCGCTCTATTAAAAGGTCCTGCTTATTACGACCCGTACAATCATCCGGAAAGAATTTTCGACCGCCGCAATATCGTATTGAATGAAATGCGCGAAGAAGGCGTTGTCCCTGATTCAACAATTGATTCACTGAAAGCGATTGAACTCATTGTTCGCTCGTTCGATGACATTCCTCCTGCGGGAATTGCGCCGCACTTTGTTGAAAACATTCGTCAACAACTTTCGGAAAAAGCGAAGCAATATGGTTTCGATATTTATCGCGACGGACTTTCTATTTACACAACGGTTGACAGCAGAATGCAGAAAGCCGCAAATCGGTCGGTGGAAGAACACCTAACAGAGTATCAGGCAAAATTTAATCAATCGTGGAATTGGAATAAGCAAAGAGATATTCTCATAAAAGCGCTCGATAGATCTGCAAAAGAATCAGAAGAATACCGGAAAGCGCCGAAAACGGAAAAGAAAAACATTCTCAGGAAATTGAAATCCCATAAGCAGTTTGTTGATTCGATAAAAAAATTAAATCAAACCATTGAAGTCGGTTTTGTCGCGCTGGATGCACAATCGGGGGAGATTCGTGCAATGGTTGGCGGCGTAAATTTTAAGACGTTTAAATACGGATTAAATCACGTTACACAAATTAAGAGACAGCCCGGCTCAATTTTCAAACCGTTTGTTTACACTGTTGCAATTGATAACGGTTATCCGCCAAGTTATGAAGTGGAAAATCAACCGGTAACCGTTGATAATCCCGATGGAACACGTTGGACTCCCCAGAATTTCGACGGATTATTTGGAGGTCTGACAACTTTGCGGGAAGGAGTGAAATGGTCTATCAATCTCGTTGCAATCCGAACCATTATGGAACTCGCTCCTGTCAATCAGGTAATAGATTACGCGCATCGAATGGGAATCAATGAAGAACTTCCGCCGTATCCATCGCTTGCGCTGGGAACAGGTGAAGTGCAGCCGCTCGAGATGACTGCCGCTTTTAATGTTTTTGCAAACGAAGGAATTTATGCCGAACCGTATTCCATTCTGAAGATTGTTGACAAAGATGGAAATGTTCTTGAAGAAAATAAACCGAAACTCCGCGAAGTGCTGAGTAAACAGACGGCTTATATTTTAACAACAATGATGGAAGATGCGGTCAATGGCGGAACCGGAACACGCGTGCGCAACTTTTTTCATCGTCCCTGCGCAGGAAAAACAGGAACAACACAGGAATACGCCGATGCGTGGTATATGGGATTTACACCGCAGATAACTGTGGGCGTGTGGGTTGGGTTTGATAATAAAGGTGTTCACTTTGTTTCCGGCGATGGACAAGGGGGACGAGCAGCCGCGCCGGTGTTCGGAAGATTTGCGCAATATGTGTATGAAGATAAAACGCTTGCGCTGCCGTTAGCGTACTTTCAACAACCCGAAGGAGTGGTACGAAAAGAAATTTGCATTGAA
>JAGXRH010000064.1 GCA_018335975.1 Ignavibacteriales bacterium
TAAATCACGGGTAATGACAATTGGATATTTTTCTTTTACTAATTCATAATTTCTACTTGCCTCTTTGTTGTCGAGGTCTAATAGGTTTTTTATTAAGAGAGAAACATTTTCTGCACGAAACGAACGTAATGAAACAGAAAGATGAAGACCTTCTTTACAAATAACGTGTTGATGTTTTTGTATTATCTGTAAGGCATTTCCTGCAGCGTACTCGCTATCGGTTAATCTATCTGAAATATAAATTTGCCATTGTGGAAAAGTTCGGTTGATTGATTCAAGCCATTCACTAATTCCTGCTTCACCGGTATTTATTTCTTGTCCACCACCAACAAGACAAACAATTACAGCCCAATCTTTATGTCTATCTAAACATGAAATGAGAAACTCGGGTTCTGAAATTAAAAAATTAGGAACATTTTTTTTTCGCTTCATAAACTTAGCCGTTTGTACTTGATTCCATGCTCGTTGTGCTTCATCAAAAACTGCAACATGGTCAAAAGGAGGATGAGAAGTATCAATTAAACATTCGTCTCGGAAGTGATGGACATTTTGAATGATGAGTTTAACCTCTCCAAATACTTTTCCTTTTTTTATTTTATTCCCTTTTTCTTTCTCCCTTCTTATTCTGTCTCTTGTCAAAGCTTCTCGTAATATATCAACCAAAGGTCCATTCCCAGATAAGTAAACACTCGTTGATTTCTTTTCTTTATCCATATGTTTTGTCGCAACATCAAGTCCAACTAATGTTTTTCCAGCACCCGGAACCCCAGTTACAAAACATATTGCTTTCTCGTTATTCTTTTTTGCTCTCTCAATGATTTCAGAAATAGCATTACTTGTTTGACTTAAGTTAATTGCGGATGCATCACTTCTTGAGATTTCAGCAACAGAATGATTGTTGTAAAGAGCCATTGCTGCTTCTATAATTGTTGGTGTTGGCGCGTATCTACCCGATGTCCATTTTTCTGAATCAATAATTTCACCATCCGCAAACTCAAGAACATTGTTGATTACGTCTTTCAGATTTTCAGCATTACATTTGATTGGAAATAAAAGATTGTCGTTATGAGGAGTTCGGGAAATTATTGGTACAATTTCTTTCGCCTCTGTAGCGATTAGTACTGGCGCAATCAAATGTTGATGGCTTGTCTCGTGGAAGTTTTTTAAATCAAGTGCATAATCGCAAACTTGGTCAAGAGCAGACTGTAAAAATTCTTCTTCACCAACTTTAAATTCTAGTATGAAAATCGTATTCTTTATAATCAAGACAACATCTATTCTTCTTCCCATTCTTGGAATAGAGTACTCGAAAAAGATTTTACCATCTTGAGTTCTTAAAACATTTTTTAAAATTATTATTTGTCGAAGCCAAAATTCTTTCTGAGTAAGTTCCAATGAAAATTCATTACTCTGTGCTAAAACACCTAAGATTTCTTGCTCAGATGCAATAATAAAATCTGAAATATTTGCGGAGTAATAATAACGCTTCATTTAAACAAATAAATATTTTGAATTAAAATATGAGTAATATTTTTTCCCTGTTCATCACATAATCTCCCACAGAAAATTTATATAAAAAAAGGATTCCTAAAAAATTAGAAATCCTTCTACTGAAAATGTTTTTACGAAACAATGTTTCGTGTTACATTTTTACCACGAACGACCACCGCCGCCACCAAATTTGTTCTCTGTTTTTGGTCGGGCTTCGTTCACTGTCAGTGCGCGCCCTTTCAAGTCATTGCCATTCAAACCTGAAATTGCTTTTTGCGCTTCTGCGGTAACCGGCATTTCTAAAAAACCGAAACCACGCGGCTCGTTTGTAAATTTGTCTGTTATAAGTTTTGCACTCGTCACTTGTCCGAATGCGGAAAATGCAGTGCGTAATTCTCCTTCGGTGATTTCTGGCGATAAATTGCCAACGTAAATATTCATATAAGTATTTTAAATAATAAGAGTTAATAAAAAAGTAAAACGCCCGCAGTTATCTATAACTTTGTCGAGCCTACAGATGGGGAGAATGATAGATTTTTCGATGAGGAGAGATGAATCACGTTCCGAGGCGGGAATTTTAACGGCTCAATATACAACAATTACACGCAGGGCAAAGGAAAGTGAGAAGAAACATTTCTTTTTTAATTCCATAATCAATGCCAATCTCGCGCATTTACAGAATAAATTCTGGTAACGGCTTACTCGTACCGCAACGCTTCTATCGGATTCAACCCAGCCGCTTTTCGCGCAGGATAAAATCCAAAGAATATTCCTACCGCCGCGGAAAATCCAACTGCAAGAATTATGGATGCCGTTGAAACAAACACCGGCCATTGCGCAAACTTTGCAACAAGATTTGAAGCGCCAACACCGAGTCCAATCCCAAAAATTCCCCCAACAACTCCAAGTACAATTGCTTCAGTCAGAAATTGAAGAAGTATATCACCACGACGCGCGCCAATTGCTTTTCGAATTCCAATTTCGCGTGTGCGTTCTGTAACGGAAACAAGCATAATGTTCATAATTCCGATTCCACCAACGATGAGAGAAACGCCAGCAATACTTCCCAACAGCATCGTCATAATTTTTGAAGTTGAAGTGGATGCTTCGGCAATTTCCGTTTGTGTACGTATAGTAAAATCATTTTCATCCATCGGAGAAAGTTTGTGGCGCACACGAAGAAGTTCAGTAATTTGTGTTTGCGCTTCTGTAATTTGTTCTCTGCTTTTTGCGGAAGCAATAAATCTCCACTCACGGGTGTTATTTCCCATCAATCGTTTTTGGAGCGTTGTGTACGGAATGATTATCACATCATCCTGGTCCTGCCCCATCATATTTTGCCCCTTCGATTTCAATGTTCCGATGACTTTAAACGGAATATTCCTGATGCGGATTGTTTGCCCAAGCGGATTTGAATTTTCAAACAATTGCTGTAAAACAGTTTGTCCGAGCAGACATACTTTTGTTGCTGCACGAACATCTTGGTCAGACATTAATTCGCCGTCATCCAATCGCCAATCACGAATACTGAAATAATCTACTGTTCCTCCCTGAATCGTTGTTCCCCAATTGAGATTTCCGAACACAACTTGTCCATTGGTACGCATCAGCGGGCTCATCAGAGAAACAGCTGGACACTGTTCTTTAATTGCCTTTGCATCATCTTCGGTCAATGTTGTATTAGAGCCGGCTCCTACAGAAACTCCACCGCGCGTTGTATTTCCCGGAAAGATGAGAAGCACATTCGTGCCAAGCGAATTGATTTGCGCTTCTACAGATGTTTGCGCTCCCTGACCAATTGCAACCATCGCAATCACTGCTCCAACGCCGATAATTATTCCCAGCATCGTAAGAAGCGAACGCATTTTATTTCGCAACAATGCGTCGAAAGCAATCCGTAGTATTTCAAAAAAACGCATAATGATTTTCGATTTATGATTTGGGATTTACGATTTATAAATTGAAAATTGAAAATTGAAAATCGTAAATAGTTAGAATCCTCTTCTTCCGCCACCGCCACCTCCCGGCATTCGTGGAGCGAAAGGATTTTGCGATTGCCCGCCTTGCATAGATGATGTTTCGTTTCCATTTATTCCGAGAATAATTTCATCCCCTTCTTTCAATTCTTCTGAAAATATTTCGATGAAACGGTTATCGGTAATTCCTGTGCGAAGTCGAACCGGTTTCAAGTCTTTTCCGTTTTCCAAAATCCAGATGCGAGCAAAATTCCGCTTCATTGTTTTTCGTTCCTTCCCTTGCTCACCACTTCCACCTTCTCGGTTATTCATTCCTTCGCGATTCCATTCTCTTCGTTCTCCCCTCTCACCGCGTTCTTTGTTTCCCTCTCGTCGTTCATCGTTATCACTATTTCTCTTTTCAACACGCATTCTTCTTTCACCATTATCATTTTGTTTTGAAGTTGAAGAATCACTTTTTCCTCCATTACCCCCCTTCTCCATCACTCCATCATTCCGTTTCATTGAGTCATTCTCTTTTTCTTTGTCTTGAAATTTCTCCAACACTTCCATCGGCGGTTGAAATCGTAACGCAAGCGCAGGTACACGCAGCACATTTTCTTTTTTCTGAACGAGAACAGAAACTGTTGCGGTCATTCCCGGGCGAAGTTTCAGTTGTTCATTCGGAACTTCGATAATGACTGTGTACGTAACAACATTTTGAACAGTAACCGGAGCAATGCGGACTTGTGTAACTGTTCCGTTAAATTCTTCATCCGGATAGGCATCAACGGTGAATGATACTGTTTGTCCTTCCTGAATTTGTCCGATATCTGCTTCATCAACGCTCGCTTCCACTTGCATCAACTTCAAATCATTTGCAATGGAAAAAATTTTCGGCGCTTGTAAACTTGCCGCAACAGTTTGTCCAACATCCACATCGCGTGAAACAACAATCCCATCAATCGGCGCACGAATAACCGAGTAACGCAAATTTACCATTGCTCTATCTAACGCCGCTTGTGATTGTTTTTGTTGTGCCGTGGCAGTTTCAAAAGAAGTTTGCGCCGCATCATAATCCGCTTTGGAAACTAATTCCTTTTTGAAAAGTTCTTCCATTCTCGTCAAGGTACGTTTTGCTTCATTCACTTGCGCTTTCGTGCGTTCCAAATTTGCTTCCGCTTCTTTCACTGACGCGTATAAAAACGTCGAATCTATCATCGCAATAATTTCTCCTTCATGCACTTGTGAATTGAAATCCGCAAAGAGTTTTGAAATTGTACCCGAAACCTGACTTCCGACTTGCACAATGCGTTTCGGATTAATCGTTCCCGTCGCGCGCACTTGAATCGTAATATCGCCGCGGGAAATTTTTTCCGTGCGATATTTTACTTCTTCGGATTTTGCATTTCCGAAATAATAATATCCTCCTCCCCCAATAAGAATCAGTGGAAAAAGAATGTATAAGAATGTTTTTTTCATTGAAATTTATGTTTTGTTTTTATTGAATTCCACAATTCATTGAGAGAAAGTCGTTCGCACCATTGGCTGATGTATATAAAATCTATTGAATGTTGTTGCGTTTCTATTATCCCTCCAATATCTCGTAATTGTATTTCGTTGGGATATTCAACATACCACAACAATTTTGAAATTATACTATCTTCGGGAGAAATAACGAAAGCATCAATTCCGTATAAAGTAACTTTTCTTTTTCTTTGAAAAGCAGAAAGATTGAACTCATCTCTTTTTAAAATCCAACAATCTATTTTCATCGAACTGTTATTGGGAATAATGTTGAACATTTGATTATGTTTAATAGCATCTTCAATACTGCTTACGTAATAGTCACTTTGAAACGCTGAATATATTCGTCGAGTATCTTTTTGTGATAATACAATAATAAAATCAAAATCATGACTCGTTCGCGGTGAACCCCAAAAACTTGATGCAACAGAACCAGTAAGCATATATTGAATATTAAGTTCGTCGAAACGCTTTATAACGTTAGCAAATTCATCTCGAATTTCCATACTTGATTCTGCGTTGTAATTCTACTTCAATTTCTTGTTCGGAAAACTCCGGATGTTGATAACGAATTCCATCTCTTGAAACATTTTGAATAAACTCCGTGAGTTGAAAAGCAATTTCTACTCGCTCTTCACCCGTCATTTTTCGATAACGCTCGATTTGCTTTGGTTCAAATTTATTTTCTGTCATTGTTCAATCTAAAATGCTAAGAGAAATTTTCCATCTTTCATAATCATCATCTCATCAAACCAAACTGTTGGTGATTTCACAAGTCCATCCAAATGACTTGCAACGCGAACGGTTCCTCCCATTGATTTATTATCGCCGAACGCAATGTGAATTGTTCCCATCACTTTTTCGTCTTCAATAATTTTTCCTGTGAGAATGGCTTTATCGTTTGTGCCGATTCCAAACTCTGCAACGGTTCGCGCGTCTTTTCCAAACGGTTCAATGAGTGAAAGAAACTTTTTCGCTTCTTCTCCACCGGAAATTTCTGTTGCAAATCCAGTTTCAATTTTTATGCGAATCGGTTCTTTCACCATTCCAACTTGTGCCATCGAGCCATCTACAACAACAATTCCATTGGATTCATTTTCTAACGGCGCGAGATACGTTTCTCCCGTTGGTAAATTTCCTGATTCACCTTTCTTGCGAAACAATCCCGAACTTGCAAACGCTTTTCTTCCTTTAATGGGAAGTGAAATATTTGTTCCGCTTGGCGCCGTAACTTTTATGACATTTGTTTTCTCCAACAACGCACACAGTTTAAAAGTTCGTTCTGCAATTTTATTGTAATCCGCATTCATACAGCGAATCATAATTTCTTCCGTAACTCCCGGAAGTGTTGCAACACGAACTCCCAATGTGCTTGCCGCTCGTCGTGAATCTGTATGCGTTAACGATTTCGATGTTGGACACAAAACAACATCGTAGAGTTTCATCAATTCTGCAATTTCTTTCGGTGGTTCTTCTCCATTCGATTTTCGCGGAAGCATTTCTACAAGAACAACTTCATTGCCAAGTTCTTTTGCCGCTTGATGTAGTGAATACGCAAGCGTTCGAGAAAGTTCATCAGTAACGATTAAAACTTTTTCGTTTGGTTGTAACCCCATACAATCGCGAAGTGCGATAAGGGATGCGGAGAGTAGTTCAGAGTGCATAATATTTTTTACCGAAGATATAATTCTGCGCCGGGTCCGACGGGAATTCCGAAATAAATCCAAATGATTAACATTATTGTCCATCCAATCAGAAAAATAACTGAATACGGCAGCATCATTGCTATGATGGTTCCCAGTCCGGCATTCTTATTATATTTTTGAACGAACGCAACGATGAGTGCAAAGTATGACATCATTGGTGTGATGATATTTGTAACCGAATCGCCAATGCGATAAACACATTGCGTGAGTTCAGGCGTATAACCCAAAAGCATAAACATCGGAACGAACACAGGAGCCATAATAGCCCACTTCGCGGATGCGCTTCCCATAAATAAATTCATCGTTGCGGCAAAAATAATAAAAACGACAAACAGCGGAATTCCTGTCAATCCGATGGATTTCAAAAATTCAGAACCCTTCACGGCGAGAATCAAACCGAGATTCGTCCAATTAAAAAAGGCGACGAACTGTGCAGCAAAAAATACCAGCACTATATATCCCGCAAGTGTTCCCATGGATTTTGACATCGCATTGATGACGTCTGAATCATTCTTCAACGATTTTGTTACCATTCCATACACAGCTCCCGGAAGTAAAAACATAAAGAAAATTATCGTAACAATACCCGAAAGAAATGGAGAGTGGAGAATTCCTTTTGTCGTTGGGTCGCGCAAAATTCCGTTTTCGGGTACAATAGTAAGCGCAAGGAGAGCAAAAAAGAGAAGGGATGTTACAAACGCTAATTTCAAACCGCGCTTTTCTTCGATGGAAAGTTGCTCCATTGTGGAATTACCCTCAGTCGAATTATACTTTCCTAAACGAGGTTCAACAAGTTTCTCTGTTACCCACGTACCCAAAAGAGTGAGGAGAAATGTGGACGCAGTCATAAAATACCAATTACAGGCAGGGTTCACAATGTATGCGGGGTTAATAATTTTCGCGGCTTCTTGTGATATTCCGGCAAGCAAAGGGTCAACGGTGCCTAAGACAAGATTAGCGCTGTATCCTCCGGAAACTCCTGCAAATGCCGCCGCCATTCCGACGAGTGGATTTCTTCCGAGCGTCTGAAAAATTACTCCTGCGAGTGGAATGAGGATGACATATCCTGCTTCTGATGCCGCATTCGACATTACTCCGGTAAAAACTATCACCATCGTAATGAGTTTTCGCGGCGCGGAAAGAACGAACGCACGAATGAGCACAGAAAGCAACCCGGTTCCTTCTGCAACACCAACTCCCAGCAACGCAACAAGTACCGTTCCGAGTGGAGCGAATCCGGTGAAATTGGAAACAAGCGATGTTACAATTTTCCGCAATCCATCGCCATTGAGGAGATTAACCGGTAGAATTTCTTTTCCGGTAGTTGGGTGCAGTGCAATAAAATTAAAAGCTGAGGCGATTGCTGAAATGACAAGAACGATAAATGCAAACGTTGCAAACATCGTTGCAGGATGGGGAAGTTTATTCCCTCCCCATTCAACAAAATCCAAAGCGCGATAGAATAAACTTTTCTTTTCTTTAACGTCCATACAAGAGTAAATATTATTGGTTGATGATTACTTTTTCGCCGATTGATTTAGTGAACACGCAAGCGTACGCGAAAGTTCATCAGTAACGACAAAAACCTTTTCGTTTGGTTGAAGTCCCATACAATCGCGAAGTGCGATGAGAGAAGCAGATAATAATTCGGAAATCATTTTACATTTTATATTGAAAAATTTAGATTAAACATTATTGTTCTATGTTAATTTCCAAATCATTTTTCTTGCTTTGTGTTGTTTTGATTTCGGTAATGCGCTTACTGCAATTTTTTGTAACTCAACGAGGATTTCTATTTTCTTTTCAATCGGTAATCGCGCAAGTTTCTTTTTGTCTCGTTCTTGATAATAATAAATTTGCAATGCGATAGTTTTTATGTTATTCTTATTAATAAGAATAACTGTTTTCATTTTCAAACTCAATCTAAAATCTCAAATGCAAAAATCCAAAATTATTTCTTCTCATCCCCCGCACCCTTAAACAACAACCAGCCCAACACTCCAAACACAACAATCGCAAGAACATCCGAATCCCACGCAAATCGAAGATATTTGTAACCGATAGCCAAAACCATTGGAAGTCCCGTTTCATCATCAATAAATCCGGGAATGAAATTGAGAAACGCTCCAAGCACACCAAGTAACGCTCCGCCTGCTATTATTCCGCTGGAAAGTAATGTTCCTTCGCTTTCTTCCGGGTCATCGGGTTTGCGTTTGTAAACTTTGTCTGCAAGTTTTCTCACAATTCCACCAACGAAAATTGGAAATGTGGATGAAAGCGGAAGATAAAATCCGACAGCAAACGTAAGCGAATGAAATCCAATCAACTCCATAAACAATGCAATGCTCGCGCCAATCATTATTAGTCCCCACGGAAGTTTTTGTTCCAATAAGCCGCTGATTAACACCGCCATTAAATTCGATTGCGGCGCGGCGAGTTCTTTTCCACCAATACCATCAATGCGTTTATAGACTGCAACTTTCGTTTGTTCATCAATCAAATAATTTCCCGGTTCAACTCCTTCAACATTTACCACCTTTGCAAGTAAATACATTTTACCGTCTTTGCCTTCCATTTCTTCCGCGCGTTGAAGTGAAATTGCAGGCGGCGTAAACGGCTTTTCAACAAGAATCTCTTTCGATTGACTTTCGTTCAACAGTAACATCGTAATTCCTACAACAGCAGCAGAAGTTACAACGCCAACAAGAATTGCAAGTTGTTGCTTACTCGGCGTGGAACCAAGCAGATGTCCGGTTTTCAAATCCTGCGCAGTTGTTCCCGCATTGGAAATTGCTATGCACACAACCGCACCAATTACTAATGCAAGATACGTGTACGATTGTCCCGTCCATCCGACTGCAAGAAAAATCAAACAGGTTCCCATCAACACGGCAATCGTCATTCCCGAAAGCGGTGATGATGATGAACCGACAATCCCCGTAATGCGAGCGGAGACGACTGAAAATAAAAACCCGAAAACAACAATCAGCAATGCGCCAAGAATGTTCACGCGAAATGCAGGCACAAGCCAAATAAAAATTATCAGCGCAAACACGCCGATTCCTACTACAGAAATTGGAATATCTTTTTCTGTTCGTAAAATATTTTGTGAATGATTATTTCCCGAACGCTCGCCAACAAGTTGTTTGATTGACGCGGAAAGTGATTCCCAAATGGATGGAAAGGCGCGAACAAGTCCGATAATTCCGCCGGTTGCAACGGCTCCCGCACCCATATACTTGATATAATTTTTCCAGATTTCGTACGTGCTCATTTCGGAAATCAATTTTGTTGCGGGATAAATCGGTGTTGTTGCAACGTTGCCGATAAAAGCAATAATCGGTGAAATAACAAATGCAGCAAGTAAACCACCGCCAACCATAACGAGCGACGTGTGCCAACCGATGATATAACCAACACCCATCAGTTCCGGCGCGATGTCCATTCCAAACGATGAGCCGGGATAAAACGAAAAATCTTTTCCAACACTGGGTTTCCAAAATCCGAATAACGACGAACTTCCTTTCCACAATGCACCAAGTCCCATTCCTTTGAAAATTTTTGCTGCAGATGTTCCGCCAACTTCTCCCGCTTTGATAATTTCTGCGCAAGCCGTTCCTTCGGGAAAA
This sequence comes from Ignavibacteriales bacterium, assembly GCA_018335975.1. Taxonomy (GTDB): domain Bacteria; phylum Bacteroidota; class Ignavibacteria; order UBA10030; family F1-140-MAGs086; genus JAGXRH01. The sequence continues at coordinate 10,309 of JAGXRH010000064.1, forward strand.
CGTAAGTTCTTATGCTCTTTCACTATTAAATATCTGCGCAACGGAATCATCATCAACACGCCAAGACATCCACCCGTAAGCGCAATCAAAAGTGTGATGGACATCTTCAACGGAAAGCCAAGAAAAATAAGAGCGGGAATGGTGAACACAACTGCTGCTGCAATGGATTCTCCCGCAGAGCCAACTGTTTGCACAATGTTATTTTCAAGAACAGTATTGCCGCGAAGTTTTTTCAAAATCGTAATTGCCATAACTGCAATCGGAATTGAAGCGGAAGTTGTAAGCCCAACGCGAAGTCCGAGATAGACAGAAGCCGCGCCGAATACGATGCCGAGGAGTGAACCAAGCAACAACGCGCGAAAGGTACTTTCCAACGGCGAATCGTTTGGAGAAATATACGGTCGAAACCCCGACTCGTTCAGTTCTGATGTTTTTTGTGTTTGCATTATGTTTGAATGATGACTATTCACTAAACCCACAACTTCAGTTGTGGGTTGAAAAAAAAGCGTGATAAAAATACGAAAACCGTTTCAACGGTTTTCAAATGCTAAGTTATATTTTTTGAGAAATAATTCTACTTCTTGCTGATATGTTAGTTTCGCGTGATGTTCTTTCTGATTGCGAATATATTTTTCAACTTTCTCGAGTTGTGATTCACTCGCTGAAAATGCACCGTAACCAATTTGCCAAGCAAACTTTACATTCAGAAATTTATTTTGATTTATCCAGTGCGAAGATTCACCTTTTACATTTTTAATGAGTTGTGCAAGAGAATAATTTGAGTTTTGCTGAAATTAAATGTGAATGTGATTTTCTGTTCCATTGATAACTTTCACGAAACATTCAAAATCTGCTTCGAGTTGTTTTTGAATATGACTATATAACTGATTTTCAAAACTGCTTGATATAATTGGTACTCTATCTTTTGTTCCAAAGACAGCGTGAATCCAAATTTTTGTGAATGAATGTGACATTGTTATGTATTTCTCTTCGTTGAAACCGATGAATCGGTTTCTTACATCATTATAGTTTCAATAACACACAACTTAAGTTGTGGGTTAAAAATGTATAATTATTTCGATTTCTTTTTTTCTCGAACAAATAAATGTCCCATTCCATCATAAGCATTGTCACCTATTGTAAGAGTATCCTTGGTAAGTCGCCCTATCAGATAATATTCTGGTAACATTCGTTTTAATAAATGATTTTGGTTTATTTTGTTCGACACGAATTTATTTTCCTCTAACGTATAAAAAGTTTTTAGCATCAGAATGTTATTATGATCGATAACACTTTGATTGGTTTCAAATATGTAACTATTATAATTATTGGAAGTATCATTATTTATAAGTTCAATAAACTCCCCTTCGCTTGTAAAAATCCACTTTTTATTCAATCCAAGGTTTTCCGGAGTATTAAATTCATGTCCTGATAATCCTCCACTACTATGTTTCCAAACCCAACTTCCAATAATATTTTTAGAATACAATTGTATTTTTTCAGAATCATCTTGCGAGTGAATTGAAATCGTATAAATCAAAAATAAAAAGAATATTTTTTTCATAGTCATTTGATATTATTTCCTAATCTTATGTCCACTCAAATTTCCAAGTCCATCGTACGTTGCGTATTTGTAAATATCGGAAAGTGTGGGATAGTTGAACACGCTTTCAATAAACGCATCAATCGTTCCGCCGAAATACATTACTAACATTCCCGCGTGCACAATTTCCGAAGCATTATCTCCAATCACGTGAACGCCGAGTAATTTTTTATCCGGTTTGGAGAAAACAAGTTTCAACATTCCGCGTTCGTTGCCGATAATTTGTCCGCGCGGATTATCAGCATAGAAAGATTTTCCCACTTCGTATGCAATTCCTTTTTTCTTTGCTTCATCTTCCGTCATTCCCACCATTGATGCTTCGGGAATCGTATAAATTCCGTACGGCAACAACGCCGCAACTCGTTCTTTGTATTTGAAATCGAAAGCGTGACACATTGCAACGCGACCTTGTTCCATTGATGTTGACGCAAGTGAAGGAAATCCAATCACATCGCCGACTGCATAAATGTTTGAAACTTTTGTTTGATAATGTTCATTCACTTCCATTTGTCCGCGATTGTTCACCGCAAGTCCGACGTTTTCCAATTTCAATTTTCCGACATTTCCCGAACGACCGGCGGCGTATAAAAACGTTTCGCTCACAAGTTTGTTTCCGCTTTTCAAAAACGTTTCGCAAAATCGATTCGCATTAATTTCCACTTTATCTACGGAATCATTGAACAAAAACTTCACACCGAGTTCTTTCATTTCTTCCACAAGCAATTGGGAAATTTCCGAATCGAGAAACGGAAGCACGACATCTTTCGGGTCTATCAAAATAATTTCAATTCCCAATGCGGCAAACATACACGCGTATTCGCAACCAATCACTCCCGCGCCGACAATCACCATTGATTTCGGAATGTGAATCATTTCTAAAATTTCATCGCTGTCGTACACTTGCTCGTATTCAAAAGGTATGGTTTTCGGACGAAACGGATACGAACCAACGGCGATTAAAATAAATTCAGTGGAATATTTTTCTTCCCTTCCTTCGATACCGACTGTATGTTCATCAATGAAATATCCTGCGCCGGTAACTAATTTCACTTTGTGCTTCGCAAGATTTTCATTTATCATCTCGATTTCTTTTTTGATAATAAATGTTTTGCGAAACATCAAATCCTGAATGGTGATTTGCTTTCCAAGTTGAAATTCTACGCCGTACATTCCTCTCTGTTTTTTTCCGGAAAGGAAAAGAGAAGTCTCACGTAATGTTTTGCTCGGAAGCGTTCCAGTGTTCACCATCGCGCCCCCTACAACTTTTTCTTTTTCGATAATGAGAACCTTCTTGCCTATGTACGCCGCTTGCGCTGCAGCTTTTTCACCGGCAGGACCGGAACCGATTATAATGACATCAAAGTGTTCCATAATAAAAAATGGTTTGCGGGTTGCGGTAAGTGGTTTGAGAAAAAATCTGCTTAAATCTCAAATCTCCAACTTCCAATCTCCAACCCTTAATAAAAAAACCCGCTTCCGCAAAAAAGAAAACGGGTTCATAAGTACCTAATAAATTTTGTAGAAAGATTTTTATTTAACTGAAAGCAATTCCACATCAAAGACCAGCGTCGCATTGGGTGGAATGAGTCCGGGATATCCACGCTCTCCATAACCAAGACTTCCCGGGATAATCAACTTTCTTTTCCCGCCGACTTTCATCGAAACCATTCCTTCGTCCCAACCTTTAATCACACGACCAAGTCCAATAGGTGTTTCGAACGGTTCTCCCCTATCCACACTGCTGTCGAATTTTTTTCCATCGAGCAAATATCCGGAGTAATGCACCGAAATTGTTTGTCCGTTTTTCGGCATTGCGCCGGTTCCTTCTTTCAAATCAATGTATTGAAGTCCGGAAGAGGTGGTAACGGAACCAGAGGTCGTCGGTTCTCCGGGATAATTTTGCGATGTTGATTGTGAAATATTTTTGTTCTCCATAGTTTCTATCTGTTGTTCGTTTCCGGATGAAGCACATCCAATAAAACGCGCAAGAACTACAACGGCTATTAGAATACGAGCATAAATCATAGGTGAAAACGATGAGTGAATGAATAAATTTTTGCGCGAAAATATAGGGAAAATAATTTTGAAGAAACCTTTGTCAACAACTATTTTTTTCCGTTTTTTATAACACAATTATCAAACAACAATCAAACACTAACTTCAGCACACTATCAATGAAAACTTTACTCCTGATTTTAACATTCATTCTCTCATTTTCTCATTCACTCTTTTCACAAGCATCCGGGCGAGTTCAACTTTTCGGCCACCTCGATAAACGACACGGCGGCAACAACACTTTTTACAGCGGATGCTGGGGCTGGACCAATCCTGTGGATAATCGGGAATACGGAATCATCGGCTGCATAAACGGAACTTCGATTGTTGACGTTACGAACGCGGACTCTATACAAGAAGTGGCGTACATCCCGGGGGCAT
>JAGXRH010000065.1 GCA_018335975.1 Ignavibacteriales bacterium
AAGTGTTTGCACGCCGCGTAACTCCATTTGCAAACGCTCGCCGTTCACTCCGAGTATTTTTTTTATGCGCGAAGTCGGTTCTTCGACAAATTGCTTAACGGTTGTAATTCCGTTTCCGAGTAATCGCTGTGTGTTGTGATAACCAATGCCCGCAATATCATCGAGTTTTATTTTTGTGAGAAATTCTTCTCTGCTTTCTTCGTAAACAATTGTAATTCCTTTCGGCTTGTGAAAATCGGATGCAAGTTTCGCTAATGTTTTATTGATGGAAACGCCAATAGAAACAGGAAGATGCAGTTCATTCCAAATTTTATTTTGTATTGTTCGCGCAATTTCTTCGTATGTTTGTTTGAAATATTTCTGCACCGAAGTTAAATCGAAAAACGCTTCGTCAATCGAATACTCTTCTACATCAGGTGTGAACGAACGCAACATCTCCATCATTTGCAATGAATGTTTTACATACCGCGGAAAGTTTGCCGGCTCGAACGTAATTCCTTTGCATTTTTCTTCTGCTTCCCACGTTGGCGTTCCGACTTTCACACCGAATTTTCTTGCTTCATAGGAAGAAGACAATACAATTCCTCCGACGTGAGAAATTACCGCGAATGGCTTCCCGCTTTTTTCCGGCGCGTAAATTATTTCTACCGATGCGTAAAAACAATCTGCATCGAGATGGCATATGGCGTGTGAGAGAGATTGTGGCATAAACAAACAAAGATTGTCATTCCCGCGCAAGCGGGAATCTAAAATGGATTCCGTCTTTCGACGGAATGACAATTATGGATAACTAAACTTTTTCACTTCAACTTTCTCCAAACATTCTCTCACAAGTTTTTCAACATCGAGATTCTTTTCCGCTTCCAACACTTCTTCCAACTTCGCCCACGTTTCCGGTGCGCGTGGAGCAAGAAACGAACAGCAATCATCGTATGGTTCTTTGGAAATATCGTACGTTCCAATCTTAGCCGCGAAGTGCATTATATCTTCTTTATCCGTTCCAATCAACGGACGAAGAATCGGCATTGTTGCAACTTCATCAATCACCGAAATATTGCGAAGCGTCTGCGATGCGACTTGTCCCAAACTTTCTCCCGTAACTAACGCTTGCGCTTTTTCCCGTCGCGCAAGTTTTTCTGCAATGCGTATCATAAACCTCCTATACAACACAATGCGAAGTTTCTGGTCTGCGCTTAAAACAATTTGCTGCTGCAATTCTGCAAACGGAACAAGAAACAATGTTGACTCAAACTGATATTGCGTGAGAACGTTCACGAGATTTTCTACTTGCTGAATGGAGTTTTGCGTTGTGTAAGGAACACTGTGAAAGTGAACGAAAAAAACTTTCGCGCCGCGTTTCATAATTTGATACGAGGAAATCGGCGAATCAAATCCGGCAGAGATAAGCGAAATAACTTTCCCGCTCATTCCCGAAGGCAATCCACCAGCACAGGGAATTTTTTCAGAATAAATGTACGCTTCGTCTTCAAGCACTTCGATAAAAATGGTAACGTCAGGTTGAACCATTTTCGCCCGCACGTTAAACTTCTCGCATAAATAACCACCGACTTTACGATTGATTTCCATTGAGTTGATGGGAAACATTTTACTCGCGCGATGTGTATCAACGCGCAGTGTTTGAAAAGTTTTTCCTTTCAATAATTCAACTGCAACGCTGCAATAATTTTCAATTCCATTTCTTACTGCAAGTCCGACACATAAATTTGACAAACCAAAAACTTTTCTCAATCGTTCGATTATTTCCGTTTTGTTTTGTTCATCGCTATCGGAAAGTTCAACGACAAATCTTCCATAACCGCCGGAGAATTGCCAGCGTTGTAATAATCCGCTCACTGTTTGTTTGCAATTTTTGAGTAACTGCATTTCAAACATTCTGCGGTTTTGACCTTTGAGTGTTATTTCGTGATGATGGAGAATGATAACTGATTTCATTTGTTATTATGTCATTCTGAGCGAAGCGAAGAATCTCCTCAATGATAAGCAAGATGTTTCGCTTCGCTCAACATGACAATTAAATTATAAATAATACTTATCAATAAACTCAACGATATGCATTACTTCCACATTGACATTAAACTTTTTCGCTCCATAACGCAACTGCTGAATACATCCAACATTTCCGGTAAGAACAATTTCCGCATTTGTCTTGCGAATGTTTTCCATTTTGCGTTCAAGCATTTGCACGGAATCATCGTAGTGCGTTACATTGTAAATTCCCGCGCTTCCGCAGCACCACGTTGATTCCTGCAATTCGGTAATTTCAATTCCGTCAAGTGAGCGAAGTATTTCACGCGGCTCTTTGGTAATTTTTTGTCCGTGTGAAAGATGACAAGCATCGTGATATGTGATTTTAGATTTTAGATTTTTGATTTTAGATTTGCGCTTAATGAATTCATCCACTTGCATCTCTATATTCGCAATAAACTCTGAGATGTCATACACGCGCTCGGAAAACCGCCTTGCTTTTTCTGCATACTCAACATCATCTTCTAACAATCCGTTTAATCCCTTTAATCCGCTGTGAATCTTTCCGTAATGTTTCATAAACGCGCCGCAACCAGCCGCAGTAGAGATAATGTAATTACAATTTCCATTTTCAAAACTATCAATGGTATTCTTAGCAAGTTGTTTTGCGTTTTGTAAATCTCCGTTGTGTCCGTGTAATGCGCCGCAGCAATTCGCTTCTTTCGGAATAACAACTTCACATCCATACGACTCCAAAAGTTTTTTCGTTGCAATGTTTATTTCGGGAAATGCAACATTCGTAATACATCCAAGCGGTAAACCAACACGAATTGTAGTTTCCTGCTTTCTGACTTCTGACTTCTGACTACTGACTGCTACTTCTCCTATTTGTTCATCAGAAAATTTTTCCGCTATCGTTGGAGAAAGTGAAAGAAGTTCGCTCATTTTTTCTGAAAACAAACTTACGATACCACTTCGTTGCAATGCTTCACTCAATCCGCTTCGTTGAAACAATCGCAAAAGTTTTGCCGCAAACTTTATTCTTCGCGGCGAAAGAAAGATTGCGTTGAGCAAAAATCGTTCAAACGAAAATAATTTTTCTTTCTCTTTTTTATGGACGACAGAACGCCCAGTTTCCAAAATAGAATGATAATTCACTCCTGCAGGACACGCAGTTTCGCACGCAAGGCAACCAAGACAAAAAAACATTTCGTCGGCAATTGCTTGGTTCATCTCCAACATTCCGTACGCAACGCCTTTCAGCATTTGTATTCTCCCTCGCGGCGACGAACGTTCTTTTCCCGTAATCGAATACGTCGGACAAGTCGGTAAACAAAATCCGCATTGAATACATCGCTGTAAATCGGGAAGTTCTTCGGAAAGTATCTGTTGTTCTGTTTCTTGTTTGAACATTTTTGCGGACGAAAATACAAGAAACGCAACACTTGACAAAGAAATAAATGTTTTGTATGTTTTGCCCCGTAAGTTTTGAAACGAGACGGAGGAACCCCACAATCAAAACTTGTAAACCATCGAACAAAGTTTTAAAACACTCTTTATTATTGCCACAGGTTTTACAATGTTCAAAAAAATAACTGATTCCCTTGCAGAGAATTTGCCAGCCGCCACTCTTGCTTTCGTAACACTTTTTCTTCACTTCGCAACAAATTTCTCCGGAGGATACGGATATTTCCGCGACGAATTCTACTACATTGCCTGCACTGACCATCTCGATTGGGGTTACGTTGACCATCCACCTTTCTCTATTGTATTTCTCTGGCTTAATAGATTGTTCCTTGGTGATTCATTGTTTGCTCTTCGTTTCCTTCCCGCTGTATCATCAGCAACACTTGTCTATCTCACCGGATTAATAGTGCGTGAATTCGGCGGCGGCAAATTGGCTCAGTGGATTGCGTGCATCTCCGTTGCCATCGCTCCGGTTTTACTTATCGTTAGTGATTTTTATTCGATGAATGTTTTCGAACCACTTTTTTGGATGAGTTGTGCTTACGTCCTCATCAAGATAATAAATTCAGAAAATCAAAAACTCTGGCTTGTGTTTGGAATTCTTGCCGGGCTCGGACTTCAGAACAAACACAGTATGTTGTTTTTCGGATTCGCGCTTGTTGTCGGACTTGTTCTGACTAATCAAAGAAAGCAACTTGTTTCAAAACGGTTTTGGTTTGGTGGAGTGATTGCTGCTATTCTTTTTCTTCCGAATATTTTCTGGCAATTTACTCACGACTGGGCAACGCTGGAGTTTATGCGAAACGCTCAACAATGGAAAAATGCTCTTATGTCTCCGATGGAATTTTTCCTTACGCAAATTCTCTTCCAACATCCATTTACGTTTCCGATTTGGTTAATTGGTGTTCTGGCATTTTTCTTTCACAACGACCTGAAAAAATACCGGCTCTTCGGATTTACATTTATTGTATTACTCGTACTCTTCATTGTTCAAAGAGGAAAACCGTATTACCTCTCCCCCATCTATCCGGTTATTCTCAGCGCGGGTGCAGTAGCGTTCGAGCAGTTCGTCAACAACAAAAATTGGAGATGGCTTTCACGCGCGTCTGTTGCACTGCTCATCATTGGTGGATTAGCAACTCTTCCTGCATTTTTGCCTCTCCTTCCGATTGAAATGTATATTCACTACGCAAACACTCTCGGTCTTCCGCAACCAAAGATGGAACGACACGGCGATACCGTTTTACCACAAGTCTTTGCAGATAGATTTGGTTGGAAAGAGATGACAAAAGAAGTTGCAACGGCGTACAACTCACTCACGCCGGAAGAAAAATCCGTTGCAGCAATTTACACGCAAAACTATGGTGAAGCAGGCGCGATTGATTTTTTCGGAACTGCATACGAATTACCAAGAGCAACTTCCGGACATAATAGTTATTGGCATTGGGGATTGCGCGGGTACTCAGGAGAAGTGTTAATTATAATAGGTGGAAACGCAGAAGACCACGCGCAAACGTATGAATCCGTTCAACAGTTTTCCATACACAGAAATCAATATGCAATGCCGTATGAAACGAACGTGCCTATTTTTATCTGTAAGAAACCAAAAGTTCCGCTTAAAGATATCTGGAGTAGAGTGAGGCATTATATTTGAATGTAATACTCCATTGAGCAAATTAGTTCACGAAATGAATTTCATAAACGATGAAGGAATACATCGCTGCAAATCCGTGAGTTGTTCGGAAAGTATGTGTAGTTCTGTTTCTTTTTTGAACATTTTTGCGAACGAAAATACAAGAAAGACACCACTTGACAAACAATTAAATGTTTAGTATGTTTTGCCCGAAAAATCATCACTCTTTTTTCAATATTTCGAACACTAAATCTTTGTAATTATGAATAATATAAATTGGATGTACCAAATAGTACTAATAGCAATATTATCAATGTTACCATCCTGCTATAATAACGAAATTCGTTTTCAGACTAATGAAACTGGCACCTTTACCGACACTCGCGATGGCAAAATTTACAAAACAATAAAAATAGGTGAACAATGGCTGATGGCAGAAAACCTTGCTTATAAGCCGGAGCAGGGAAATTTTTGGGTTTATGGTAATAACTCTGACAATGTGCCTAAGTATGGTTATTTGTACGACTGGGAAACTGCGAAAAAGGTCGCGCCAAAAGGTTGGCATCTTCCTACAGAAACAGACTGGAAAACCCTACGGAAATCGTTAGGAGGAAAAAGTGATATGTATAAATATCTGGGTGGAACTATGGAAGTGGTATATAAACAAATGACGGTTGGCGGCAGCGGTTTTAATGCTTTATTGGCTGGTATTCGCAACGAGAATGGTAATTTTATTCTTCTTGACGAACGTACAGATTTTTGGAGTTCTTCTGCAAGCAATAACGGGCAATTTTTCTATATCGTAGATGGAAAAAAAGATGGAAAGCCACATAGTTTTTTGGATAGTAAAGAAGGTATCGCAAGTCTCGCATCCGAACAAGACAATGCAAAAGGGGGTAAAAGTGTTCGTCTGTTCAAAGACTAACAATCATCGTTCAACTAAACAATGGAGCATTTCTTCAAATAAAATCTAACTGGAATCACTCAACAATAAATAAATGTTTCGCCTGAGAAAACTTACACACACGAAAGTAGTTCGAAAAACCTTCAAGGTTTAATGTTATTCAACATTGCATTCCACAAATAATAAACCTTGAAGGTTTTGCACCTTTAAACAATCAATTCCTATGCAAACAAATTCAAGTTCACTCAAAAACACTGCGCGATTTGCAGGCTTCCTGTATCTCATTTGGATAATTACCGGACTCTTTGCGATGTTTTATGTTCCATCACAAATTAGTACACGGGGCGATGCTGTTTCCGTTGCGCAAAATGTCCTTTCCAAAGAATTTTTATTTCGCGTGAGCATCGTTAACGACCTTTTCAGCAGCGCTCTTTGGGTAGTGTTGGTATTGGTTCTGTATCGCTTGTTCAAATCGGTAAATGAACGTCAGGCAAAGATTTTAGTTGCATTGGTGCTTGTGCAAATTCCAATCACTTTTGTTATGGGAGCAATTAGTATTACTTCCCTGATGATTTTGAAAGGCGAACTCTTGAAAACTATTGAACTTACTCAACGGCAAGATTTGGCATTGCTCTTTCTGAAAATGAACGACTACGGAACGTTGACGCTGGAAATGTTCTGGGGGTTTTGGCTCTTCCCGTTAGCATTCCTTGTGTACAGGTCTCGCTTCCTTCCCCGTTTTCTCGGCTTTTGGTTACTAATCTGTGGAATCTTCTACCTCATCTTGGGTTTTACAAGTTTACTGCTGCCTCAATACAAGGATATGGTCCTTCACAACGTTTTTGCATTGCCAGCCGAACTCGGAGAACTTGCGTTTATGTTGTGGCTTGTAATAATGGGCGCAAAGGAGCAGACCGTGGATAGCATAAATTCTTGATTGTGCTTAAGACATCCGAATTTGTTTCCCGACATACATTTGCGTTTTACACCATCAGAAAACACTTGACAAAGAAATAAATGTTTTGTATGTTTTGACCAAGTAAATTAGAAAATGAAAATAAACAAGGCAATTATATGACCCAAAGATTACACGCAGTTTACGACGGAAAAGTTTTATGCCCCGAAGAGCCCGTTGATTTAGAACTCAACGAACGATATCTATTGACAATCGAAAGAAATGAAAAAGTGGATGATATTTTCGAATCAGAAAATGACCCGGCTTTTAATTTGTCTTCTCTTGCAGTGAGAACAGGCATTTCCGATTTGGCAACCGAACATAATCACTATCTCTACGGAACACAAAAACAACAATGAGCGGAGAGTATTTCATTGATACTGTTTGTTGGATTGCTCTGTTGAATCAAGACGATGAATTGCACGACATTGCTGACCGGGAGTATAAACGTTTGATGAATTTAGGAGTGCATTTTGTTACGACTTCTGCAGTTCTTAATAAAACAGCAAACTCACTGAGTAAACCGCAATTCCGTGGTGCAGTAGTTGAATTTTATCATCGGTTACAAAAATCTTCTCGTGTTGAAATTCTCTTTGTGAATCAACACTATTGGTCTGCGGGATGGAAACTCTATGAAGAACGATTTGACAAGTCGTGGAGTTTAACGGATTGTATTTCGTTTGTTGTAATGCAAGAACGAGAGATGAAAGAAACTCTCAGTAACGATAGACACTTTGAACAAGCAGGTTTTCAAGCCCTCCTACGACGGCAATAAATACATCGCTGCAAAAACCAAAGCCCAACGCGCAGGCAAACTAAAAGCAGCGGCAACCCGCGCCGCCAAGAAAGCAACATAAGTGAAGTGAGAATAATACTGTGGTGTCAGGAGGAAACTCCTGACACCACGAGAAAACGTAAAAAAATGAAATCTAATCCAACCAATCAGAGAAATATAATCTTGCAAGAAAGTGCGAACTTAAAACAACTGAACTTTTAACGAACAAAAAAAATATAATTTTTCTAATTTATGAAAGAACTTTTAATTGCTTTGCTGATAGTTATACTAATTATTATAATCATCATTTGGCTAATCCAACGTGCAAAGTTGATTAAACAGACAACTGCCCTGATAGATGAAATTTCGAAACTGAAATCAAAAATCGATGCAGAACAGATTGAACTTCAAAACTCTATTCAAGCCCTTGAATTACAAAAAAAGCAACTTGAAAATTATCAGACAAAAGCCAACACAGAACGAGATGAATTGTATCGACAAATCCACGACATTGAAGAACAAAAACGACAACTTGAAAAATATCAGACAATAGTTGATGCTGACATTAAAGCAAAACAGATTTTAAATGAATCTGATGCAAGAGCAAAGACAATACTCAAAGATGCAAATGAGGAAGCAACACGACTGCTTGAACAATCAAAAGAACAGTTGGAAAAAGCCAACTCCACCTATGAAGAAGTTCGTACTAATGCTTTCAGAGAAGCAAAAGAAATGAAAGCAAAAGCTGAGTCCATTTTGGAATCAGCGACTGTTGAAGCAGGCAAAATAATTGCTATCGCTAATACGCGTGCTGAAGAAATCGCAGGTGAAGCATATGAAGCATTAAAGAAATCCGATAGTTTTGAGAAGACCGCCAAAGCAATGAAAAATATTATTGAAGGATATGGCGACCAATACATTATTCCTTCTTACACGTTACTTGACCAACTTGCAGACGAATACAGCCATACCCAAGCGGGCGAAGAATTGAAGAAGTGTAGAGAACGAATGAGGTTAATGATTAATAACGACACTGCTGCAAAATGCGACTATGTTGAGGCAAATCGGAAAGACACAGCAATCAGTTTTGTTCTTGATGCTTTCAATGGTAAAGTTGATAGCATACTTGCAACTCTGAAAAATGATAACCATGGAACTCTTACGCAAAAAATAAAAGATGCTTTCTATACAGTAAACAATAATGGTAAAGCGTTTCGTAATGCAGTTATTACAGAGGAGTATTTACAATCACGACTTGAAGAATTAAAATGGGCAGCGACAGTTCAAGAGTTAAAATTTCAAGAACGAGAAGAACAAAGGCGAATCAAAGAACAAATTAGAGAAGAAGAAAAAGCAAAGAGGGATTTTGAGAAAGCGGTTAGAGAAGCAGAGAAGGAAGAAGAAATGCTGAAAAAAGCAATGGAAAAGGTACGGAAGGAACTTGGACAAGCAACAGAAGCACAGAAAGCCATGTATGAATCACAATTACAAGAACTAGGTGAAAGGCTAAAAGCAGCAGAAGAAAAAGATAAACGTGCTCTTTCAATGGCGCAGCAGACAAAAACTGGACACGTTTACATCATCTCAAATATTGGTTCATTCGGAGAACACATTTATAAGGTTGGAATGACCAGGCGACTTGAACCGCAGGACAGAATTAGAGAGTTAGGTGATGCAAGCGTTCCGTTCGAGTTTGACGTTCACTCAATGATTTTAAGCGAAGATGCACCGACTCTTGAAAGGGAACTTCACAAAAAATTTATTCGGATGCAGATTAATAAAGTAAATCCACGAAAAGAGTTTTTCAAAATTACGCTTAAGGACATAAAAGATGAAATTGAAAAGATGGGGATTAGCGCTAAATGGACAATGATTGCAGAAGCCAGAGAGTATAAAGAGAGTTTAGCACTTGAAAATGCAATTAGGAACAATACTATAAATGAGGACGAGTGGGCAATGCGAACAATTAAACACATACCAACAGAAATAGAAGATGAGCAAGAGTCAGCATAAATTTGTTAAGATTCGGGTTCGTTTATCAGTTGTGTTTCCTGTGTGTTAGGACTTCCCTCCCGACACAAAAATTTTAAAATGAGATTTCATTTTGTAGCAGATTAACTCAATAGAATAAAATACCCGCAATCAACAATCTTATTTTTTAAACTATGAATCCCACTCCTCAACCAAAGCCACAGTGCATCGCCTGCAACCGCACAGCAGAGCAGATTCCTCTCATTACACTCGATTACCAAAATCAGAAGTTCTCGATTTGTCCGCAGCATCTTCCCTTGCTCATCCACGAACCGAAGTCGCTCATCGGAAAATTGCCCGGCGCAGAGGCAATGGAACCGGCTGTGCATAAGGATTGAAATGGATTTCTCATGTGTAAGGATTTTCCTTCTGACAGCAATACAACACATGTATTAACAAGAACATTCCGTTTTTATTTCAATTCCCTTTGAGTGATTTCCTCTTTTTCTTCTCAATTGTACTATTCTTTTGTATTTTTCACAGCAAAAATAATGAATACACTAGTACAAGAAATTGACGCTCTCCGAAATGAACTGGAAACGTATCGTCCGCTATCGGCTTCGCATTTGCAAAAAATAGAAGATGCATTGTTTGTTGAATATACCTACGAGAGCAACCGCATTGAAGGCAGTACGCTCACGTTACAAGAAACCGCACTCGTCATCCACAAAGGAATCACGGTTTCGGGCAAAAGTTTACGTGAACACTTAGAAGCCATTAATCATTTCGAAGCGATAGGGTTTATAAAATCAATTGCAGAAAAGAATGAGCCCTTCACTGAGCGAACGCTGAAAGATATTCATGCGTTGGTATTACGCGGGATTGACCCGGAAAATGCAGGTAAGTATCGCAGGGTGAATGTACGTATTGCCGGCAGCCGCCATATACCCGCAGATGCGCTGAAAGTACAGGAATTGATGGATGACTACTTTCAGTTTTATGAAGAACAAAAAAATACTCTTCATCCTGTTTTACTCTCAGCGCATTTACACGAAAAGTTTGTAACGATTCACCCCTTTATTGACGGCAATGGCAGAACTGCACGGTTAATAATGAACCTTATTTTACTCCGTCACGGTTATACGCTGGTGAATATTGCAGGAGATAACGAAAGCAGAATTAATTACTATACCGCGCTTGATAAATGTCAGACGGAAAATGCGTGTGAAGAATTTCTGCAATTGGTAATGAAAGCGGAGCATACATCTCTTACCTCGTATCTCAATATTATGAAAACAGGAAAAAGCAAATAATATTCTTGCAGACCAAAGGTGAACAAAAAAGAAATCTATCTATCAACCTGCAATCAAAATGGAAAATAACTTCTCCAACGTTTACGACGACAAAGTACGTGCAGAGGCATATGAACGCCTTGAGTTTCCCGGAACATATTACTTAGCGTACAAGGATTTACCTGCAATCATAAGCAAACATATTCAAGGAAAGAAGGCAATGGATTTCGGGTGCGGCACGGGACGCTCGACACGGTTCTTGCGTCAACTCGGTTTTGATGTTGTCGGTGTGGATATATCCGAGCCAATGCTTACATTTTCCCGTCAACGCGATTCTGATGGAGATTATCGTCTTGTATCGGATGGAAACCTCGATGAGTTTGCAGCAAATACTTATGACCTCGTGTTATGCGCCTTCACGTTCGACAATATTCCCACAATGGAAAAGAAGGTTCTTCTCTTCAAATCACTGAAACGTTTGCTCAACAAAAACGGTTGCATCGTAAGCGTTGTTTCATCGCCCGAGATTTATTTTAATGAGTGGGCATCCTTCTCAACAAAAAACTTTCCTCAAAACCGAACTGCAAAAAGCGGAGATAAAGTCTTCATCGTTATGCTCGATGTAGAAGATAGCCGTCCCGTTGAAGACATCATCTGGCTTGAAAAAGATTATCACGAGACATATAAACTTGCAGGATTGATTCCAATCGAAACCTACAAACCATTGGCAAACATCACCGAACCTTACAATTGGGTAAACGAAACTACAATCGCTCCGTGGACTATTTATGTTTTGAGAACTGGAGAATGAAAAGTTTGAAACAAACCAATAGATTTTTCAACTACTTATAATTTCTTACTTCCTTCACCCTTTATTATACACAACATTTAATTTACTGTAATTATGAAGAATTTTGAATTACCTGATGACTTGAGTTACAACAAAGGTCCGATAAATGAACCTGCTGCTTATCTTAAAGAGAGCGGGTGTACATCATGGCTTTATCTTATTGGGGAAGAATTTTCTCGTATGGAAAACGGAATGTCGTACGAGCAGGTTCAATCGGCAACGCCTCATTGTATCAACGTAATTAGCGACCCGCCGCAAATTTTAAGTCTGGACTTAGCCCGACAACACGTTGAAGCGCTTGATTCGCTTCCGAGACCAACACTAATATCGTGTCGAACAGGACCGAGAGCATCTGCTGTTGCGTATATGTATTCAGGATTGAAACTTGGCGTGGAACCGGATGAGGTTCTTGCTGCAGCGGAGAAGGACAACGCTCCTTT
Organism: Ignavibacteriales bacterium; assembly: GCA_018335975.1. Taxonomy (GTDB): domain Bacteria; phylum Bacteroidota; class Ignavibacteria; order UBA10030; family F1-140-MAGs086; genus JAGXRH01. Next base: position 12,274 of record JAGXRH010000065.1, read on the forward strand.
CACACAATTCGAAGAATACAAAGATTGGGTTCGTTCATCAATAGAATCTCTACGCGAAAAGTAAAATGAAAGTTTATAACGCTGAATTACTTATTTCTTCATCGCGAAGAAAAAGCAAAAGTTGTATTATTCTTTCTTTCCTTATTTCATCAACAACAATTTTCTCGTTGCTGAATAATTTCCTACCGTGAGTTTGTAAAAATATATTCCGCTTTGTAATTGCGAACCATCAAATTGTACTTCGTGTTTCCCTTCATCCATTAATCTGTTGTGAATCAACGTTGCAACTTCTTCCCCAAGTAAATTATACACTTTCAACGATACATTCCCAACAGCCAACAGCGAAAAGCCAATTGCTGTACTTGGGTTAAACGGATTTGGATAATTTTGTTCCAATAAAAATGCTTTTGCGATTGCTTCCTCTTTCACACCAAGTGTCCCGGTAATGCGAAAACGGACAGTATTAGAAACAGAAACGGTATCGCTTCCGTTTTTTGATTTCACAGCAACTTGCGGTATGTAAAGAATGTTTGGGGCAAGGAGTCGAGGACGAACTTTAAACGTAACTGTGAGAGATGAATCAGGAAACAAAACAACATTCGTGTGCGAAATGGATATTGCAGATTCGGGAACAACATTTCTGTAATTGAAAGAAAGGGAAATCGTATCGTTCACGTAACTTGTATTCGTAATGGTAAATGTTGTTTCGCGTTCTGCGGTGTTTACATCAATACCCGGAAAACTAATCGGGGATGGAGAAACCGTAATAGTGGGCAATTGATTTTCAAACTTTAGCACTTCATCAAGCAACGCAAGCCAAATGGGGTCGGGATTTCCTTCCTGATTTGTAAGCAGAACAATTGTTACGCTATCCTGAGGATTATAAAACATATTGGAAATATATCCGAGTGTTCCGCCGTTATGTCCCCAGAGTTCTTTCCCAAGCGCAGTAATACGATACACACCTAACCCATATCCTGAAGTAGGATGGAACGTCAGCATCTTTTGCATCGAAGTTTGGTTGAGTATTTGTCCTGCAAACAACGCCTTTCCCCAATGCAATAAATCTTCCGCTGTGGAAAAAATTGCGCCTGCACTGTATGCCATACTGTAAAATGCTGTGCGTGGATACGTTCCAAAATAATCGTCAAGAATTCCATCGCCGTTTACGTCTGCCCATTCATGCGCAATATCTCCCGCAAGAGAATCCTCAATCGCAAAGAACGTGTGATTCATATTAAGCGGAGAAAAAATGCGCGAGTGAAGTTGCGTGGTATAATTTGTTCCTCGCAGATGATTCACAATCATTCCGAGCAAAAGATAATTCGTATTGGAATAACTCCATCCTTGTCCGGGAGAAAAGAGCGGAGCACCGACAAATGTTGAGCAGATTTCCGATGCCGACCAATACCGGTAAGGATTCCCAAACACAGCATTAACAGCGGCAGGACCATCGTTAAAATAATCGAACACGCCGCTCGTCATTTGCAAACTATGCCGAAGCCGGATTGTATAATCGTCAATGTTCGGAAAATGCGGAAGAAATTTATTGAGCGAGTCTTCAATCGAAAGTAAACCCTCTTCTTCCAATTTCAAAATCAACGCCGCGCAAAATGACTTGGAAATACTTCCGATGCCGAAAAGATGTTCAAGCGAAATGCTGTCGTTTGTAACCGGATTGGATAAACCGCTTGCGCCAAGCCACTCTCCCTGTCCCGGAATAATGATTGCCGCTGACGCTCCGATTGTATTATTGGATATGCGCTTCGCATCCAAAACATTTTTCAATCTTCGCGCAAGGAGTGAATCAAATGTTGGTGAATATGACAAACGCCGCGTACTCGAAGACTTTGCTTTTGCATTCGATTGACTTTTGAAAGGAATTGTCAGTTTTCGCTCTGCAGGAATTTTGAAAGTATCGTAGCGGGGAAACGATGTTTCTTTTTTTGGTTGCGCAAATAAAGAAAAGGTAAACAAAATGAGTTGAAAGAGTATAAATAATTTTTTCATAGCCAAACAAAGTAAATGTAATAGATAATTTTATGAGTAGTTAGACTTTATATTTCGGGAAACTACTTCAATTGTACTGTAAACCATTTTCCTCTTTGAGAAGGGAGGTTCTAAAAAAAGAGTAAACCTTTCAAGGTTTATTCTTTATGTTCAATACATTAAAAATTTTCAGTACGCAATGTTCCATAGCGGAAAACCTTGAAGGTTTACAGGGATGCCCATAAGATAATTCTTCACCCTCGCGCGCTTTTCCATTACCATTCAAAGATTTCTTTCCTACCAATCAAAACCTCGCACATTCCTTTGCAAAACTTCCCTATCGTTAGCAAGGGTATTTTTCCAAGTACAAAAAATTCCCCTGTAACCAGCAAGCATATTTTTCCAAGTTCAAAAAAATTCCCTTTGAGCCGGCAAGGGTATTTTTTTTGGTTTTAAAATTTCCCTCGAAACTGTGAAGGGAGTTTTTTCAATGCGTAAAAATTCCCTCATCATTCATAAAAATTCCCCTGCGAATGATAAGGGATTCCTTCCTTGCAGTAAAAATTCCCTTCGGTAATACAAGTGAGTTTTAAATCGTTGCAAAAATTCCCTCGCAGAACCCAAGGGATTTTTACATCGTTCCAAAAACTCCCTTGAGCAATGCAAGGGCTTTTTTCCCTGCTGAAAAAACTCCCTCAAGCGAGGCAAGGGAAGCATATTTATTGGAAAAAATAGAAATTTCAGCAAATAGTCAGTTGCGAACATTGGAAGTATTAATTTGAGAGATGAATGAAAACCGAAACCTCTCCCGCAAAGTTCTTTGTTTCCCTTCACTGTTGCGGGAAAGTGGTTTTTAAAGTCACCTTCTCAAAATCTCAACTACTAAACTTCTAAAATACTAACCCCCTACCACTTTTTTTCATCACACCTTCCTTTTATATTCTCCCCTGAAATTCGATTTCAAGAAAAGAAAAATCAATTGCCAACTTCGTGAAAGCGAGGAAACAACTTGCTATAATTCAAATGAAAACATTAAACGAAATATTTACAAAACTTGGTTTAAGAAAAGACAATGGTCTGTTTATCACCAAAGAGGCAATTTGGAAAAAACAGACTTCTTTTCCAAATCGAGTAAGGAGACTAATTGATAACAAAATAAAACCCGATGCATTTTTTTGTTTTGATAATAAGCC
>JAGXRH010000066.1 GCA_018335975.1 Ignavibacteriales bacterium
CACGACGATAAGAATAGCAATCGAGCCAATAGTTGCCGCGAGGGGAGAAATTTCATACCGCGCAATTTCTGCAAGTGATTTTCCTTTGCGGCGAATGGATGCGGCAAGAATTACAAAATCGTGCACTGCGCCGCCGAGACAAACACCTATCAACAGCCAAAGAAATCCGGGAAGAAAACCAAATTGTGCGGCGAGAACGGGACCAATGAGCGGACCGGCGCCGGAAATTGCTGCAAAGTGATGACCGAATAAAACCCATTTGTTTGTGGGATGATAATTCTGTCCGTCATTGAGTGTATGCGCGGGGGTGATGCGTGTATCATCAAGCGCAATAACTTTCGCGGCGATAAATGCACTGTAGTACCGATAAGCAATTGCGAGAACGAGAAGCGCGATGAGAATTAATGGTAAAGCGTTCATAAAAATGGTTTGAGGTCTGGGGTTGGAGGTTTGAGTCTAAAAGGCATCAATTAAATGGCGAATTTCTGTTTTCCCATTTTTGTTTTCGATTGCGATGACATCGAAACGTGATTCATTGAACGGAATTTCCGGATGTTTGAGAATAAATCCATCGGCGGTTTTGCGTAGTGTTCGTTGTTTCTTTTCCGTGATTGCTTCTTCCGGCGTTCCAAATGCATTGCTCGTTCGTGCTTTCACTTCAACAAACACAAGCGTAGAATTTTCTTTTGCAACAATATCTATTTCACCGTGATGAATATGAAAATTACGAGCGAGAATTTCAAAATGTTTTTCTTTCAGAAATTCGACGGCAAGTTCTTCATAGTATTCACCAGAAGCACGTTTGTTATTTGCCATTTGACATTTTTACTTCATACTATTTTCAAATCGCTATTACTAAAATCATTTCAATTCGAAACTGTGTTTAGTTCATCTACTGTGTTTCCAAACAAGTTTAATAAAAATATTTTGTCAAATTGACTTTTAAAATGATAGTCAAGAGAATCTTTTGAAGGAAGGAAAAATGTTGAATCTGCTTCGTTTTCAATGACTATTAGTAACCAGTACAGGGAACACCTTTTGTTATAAGTTTCCAACTTTTCATTCTTCGAGTTAATTCTGTTTTGTAATATTTCAATTACATCTTCTTGGTAATAACCAAAACCGGCTTCATTCCAAAAATTTTCCTTGTGTCCAAATCTATAAATAGTTATGGAATGAATTTCTGCTGGGAATACATCAAGAGTTTTGAAGTCATTCTTAACTCGTACCCCACTGAATTCAGATGGAATATGTAAGGCAACTATACTTGCTAACTTTTTCGCCCGCGCATTTCTATTTTTTTTGTTAAAAGTAGTTTGCCATGCAAAAAAAACTTTGACTTCAATAGGTGGCATTCCTAATTTTTCATATTCTTTTACACATTCGTTAAGAAAATAGATGCGTTCTGCTTCTTCCCTTTTTATTTTGTCAGACTTATGAAGCCTTGTTACTTCTATACCTATTAAATCTGTCGTACTTTCATAAAGAATGTCTGGGTTCTCATCTTGTATAATAGTTCCTATAGGAATATTTGGCATCAATTGTAAAAAAATCTTTACAAAGTTATGTTCAATTTCTTTTTTAGAATCTTGCTTAATGAACATTATTTGATAAAAAATCTAAAATCTTCAATCTGAAACCAAATATTTAATGGCATCATTTCCACCCTTTCACCACAAAACTTTTGCGGTGAATTTCACACGTTCCGAATTTCTGAATTGCTTCGACATGTTTCTTCGTGGGATACCCTTTATGCTGTGCAAATCCGTAAACCGGAAATTGTTCATCAAGTTCTTTCATCAATTTATCGCGAGTAACTTTTGCAATAATCGAAGCAGCGGCAATGGAAAAACATTTTGCATCACCTTTTACGATTGTGGTGAATGGAATTCCGTGCGAGCGATACCTATTTCCGTCAATCAATAAATGTTGCGGTCGAAGAGAGAGATTTTCTACTGCGCGTTTCATTGCTTCAAGCGATGCGTTGAGAATGTTGAGCGAATCAATTTCGATATTATCAACCGTTCCAACACCAACGGAAAATGCCTTCTCAAATATTTTCGGAAATAATTCTTCCCGTTGCTTTTCGGAAAGTTTTTTGGAATCGTTTATTCCCTTCAAAGAAATTTCTTTCGGAAAAATCACTGCCGCCGCAATAACGGGACCGGCAAGCGGACCTCGTCCTGCTTCATCAACTCCGGCAATGCGGGTTATGTTTTCATCCCACATTTTTTTTTCGAATGAAAATGAAATCACTTAATAGTTACGAGTTACGAGTTTCAAGTTTCTTCAATCTAAAATCTAAAATGTAAAATCTAAAATTGATTGATGAGTTGCACGTGTATTTTCATCCGGGAAAATGTATCGCCTTCTCCGAGCGCGAAACTTACTCCAAGGTTCCCCGCTTGTGTTTCGAGAAGAACGCCAACGCCGTACCCGAATAAAAAATCTTCCTGAGCGCGAACGAGTGATGCTACAGGGGGATGGTATAAATACCCTGCATCAAAGAATACAAACGTGAATGACTTTTCCGATAATAATAACCGATACTCGGTATTTGACCAAACGATGCGGGATGCGGAAAATTGTTTTTCGCGATAACCTCGCAACGATGTTGCTCCACCGAATTGAAACAGGTCGCTTATGCCAAGGACTTTGCTTTGTATCTCTCTGGAGTGAATACTGGTGGCAATGATTTGACGGGATACCGTGGAAAAATATTGCTCGACATCGCTCGTAAAACGCCGGACGGAAAAAACACTTTTTTCTGTTCCATAGAAGGATTTGCTTCCCCAATCAATTTGTAATCGGGCAAGTCCACCGCTCGTTGGTACATTCAAGCGGTTGCGTGTATCATAATTGATTTCTGCGCCGACAAATGTCGAGGTACTTCGATGGGTAGAAGTATTCGTTTCGGAAGGAGTAACAGTTTCTTGAGAAAACACGAGATTGAATGCGAGGTCGTCGTTCAGTGGAAGTTCGAGTTTCAGGTCGGTGCTTCTTTTCACATACGACGAATCTTGTTTTCGTTGAAAGAAACCGACACTTGCATTGAGGGGCGATGAAAACAGCCATGGCTCTACGTATCGCAAGGAGAGTTCCTGCGTAAGTGCGTTTTCGCGGTGCCAATAGATAGCAGCATTTCTCCCTGTTCCAAAAAGATTCCGCATTCCAATGTTAATCATTCCAGTAATCGTTGTCGCATTCTCTTGTGAAGCAGGGAGAATTCCCAAAACGCCATCGAACGAATTAAATTTTCCCTCTTGCACGTTGAGTTGAAGGATTCCTCCGTTCTCGTTGACAAAAAGTTTTGGTTCGCCGATAGAAGAAAAAAAAGCAAGGCGTTCAAGTTTCCGCGGTATTCGTTCGATTTTTTTATGATTATACATTTCACCCCGTCGGAAATTAATTTCGCGGAGAATGATGTCGGACTGTGTAACGGTATTTCCTTCAACACGAAATGATTCAATATAAACCAACGGTCCTTCCTCAAGAGAAAGGACAAGAGAAAGTTGTTGTTTGGTTTCACCTGTGTAGAGTGAACAAGACTCGACATTTATCTTTGTGAAGGGGTACCCATTATTTTCGTACCAATGGAGCAGCATCTCGATATCGTTCACGATGAGTGCCGTATCGAACTGTGCCCCAACGATTGATTGCATTTGTGAAAGTAATTGCTTTGGTGAAAAAGCGCTTGCACCTTCAATAGTAACGGAATGAATTGTTGGTGTGAATGGACGTTCTTCTGCCGCCGAAAAAGCGGGAGAAGGAAACAGGAAGGAAAAAACGATGAAGGAGATTCGTGGAGTAAATTTTTTCTTGAACAACGCGTACAATATAAAAATGAGATAACGAATAGCATTCCTCATTAAATAAGAAAATTCAGGATGGAGTTTCGAGCAATCTTTCCAGTTCAGCGTGTATTTCTTGTCGGTGTTCTTCGACATCTTCATAATCAATGATGCTGAATACAACGCCTTGTTTATCAATGATTAACGTTGTGCGTTTTGGTCCGCCCAAGCCCGACTTCACCCCGTATAAATCAATGACAGTTTTTTTGGAATCTGAGAGTATATCAAATGAGAGTTTAAGTTGCTGGTGGAATGAACGCAACACGCCTTCCTTTTTGTGACTGATACCAAGAACGATTGCATTTGCATGGTCATAAATCTTTTTATCCTCTTCGAAAGTTTTTGCGAACTCAATCGTTTGTTCATTTTCCGTTCTTCCAAAGAAGAACAGGATGATGATGTTGCCATGAAATTTTGAAAGTGAGGTATTTCTACTATATTGATTTCGTAATGTGAAATCGGGCGCGGGCATACCTGGTGGAACTCCTTCTTCCGCCTCGCATCCGAGAAAGAGCAAAGTGGTAACAAGAAGGGAAAAGATGATATTTGTTGTTCTCATAACGACCCCGTTAAATTTTCAGAAGTATATACAAAACTCTTATGCAAAAGCCAAATTTTTTCAGTTCAAAGGAAATCAGTATAATTTCCTCCCAAAGAAAAAGATGAAACGAGTTTACTTAGATTATACAGCAACCACGCCGCTCGACCCGGAAGTATTCGAAGCGATGAAGCCATATTTTTTGGAAAAGTTTGGTAATCCATCATCTATTCATCAATTTGGTCAGGAAGTAAAAGTTGCATTGGAAGAAAGTCGTTTATCGGTTGCATCAATAATCAATGCTGTACCGGGAGAAATTACGTTTACTGCAAGTGGAACGGAATCTAATAATTTTGCGCTGAAAGGAAGTGCAGAACGGCTTCGTAAAAAAGGAAAAACGCATATCGTTACATCGCCCATAGAACATCATGCTGTTTTAGAACCGTGTGAATATCTTCGCAATCACGGTTTTTCCGTTTCGTACTGCGAGGTTGATGAATGGGGGAAAGTCTCCGTTGATGAGGTGCAGCGGCATCTTCGAGATGATACAGGTTTGATTTCCGTTATGCATGCAAATAATGAAGTCGGAACCATTAACTCCATCGCTGAAATTGGCTTGCTTGCACATGAACGAGGAATTCTCTTTCATACTGATGCCGTTCAAACATTTGGAAAACTTTCCATTGATACACAAACGATGAATATTGATTTGCTTTCTATTTCGTCGCACAAAATTTATGGACCAAAAGGAATAGGCGCTTTGTATATTCGCCGGGGAACCGATGTTGAATCTCTTCTGCATGGAGGAGGTCAGGAACGTGGTCGCCGCGCGGGAACAGAAGCGGTTCCATTAATAATCGGTTTTGGAAAAGCGGCAGAGATAATGAAAAAAAGATTTGAAAAAGATGCTCTCCATCTCACCACAATTAAACAATATCTCCTTTCGCAATTAGAGGAATTGACAGCAGGTTCCGATTTCCTCCTCATCAATGGGCATCCGACAGAATCTCTTCCGAATATTGTCAACGTTTCATTGAATAGTAAAAAAATACAGATTGATTCGGATGCGTTGCTGCTTAATATGGATTTGGGCGGTGTTGCCGTTACGAGCGGTTCCGCGTGTACTTCAGGAAGTATGGAACCATCGCACGTACTCCTTGCGATGAAACGTGACGAGCAAACGGCAAAAGCAACACTACGATTTTCGTTTGGTCGGTCAACCTCGCACGAGGATATTGATTTTGCAGTCAGCATTTTCCGTTCAGTCATAAAGAGAATAGGGAAGATGGTGTAGTCCGTGATATTCAGGTTCTGTTTGCATAGCAGGAATTGAAGTTATTTTTCTTTTTCCGGTGGCTGTATTTTTTTTTGAATTCTTTGAGGCAGTAAGGAACTATCGAGCGTGTCAATATTTCTAATCAACTCTAAACCACAGACGGTACAGATACCTGAAGAATCACTTTTTACCTGCTGATGATGTAAGCAGGAATAATACATTTTCACAGAGGCGGAATGTTGTTTCGATTTTCGTCCTAATAATTTTGCCCGCATTAAGCGTTGAGCGGGAGTCAATGTCGTGATTTTTTCATCCTCATCAGATTCCGAAATAAATTCTGCCGAATCGGTCACCGCGGAGAGAGTATCGTTCCGTTCTAAGGTATCAATCGGTAAAATGTCTGTTTGGCTTTTCAGGGGAAGGCAAAATAGGAAAAGTGCCGTGAATGTGCAGATACAATAATTCATATTCCAAAGGTGTACTCACCGTAATTTTTACTTCAATAAAATTGTGAAAAAATATACAGAACACCCCTTAAGGAGAGATTAACCGGCAGTTAATCTCCGTTAACGAAAATTATTCCCGAGCATCGAAAGGTACGGATTCAGTGTTTTTGAGCGGGAGTTTTACAATGAAAGTCGTTCCTTTATTCACTGTGCTTTGCACTAAAATTTTCCCCCCATGGAGGTCAACAATCCATTTGGCAATTGAAAGTCCGAGTCCGCTTCCCCCCATTTCCCGCGAACGCGCTTTATCAATACGATAGAATCGGTTAAATATCTTCGGGATTTCTTCCTGAGAAATACCAATGCCGCTATCTTCCACTTTGACGAGTGCGATGCCGTCATTTCTTTGGAGAGCAAGTCGGATGCTCCCGTGTTCCGGCGTGTATTTGATAGCATTATCTAACAGGTTGAGGAAAAGTTGCCGCAATCGTAAAGTATCTCCCATACACACAACTTCATCATTTTGTTCGAGCGTAACGTTGATTTGTTTTGTATAGGCAAGGTGAATCCCGTCTTCATATAACTCTGAGACAATGTCGTGTAAATCCACGGTTTCCCACATCGGTTTGTACAGATTCAAATCCGATTTGGAAAGCAACATAAGGTTTTCGATGATGGCGTTCATTCGTAACACTTCATCGAGGAGAGAAAGAAGTACTTCGCGGGTTTCTTCGGTAAGAGATTCGTCGCGTAAAGCAAGTTCGATTTCTCCGCGCATAATAGTAAGAGGCGTGCGAAGTTCGTGCGATGCATCCATAGAAAACTGTCGTGTGTGTTCAAAAGAACTATGCAACCGCGCAATCATCTCATTGAACGTTGCCGCTAATCGTCCGATTTCGTCATCAAGATAGTTGCCGGGGATTTGTTGTCCAAGATTAGAGGCGGAAATTTGTTGAGCGGCGCGAGTTATTTCATCAACAGGTTTCAGAGAAGAGTAGGCGATAAACCAACCACCGCCCATCGCTATCAACAAAGCAACCGGGGAAATGATAAGAAAGATTTTAAAGAGATTATCAAGAATGGTATCCAATTCGGACATCGGGTAGGCAACCCACACATCACCGTTTGCATCTTGTGTGTAGGCAACGCGGCGTTCTTCATTATCGCTTGTTCGGTACGTGGTGAGAATTATTTCTCCGTTACTTTGTTGGGAAAAGTACAAACTATCATTTTCATCTAAATTTTCTGAACGATAAAAAGCGATACCTTTATTATTGCGAACATTGATGAGTGTTTTTTTCGGGTTACGCATTGCGTGTTCATAAATCTGATACCAGATGGAATCGGCTTCGGTCCACTCGCTCGGATAGGGAGAAAATGTGATGGAATCTTTGACTTCTTTGGCGGGTTTTTTTACAGCGACAGACCTTGAAGAACCGCGTTTCTTTTTCTTCTTCTGTAACTCCGCTCGTTCTTGAAGGTATTGCCGAAGCCAGTTGACTTCGTTTCGTAACGTGATATCGAGTGATTCGGAGAGAGTTCGTTTTGTGTAAAAGTATGCAGCGGTACCGAAGAAGATTAAAATAAGCGTGAGGACAAGCGCATACCATAACGTGAGTTTGGTGCGGATGGAGAGAGTTAAATTCATCGTCGAAAACTCCTCAGGAGGAATGTGGAATCAAATAGACTTCAATGAGGGAAAAATATTTATTCCAAAAATATTTTTCCATACTCAGAAAATTTTATTCCGAGTCTTTCATCATATAGCCAACGCCGCGAACGGTGTGAATAAGATTTTTTTCAAAACCATTATCCACTTTTTGACGAAGGTGATTGACGTACACGTCAATAATGTTGGTGCCGGTATCAAAATTATAATTCCAGATGTGTTCGGAAATTAAGGTTCGTGAAAGTACACGGTTTTTGTTTCGCATAAAATACTCCAGCAAACCATATTCCTTTGCGGTCAATTCTATCATTTTATCAGCGCGCTTTGCTTTGTGCGATACGAGGTCGAGTTCCAAATCTCCGATACGAAGCATCGGTGTTTTTTCTGCAGCGCCCCGTCGAAGAAGGGAACGGATGCGCGCGAACAATTCTTCCATTGCAAACGGTTTTGTCAAATAGTCATCTGCCCCCGCATCAAGTCCGGCTACCCGTTCCTCTACGGTTGTTTTTGCGGTGAGAATAAGAATGGGAATGGTAATTTTTTTACTCCGCAGTTCTTTAATGACGGTTATTCCATCCTTCTTCGGAATCATGATATCCACAACGAGTAAATCGTACGGTTCAGTTTTTCCCAACTGAAGACCGCTTTCGCCGTCGTGTACCACATCCACAGCGTAATGTTCTTCTTCCAATCCGCGTTTAATAAATTTTGCGACTTTCTTTTCGTCTTCTATTACAAGAATACGCATAATAAACTCCGTACAATAGAAATGAATAAAATTCGGGGAGAAATTACTTTTTTTTCAGAAGAAATACAACGCTTTTCCCTTTTTATTTTTAAAAAGAAAAAGCCCGAAAAAATTTTCAGGCTTTTCAACAACATTTTTACGCACTCGTTCAACTTACTTTTTTACTTTTCGAATTTCAATATTTCCCATTGATGTTTCCATAAGCACAAGGTCGCCGCCGCCGTTTAATTTATAGATCGCGCGAATTTCATTTTCATCTTCATCCTCGTTAAATTCTTCCGCTTTGAAATCCGAAAAAATGTACTGTTCATGCTTTCTCGATTTCCACCAGCCGCGAACACGAACAAGAGCATTGATGGTAAGTTTGAGGTTCTCCGGAACAAGTAATTTCACGTCACCGAACGCCGTCGTAAATTTAGATTTCCCCTTTGCAAAGGAATTGAGTTCCACGCGAATATCGCCTGCGGCGGTTTTTGCATCTACCGCTCCGGCAATATCTTCGAGACGAATATCGCCGCCGGCAGTTTTCGCCTTTATGGATTCGGAGGAACTGAGAATAATAATATCGCCGCCGGCAGTTGAAAATGTTGCATCTGCCGTAACTTTCCTTACACGAATATCGCCGCCGAAAGTGGATATCGTTGCAATATTTGTTATATCCCCAATGTTGATTTCCCCGCCGGCAGTTTCCGCCTTCAATTTCTTATTCGAACGTTCCACCCGAATATCTCCCCCTGCCGTATGCACATTGACCTCCCCGCTGATTTTCCCGAGGATAATATCACCTCCCGAGGTGGCAAGCGTTGCATCGCCATCAATATCACCGGTTCTGATATCGCCGCCTGAAGTGGTGATATCAATTGTACCGCCTGTATTTTCGAGAAGAATGTCGCCGCCAGAAGTTTCTCCGATTAAATTACCGCGAAGATTACGGAGAGAAATATCGCCTCCGGCTGTTTCTAAATTTGTATGAAATTGTTCCGGAAGAGAAACCTCTACCTGAATGTCGCAGGTGGATGTCCAACTTTGATGAAACGAAACGGAAATGATATTTCCGTTCTGTTTTATTTTTATTCGTTTAGCGTCGTCATCTTCGAGTCCGGTAACTTTTACAAATACTTCATCTTTTTCCCAACCGGTAATACTAATGTTGCCCGCATCTAAGGCAACTTTAAGCGTACCCCCTTTCCCTGCGGAAAATGATTGAGTGACGAAGCCATTATCATCAAGCGGAAAGACTACGGATGCAAAAGAGGTATTGAAAAAAACAAGGAGCGAAATTATTAAAAGAAGAGATTTCATAGTTGTAAAGAGAATTTTCATTAACGGTTAACCTCCTGAAGCACCGCACGGGCGCGGAGACGAATATAGTTGTTGTTATCCGATTGCATTTTTTCATGCAACACCTTACGCACAGCATCGTCAAATATTGCGGGCGATGATTTTGATTTTGTGGAGGCGAAATAATTGACTGCCTCGATACGCAGCGCGGAGTTAGAATCATAATTTAAGACATGCAATAACGCCTGTTTCAATTTATCATCGAAAGAAAATTTTTGCAGCGCCCGTAATGCTTCACGTCGAACACCCGGATTTTCATCCGTTGTAAGCGCCGTGATGAGCGCATCTTTAATTTCATCATCAGCCGGAGGCGTGTGTTCCAGAGCCATTGCACTCACGGAACGTAATCGCACGCCGGGGTTTTGTTCATTGAGCAGTGCATGAGCAAGAATTTTTTGCACACGGTCATCTTTTATGTCCGCTTTCATTCGCACGGGCGTTACGGCGTCGAAAGAAAAATCTATTTCCCCATCACTCACATCCGAATCATAGAACCGAATGTTATTAACTTTTGCATCTCCCTGCGCAGAAAGAGGAAACCGTGAAGAGAGAGAAAGATTTGGTGAGGCAAGTTCTTCCATCTTTTGCGGTTGGTTTGGTGGAGAAAAAACAACATACCCGATAATAAATCCCATCGTTAATGTTGCGACTCCTCCCAGTGCAACTTTATATTGAATAAAGATTGAACTGAGAGCGCTTTGTAACCAATCCCAAAGCGACTCACGGGGGGGAGAATGTTTCAACGAGTACCGAAGTTCCTGCCGCGCTTCACGGAGAAGTTGGCTGTCCGGCTCGATGAATTTTTGCGAAGAAAGCGTTGTGTGAAATTTTTGCAATTGTTCTAATTCTTTGCGGCACTCGGGACATTTCTGTAAATGTTGCTCGATGTCGTTTTTTTCTTCAACGGTTAATTCGTCGTAGAGAAGAAGTTGGAGCGATTCTTTGTAGTGGTCGTGATTCATAGTTGTTAAAAAATTGTGTTCAAGAGAGAACGAAAAAAACTTATTGATACTGCATTTACTGATAAATTTCCCTGAGTTGTTCCCGCATTTTTTGTGTTGCCGTGAAAAGGTATTTTTTTACCGTTCCTTCCGCGCAGTTCATCATTTCCGCAATTTCTTTGAGTTTGTACCCGTGATAATGGCGTAACGAAAACACCATTTTTTGTTGCGGCGAAAGTGCGTTCATCGCTTCGTTTATATTCGCTGAAATTTCTTCGTTAATGGTGTGCTGGTCCGAGGTCGTTGTGTCGGAAATTACGTCCGAGAGGGAGAGAACGTCGCCATCGGTACCCTCAAATTCATAATCCAGCGATGCGTGTGAACGTTTGCTGTTGCGCGTTTTATACGTCAGGCAAACATTGGTGGTAATGCGGAAAAGCCACGTCGAAAATTCGCTTCGCCCTTCAAAATTTTTCAAACTTTTGAAGACACGGATAAACACCTCCTGGTAAATATCTTTCGCATCATCACGATTGTTGGTGTACTTCGCCGCCAAACTGAGAACGTGATTATCATAGCGATACACGAGTTGTTCGAACGCAACCCTATCGCCTCGTTGTGCTTTGTGAATTAATTCGTGGTCTTCCAGCGCCATTACGATTTTTGTTATAGTGTTTAGACTGTGAGAGTACTAAAAAGTTGTGAGAAACTACGAAATATTTGGGAAGAAATTAGAAACATCCGGCTCAACGGCTATTGGCTTTTCGTTGTTCCTTGTGGTAACAGTTCCGGGAATACAGTTTACGTGTGGAGAGCATTATTTTCTCCGTAGGTTCTGAAAAAACAACGAATGGGCATCTCTAAAAACCACATTTTTTAAACACAGAGAGCACAAAGTATTTTCACAAAGAACACCAAGAGCAATACATTCAATACTTTGCG
>JAGXRH010000067.1 GCA_018335975.1 Ignavibacteriales bacterium
TAACGAACGAATGTCGTGTGCGGGGCGTTTTGTTCGAACAAATTTCCGGCAGCAGCGCCGCGCAAATTTTTTCGGAAGTGCAGAGTGAAGACAATAATATGGATGCTGTCCGTTTGGAAAAGCCGCCGAAGATGGCAGTCTATCAACCATCCAGTTTTCGACCGTGGGATGATGCCGTCGTTCTTGCGCTTACGTACGCAGAAATTCCTTTCGATAAAATCTGGGATGAAGAAGTGCTCGGAAAAAAATTGTATCAGTACGACTGGTTGCACTTGCACCACGAAGATTTTTCCGGTCAATACGGTAAATTTTATGCTTCGTTCCATACCGCACAGTGGTATATCGAACAACAAGTATTAAATGAAAGTATGGCAAAGAAACTCGGATACCGAAAAGTTTCGGAAATGAAAAAAGCGGTCTCGCGGGAAATAAAACAATATGTCGCAGGCGGTGGATTTATGTTCGCTATGTGCGCGGCGACTGATTCGTATGATATTTCCCTTGCCGCTGAAAATACCGATGTGTGCGATGTGATGTACGACGGCGACCCGCAAGATGCCAATGCGCAATCAAAACTCGATTTCTCGAAAACGCTGGCATTCGAAAACTTTACCATTGAAAGAAATCCGCTCCGCTATGAATATTCCGATATTGATATTCCCCCGAGCGATATGGCGGGAATGATGAATCCCGAAACCGATTACTTCACGTTGTTTGAATTCTCGGCGAAGTACGACCCGGTTCCAACAATGCTCACACAAGACCACGTGAATGTGATTCGCGGGTTTATGGGACAAACAACGAACTTCAAAAAATCCATTATAAAAAAATCAGTCATTGTTCTTGCGGAAAAGGAAGGAACGCAGGAAGTGCGATACATTCACGGGAATTTAGGACGTGGAACATTTACGTGGTACGGCGGACACGACCCAGAAGATTATCAGCACGCGGTGGGCGACCCTCCAACGCAATTAGATTTGCACAGAAATTCTCCCGGCTACCGTTTGATTTTGAACAATGTTTTATTTCCCGCCGCTAAAAAGAAACAGCAGAAGACGTAATAAGTAATTGGAATTAGTCATTTGTCATTAGTAGAATGTAGTAAATTTGAAGGTGAGCTGATTTACGAATGACAAATGATTATTTCAAAAATTCCAAATGAATTCCTATTTAGATTTTTCCCAACAATTATTTTCTTCCTACAATGCATGGAAAGTTCCAAAATTTTCCACACACGTTATTCATCGCGAAGTGGAAGAACATATTCAATCGCTGAAGGGAAGCGAAATAAAAATCACCAGCGATGGTGTTTCGTTTGAAGGGAGAAGAATTTACTTGCTTTCTCTTGGCAACGGAAAGCGAAAAATATTCTCGTGGACGCAAATGCACGGTGATGAATCCACCGCAACGAAAGCGGTATTTGATATTCTCAATTTTTTTCTAAAGAACAGAAACACAAATGAAGCCGAAAAAATTCTTTCAGAATGTACATTGTATTTTCTTCCGATGGTCAATCCCGATGGCGCGGAAAGAAATCAACGACGGAATGCACAAAATATTGACATCAACCGCGATGCACAAGCGTGTCAAACACTCGAGGCAAGATTACTGCACGGTTTGCGATTGAGTTTGCGCCCGGAATTTGGTTTCAACTTACACGACCAGGAATTAAGCACCGTTTCCAATTCAAAAGAAATTACTGCGCTTTCACTTCTTGCTCCTGCATTCGATGAAAAGAAAAGTGAAAATGAAACACGCACAAAAGCAAAGCGCGTTGCATCTGTAATTTCCGAAACAATGAAACAATTTATTCCCAACAATCTTGCGCGATATAACGATGACTTTGAACCGCGTGCATTTGGCGATACATTCCAAAAGTTTGGCGTAAGCACAGTTTTACTTGAAGCGGGACATTCAAAAAATGATACGGAGAAAAAATTTGTTAGGAAATTATATGCGGTGAGTTTGTTTTCGTGTTTTTATGCAATTGCAACAAATGATTTTTCTTCAACGGAAGTTTCTTCTTATGAGCAACTTCCTTTCAATGGAAAAAAAGCGTACGATTTACTATTGAGAAATGCAATTGTCAAATTTCCGAACGAGAAAACAATGACCGCCGATATTGGCATTTCCTATCAAGTGGATACACATTCAGAATTTCCTCCGAAGATTGCTGACGTTGGAGATTTATCCACCTTTTCTGCATTGCACGAAATTGATGCGAGTGGAGTAGTTATTCCGCAGGAGAAAGTGGAGTTGGGAAAAAATGTTGATGTCGAGTTTTTTCAACTGAAAGGAATTGAATTTTCCAAATTGCCGTGGTGAGTTATCTTTGTCAATCATATACCTTTTAGTATTTTTTCTGCGCTTAATTTTAAAGCAACAAATTTTTCCCAATACCTTTGGACTTAAAACAAAAGCAAAAAGAATTTGAACGCGAAGCCGTGCCGCAGATGGATGTGCTGTATAGTTACGCTTACCATATAACGAACGACCACGACGATGCGCAGGATTTACTGCAAGAGACCTTTCTGAAAGCATTTCGCTTCTGGGATAAGTTTGAGAAGGGAACTAATTTAAAGGCGTGGTTGTTTCGGATAATGAAAAATTCGTACATCAACCGGTATCGCAAGGAAAAGAAAGAGGGCGTTTCCGTCAGTTACGATGAAGTCGAAGATTTTGTGGAAACGATTCGCGATGAAGCATATCACTCGGAAAATCTCGCCGAAAGTCTCTCCAAAAATCTTCTGGATGACGAAGTGGCGCGGGCGCTTGAATCGCTCCCCGACGAATTTCGCACCGTCATTCTTCTCTGCGATATTGAAGGTCTCCCGTACGAAGAAATTGCAGAATTTATTCAATGCCCGATTGGAACCGTTCGGTCGCGAATCCATAGAGGAAGAAAAATATTACAACAAAAATTACAAACTTATGCAAAGAAGAAAGGGTATATAGCCAATGCCTAATGCTACAACTTTTACCGCATCGAGCGATTTTTCCTCGTGCAACCAATACTCCGAATTAATCACCGCCTTTGTAGATGGCGAACTCCACACCGAAGAAGAAACCACATTTCGTTCTCATCTTCACATATGTTCACGATGCCAATCAAGTTATGAAGCAGAAATAGCGACGAAGAATCTGATTCATACTGCTGTTCCTCCTCTGAAAACACCATGGCGTGTTCGTGCGGATATCATTGAAAAAATCCGCATTGAAGCAGGAGTGGAAAAACAACAAAATCCCTCTCCTGTTTTCCTCTGGTGGAAGCCATCACTCGCGTTTGGCGGAGCGTTAGCGCTTTTTCTAATTTCGTTTCTCTTCTTTTTTAATCAAGAGAAAGAACCACCGAAGGAAATTTCCATCTTGCAAAATGTTCCGACCAAAGTGGAAGAGAAGAAGATTGCATCAAGTGATATAACATCTTCAACAGCCAGCATACCAGCAGTTGAGCCGCTTGTTGGCACATCGCAGGCGAATGTTTTGGAGGAATCAATGACTGATTTCGATTTGTATTTGCAAGGGAAAAAGAAACCGAAAAAAACATCTCGTGAGAGCAATGAATTACAACAATTTCTTTCGTCGCGGGTAAATTTTCCTGTAAAACTTCCGCAAATGAAAGATTGCGAATTGCTCGGAGGCGACGTGCAGGAATACGGAAGCGAACGTATCGCAAAAGTAATGTATTCGCATCGCGGTCAGGCAATGACGCTGTACCAAACCTCTCTTGCTGCAATTGATGAAGGTGATATTTTCTTTTTACCCGAATCTATTCGCACGATATTGAAAGAGGGAAGTTGGTATGTTGATAAGTCTGACCCCAAATGTTGTGTAACGATGTGGGTCGAAAGCGGAACATTATTTTACGCTGTCAGCAATGCCAATTCTCAGGAAATTATGCAAGAATTATCCACCGGATTTCAGACTGTGAGTAAGAAATGATGGCAAAAAGAAATTTAGCCCTTGGTCTTTTCGTTTTTATTACAATTATTTTAAATGGGTGTGGTTCGAAAACGGAAGAAGGCAATAAGTCCGATAAAGTTGCATCGTATCAGACTGTCGGGAATTTCCAATCGAAAGATATTCAGGGAAATAACATTGAACTTTCCTCCTTTACGGAAAAACTAACGTTGATAAATTTTTGGGCAACGTGGTGCGGACCATGTGTTGCGGAAACTCCCGATTTAGTAGAAGTGAGCACTATGATGAAAGAACGGGGAGTAAAATTTATCGGTATCTCCGGTGATACGGGACCATCGGCGGCAGAAGATGTGAAAGAGTTTGCGGCGAAATATAAAATTCCGTACACCATCGTGATAGATAACGATGAACAACTGCAATCCGTGTTCGGCAACGTGCGGGCATTTCCGACAACATTTCTCGTGAATAAACAACAGCAAATTGTTTCGCAATGGATTGGACTTCGCCCGAAAGAATTTTTTATCGCGGAAATAGAGAAGCATTTGCAGTGAAAAAAACGTTGGTGAATGAATGAACCCGATGGAGAGATTTGTCGGGTTTTTTTATTCCATTTTCAGAAAGCGGGACTTCTTTGCTCCTCTCCCGATTCTTTCCTAAATTTCCCCGCCAAAATTAAGCGAACCTCAAATGCCAACCTAAAAAATTTTCCGTAATCGTCTTTGCTGACATTGTCGGAGATACTGCGATGATGAGTAAAGATGAAAACGCAGTGCGCACGCTTCTTAACTCATTGCGAGAAATTTTATATCCGCGTGCAGAATTAAAAACGGTGTTGATGAGTTTTGATACGGCGAGAGATGCTGTCCATTGTTCTATCATTTCACAGCAGCAAGTTTCTACAATTTCCAAACTAATCTTTCTTCGGGATTCATCACAACGAAGTTATTCAAGAAGAAATGGAAGATTTGATGAATTCTAACGAAGAATCCCGATGGTTTCTTCCTTTTAAAAAATTATGACTCCTGAAAAAACTACTGAATTAGAAATCGAAAATCGCCGACTCAAGTTAGCCGTTGAAGAACTTTCCGTGCTGAACGACCTTGCGCGGGCTATCAGCGGATTGCAGAGTTCGGAAGAAATAATAGATACGATTGTCCGCCGTTCGCTACGGGCAATTAACGCGGAACAGGGCGTCATCACGCTGGTGGAAAAAGATAAAGCCGAGCCGATGAAAACGCTCGTTCGGGCGATGGTGAATTCAATGGAACACGAGGAATTTCACGTCAACGAGTTAATGCTTGGGTGGATGCAACTGAACAAGAAACCGCTGCTGATTGATAATCCCAGAAGCGATTCACGGTTTCAGTTTGCCGGATGGGATGAAACCGTTCGCAACTTGTTATGCGTTCCCCTGATTGTGAAATCTGAACTCATCGGCGTATTGACCGTGTATAATAAAAAAGGTTTGCAGAATTTCGCGGAAGATGATAAACGATTGTTGAGCATTATTGCCGGACAATCCGCACAAGTGGTCGAGAACGCGCGACTGTATGAAAAGGAACAACAACTCTTTCACATCCGGCAGGAAGTTCAGGTTGCCGCAAAAATTCAGGAAGAACTTTTACCAAAAAGTGCGCCGAAACTTTCCGGTTATGACATCGCGGGAAAAACAATTTCTGCACAAACTATCGGCGGTGATTATTTTGATTTTATTCCGGTGAATGAAAACAAACTTGCGATTTGTCTTGGCGATGTTTCGGGAAAAGGTTTACCCGCCTCGTTGTTAATGGCGAATGTGCAGGCGACGTTACGAGGAATTACCTTGGGAACAAATTCGGCAAGCGTTTGTATTCAACGTTCAAACAAACTTCTCCACCAAAGTACCGGCGCGGAAAAATTCGTTACGCTGTTTTACGGAATTTTAGATACGGCATTGCATCAATTCTGTTTCTGCAACGCCGGGCATAACAATCCGTTTTTATTTTCCCAAGAATCAGAACCACTCCAACTCGAAACCGGAGGAATTGTTCTGGGAATGATGGATGATTTTTCGTATGAAGAAGAAACAATAACTTTGCAATCGAACGACATCCTCGTCATTTATTCTGATGGAATCACCGAAGCAATGAACACCAGCGAAGAAGATTTTGGCGAAGAACGGCTGATAAAAATAATTCTTCAAAACAAAAACAGCGATGCAAGTACTCTCGTCGAAAAAATAGTTTCTGAAGTAAAATCCTTTGCCGGAAAAGCAGAGCAGTCGGATGATATAACGTTGGTGGTAGTCAAACGAAATTGAACCACTATTTCTTTTACTCATTGATTCAATAAATCAAATAATTTTATGCTCGGACAAACAATTTCACACTACAAAATATTAGAAAAACTCGGCGAAGGTGGGATGGGCGTTGTGTATAAAGCGCACGATACCAAACTCGACCGATTCGTTGCGCTGAAATTTCTTTCTACACATCTTGCTTCATCTGAACAAGATAAAGCAAGATTTATTCAGGAAGCAAAGTCAGCTGCTGCACTTAACCATCCGAATGTCTGTTCCATTATAGATATCCAAGAATACGAAGAGCAAATGTTTATCGTAATGGAGTTTGTTGATGGACAAACGCTGCACGAAAAAAAATCATCGCTCACACAAAAGCAAGCGATTGATTACGGAATACAAATCGCCGACGGTCTTGCTGCTGCGCACGAGAAAGGAATTGTTCATCGCGACATCAAACCGGAAAATATAATGATTCGTAAAGATGGCATTGCGCAGATTATGGATTTCGGTTTGGCAAAACTCCGCGCAAACGGAAGCGAGATAACACGATTGACGAAAGCAGGAAGCACCGTTGGTACAATCGGATATATGTCACCGGAACAAGTGCAAGGTTTCGATGCCGACCATCGGAGCGATATTTTTTCACTTGGCGTTCTTTTGTATGAAATGTTGACAGGACAACTTCCATTTAAGGGAGTTCACGAAACCGCTTTGATGTACGAAATCGTCAATGTGGATACGATGCCAATGTCTGCCGTGAAACCCGAAATTGATACAAGTCTCGATGCAATAATTCTTGATTGTTTAGAAAAAGATCCAAAGGAACGTTGCCAATCTGTTGCGGAAATAGCGCGCGACCTTCGGCGAATAAAACGAGAATCGAGCCGCTCGCAGGTAAGCCGAATGACCACTTTACGAACTCCTTATCTTCCCAATGAAACAAATGTTTCTTCGTCCGCTGTTCAATCTATGGAAGTTCGATTCATTGATAGGATGAAGAATGCAGTTGTATTTTGGATTATATGCGCATTTCTTTTTTTGGGAACGACCGTAACGTTGCTTCTTTTTCCAAATCTTCTTTCGTACTCAAAAAATGTTGATGTTATCCGAGCATTCATTCCGGAGCCAGAAAAATTTAACTACAGCAAATTTGTAGGAGGAGGACAGATAGCAATTTCACCTGATGGACATACAATTACATTTGTGGCGGTTGATTCTTCCGGTAAATCGTCGCTTTGGATAAGACCGATGAATGCCCTCAATGCAACAATGTTTTCCGGAACCGAAGGAGCGGCAACTCCATTTTGGTCTCCCGATAACCGCTACATCGGATTTTTTGCCGATGGGAAATTGAAAAAAATTGAAGCAGACGGCGGACCTCCATTTTCTATTTGTGATGTAGTTACAGCACGAGGTGCATCCTGGAATCAATACGGAATAATAGTCCTTCCGCTCGATCAACTTGGAGGAATCTCACAGGTTTCGGATGCAGGCGGTACTCCAACAATAATTACTACTTTGGATTCAACACGCAATGAACAAACTCATCGTTATCCATTCTTTTTACCCGACGGAAAAAATTTTCTCTATCTTGCGAGGACAACTGCTTCAGGAAGCGGTAGTGCACTCGACGCAATTTGTATTGCATCAGTAGATGGTAAATTAAATAAAAGAATTCTTCCGGGTGTTTCAAATGCTACTTTTGCCGCAGGACATCTGTTATATATGCGGGAAAATACTCTTATGGCTCACGCGTTCGACCCCGATGCGTTGGAACTAAAAGGCGACGCATTCCCGATTGTTGAGTCTGTTGAATTTAGTACGCGATTCAGTGTTGCAACGTTTTCCGTTTCACAAACAGGAATTCTTGTGTACCAGGGAAAAAGCCAATCTTCCACGCCTGAACTTGTACTCGTAAATCCGAGTGGAAAAATTCTGAACTCGTTCGGTCAACCGGAGATTTTCGTCAATGCGAAACTTTCAAATGATTGCAAGAATATCGTTATGGATTTGTACGAAGTTTCTGCTCGGAACGCGGACCTCTGGTTACTGGATATCGAGCGTAATGTGAGGACGCGGTTCACTTTTGATGCCGCAGTGGATTTTAACCCCGTATGGTCGCCTGATGGAAGTCGTGTTTTTTTCAGCTCTAATCGTAAAGGGAAACAGAACATTTACGAAAAAATATCTAATGGTGCAGCCAATGAACAACTTCTTATAGAATCAGGACTTAATAAGTTTGTAACGGACATTTCTCCTGATGGGAAATTTACTCTATTTAATTCCGATGATCTGAAAAATGAAACTGATATTTGGGTACTTCCTTTTTCAGGTGAGCGCAAACCAACTCCATTGATAGCCACAGAATTTGATGAGTCAAATGCAACATTTTCTCGTGATATGAAATGGATTGCGTATCAATCAAATGAATCGGGGAAGAATGAAGTCTATGTAAGACCGTTTCCTGTTGCAGATGCAAAATGGCAGGTTTCAACAAATGGTGGCGGCGCTCCTCGATGGAACGATAACGGGAAAGAGATTTTCTATGGGAGCAATGGGAAAATAATGTTAGCAGAAGTCAACGGCAGCGGTTCTACTTTTGTCGTTGGCAAAGTACGCGAGCATTTTGACCCTGCTGTTCTTGGGAATGAAGTTGTTGGAAATAATACGCTATTGGATATCTCCGGAGATGGACAAAAAATTTTGATGTCAATTTTGCGCGGCAGGCAATCTTCCGCACCACTTACGATTGTTACAAACTGGACAGAAGATTTAAGGAAGAAATAAACAGCAGATTAAGGGATGAAAAGATTTTATGATTGACCAAACATTTTCACATTACAAAATTTTAGAAAAACTCGGCGAAGGAGGAATGGGCGTTGTGTATAAAGCGCACGATACCAAACTTGACCGCACTGTTGCACTTAAATTTCTTCCCGCTCATCTTGCCGGTTCGGAACAAGACAAAGCAAGATTTATTCAGGAAGCGAAAGCAGCATCGGCGCTCAATCATCCCAACATTTGCACCATTCACGACATCCAAGAACACGAAGAACAAATGTTCATCGTAATGGAGTTTGTTGATGGACAAACGCTCCACGAAAAGAAATCATCGCTCACGGAAAAGCAAGCGATTGATTACGGAATCCAAATCGCTGATGGACTTGCTGCTGCCCACGAGAAAGGAATTGTTCACCGCGACATCAAACCGGAAAACATAATGATTCGCAAAGATGGCATTGCGCAGATTATGGATTTCGGTTTGGCAAAACTCCGCGCAAACGGAAGTGAGATAACACGATTAACGAAAGAAGGAAGCACGGTCGGAACTGCGGGATATATGTCTCCCGAACAAGTGCAAGGGCAAGAGACCGACCATCGCTCAGATATTTTTTCATTCGGTGTATTGCTGTATGAAATATTCACCGGTCAACTTCCATTTCGAGGAGTACACGCAACAGCGATGATGTATGAAATTGTGAATGTTGATTCGCCGCCGATGTCATCCATCAAACCGGAGATAGACTCATCGCTCGATGCAATTGTGTTGGAATGTTTGGAGAAAGATGTGAACGAGCGAGCGCAATCGGCGAAACAAATTTCTATTGACCTGAAGCGATACAAACGCGAATCAAGTAGAACAAGAATGAGCAGCACGTTTTCGACGGGAGCGATTTCGAAAATGTCAAAAGATTCAGAGATTACCCCCGGAGGATTCCTTTCAAGAATGAATCGTTTGCCGTGGATTATTGCAATTGTTTGTTTTATCAGTTCAGCGATACTCGGAGTAATGTTTTTTCGCAGTTCTTCGATTGAAAGAAATACAATCCGCTCAGTTATTTTACCTCCTGAAGAAGCGGAATTTGATTTTTATGGAAACACCTCCGGTCCTCCTGTTATCTCACCGGATGGAAAACAGATTGTATTTTCTGCAAAGGATTCTTCTAATAAAAGACGGCTTTACGTTCGGTCTTTAAATTCACTTGAAGCGCTGCCGCTTGCCGGAACAGAAGGCGCTCGTCATCCTTTTTGGTCGCACGATAATCAGTTCATCGGGTTTGTTGCGCAAGGCAAGTTGAAGAAAATTGATGCATCCGGAGGACCTGCGATTACCATTTGCAATAGTGGAGATTCTCGCGGCGGCACGTGGAGTAAAGAAGGTAATATCGTTTTTTCTCCGGGTGTGGCTAACACACTTTTTGTTGTTTCTGCTTCGGGAGGTACTTCAACAAAAATTACTACACTCGATTCAGTGAGAAAAGAGACTACTCATCGTTGGCCTTTCTTTTTACCTGACGGTCAACATTTTCTCTATTTTGCCCGCACTGTTGCTACCGGTTCGCAAGGTGAAGGAGACGCAATCCGCGTTGCATCGCTCGATGGCAAAGAAAATAAAATACTCGTGAACACATCATCGAACGCCGTGTATGCATCGGGTCATCTCTTGTTCGTGCGGGGAAATAGTCTCGTCGCGCAACGATTTAATATCAACACAGTAGAATTGGAAGGAGAACCATCGGTGATTGTTCAGGGAATCGCGTTTGACCCATCAATTACTCGCGGTCTTTTTTCTTCTTCTGAAAATGGATTCTTAATTTATCAAACGGGAAATGTTCAAGTTGGTTCGAATCTTATCATCATGGATCGCAATGGAAAAGAATTGGGCAAGGTTGGTGATATTGGAGAATACTTGGCTTTTCGTATCTCTCCCGATGGTCAGCAAATTGCGTTAGGGCTCTGGGATCAAAAATCCCGCAACAATGATGTGTGGATATATGAGATACAGCGAGGATTAAAAACACGCTTCACGTTTGATGCCGCTGCAGAAACAAATCCCGTTTGGTCGTCCGACGGAAATCAAATTGTATTCTTGTCAACTCGAAAAGGAAATGGAGACCTATATATAAAATCCTCAAGTGGTGCGACAAGCGAGGAAATTTTGCTTGAATCAGGAGATGGAAAAAGCCCGAGTGACTGGTCATCGGATGGAAAATTTATTGCGTATAATGTTAATGGGGGTTCTAAAACACAAACCGACATTTGGGTTTTATCATTAAATTCTGATTCGGGAAAACAAAAGGCAACTCCATTTTTACAAACAGAGTTTAACGAAGGGGAAGCGCGTTTTTCTCCCGATGGAAAATGGATTGTCTATAGCAGCAATGAATCCGGTCAAGCAGAGGTTTACTTACGCCCCTATCCCGGACCGGGAGGAAATAGACAAGTTTCCACTGCCGGCGGTTACACACCAAGTTGGCGTAATGATGGAAAAGAAATTTACTATATCAATATTGACCGAAAATTGATGTCGGCAGAAATTGCGATGAAAGGTTCGACGGTAGAAGTGAGTTCAGTGAATCCGTTATTTGAGTATAGGG
>JAGXRH010000068.1 GCA_018335975.1 Ignavibacteriales bacterium
CACGATTAGTGAATACAATAATCTCACAACAGATGAAATTGCAACCGCCTCTTTTCAAGCAGCAAATTTGCAAGAAGCATCGGAATCAGTTCTTCAACAGATGCAGTTTCAGCAACAAGCAGTATCCGGTGTTTCCACAGACGAAGAGATGGCGAATCTTATTAATTTTCAACGCGCGTACGATGCTTCCGCAAAGGTTGCTTCGACGGTAAATGATATGTTTCTTACAATTTTAAATATGGTATAATTCTATGAGAATCTCAGACAATACTTTCGGACTCAGTTTTCTTTCGAACATCAACCTCAATAAACAGCGCATAGACCAGTTGCAGATTCAACTCGCAACGGGAAAACGGTTTAGCCGTCCGTCCGAGCAACCTGTTGATGCAGCAATGCTTATGCGATTTCAACAGTTGTTGGATAAAAATCAGCAATACATCGCTAATGCCGATGCTTCAAAAAGTTACCTTGAAGCTTCTCTTAACGCAATGAAAGATGCGCAGGATATTTTTCAACAGGCAATGGAAATTGTTTCGGTCGCACCCAATGTTTTTCGTGTAGATGAATTTGCTCTTTCTGCTACAGAAATTGATAATCTGCTTCGGCGATTGGTTGTAGTCGGAAATGCTTCCTTCAATGGAAAGTATTTGTTCGGTGGCACTCAAACTGCAATAACGGAAGACTCCCCCCAGCCCTATTTTGCAACCGGCGATACTGTTGATTTATCCGATTTACTTACTCCGGAACGTATTATCGAAGTGGAAACAACAACCGATGGAAACGCAATCGAAATACCGGTTGGTGAAGGTATTTCCGCTCGGTTAAACGTTACTGGGCAGGAAGCATTCGGTGGTGACGAGGGATTAGATGCATTCCTCCTTCTTCGAGATATTCGCGAGGCATTAGATGAAGCCGCAAGTGCCGAGAGTCTTGCTGATGTTGACAAAGAAGCCCTATCTGAACTCATGGGTTTAGCACGACAAGCATACACTCGATTCATCACGCAGATGCAATTCGTAGGCGGGCAGATAGATACCGTTGATGCAATTAGAGACCGTTTGGAAGATGACAAACTCGAACTCGAAAACTTTATCTCCCTGAAACAGGATACGGATATCGCAAGCGCCGTTGTAGATTTACAGCGACAACAAACACAACTTGAAGCTGCCTATAAAATCGGGGCGAATATTTTACCAAAATCTTTAGTTGATTTTTTACGATAATAATTTCTTAACAAACTTTGGAAGAATAAACAATGCAGAAAAAATTTGAAATAATTCCCATTATTGCATGGGTCGTTGCTGTTGCAGGAATTCTCCTTGCCTATAAATATATTGGCGGAGGAAAAATATTAACCTTAATCGGCAAACCAGCACTTGAAGGAATGATAATTGTATTCATAGGTACTCTCGGTGCCACAGTCGTCGGTCAAGGTTGGGATCATTTTACGAAGGTTCCTTCCCTTATGGGCCTTGCCTTTAACCCCTTGCAATACAATGTTAAAGAATCTATTGACCAGATGGTTAATTTTGCTTCGGTCGCAAGAAAAGATGGCGTATTGGCTTTAGAAAAAGAACTCCCGAATCTTAAAGAACCATTTTTTAAGAAAATGCTCAGTTTAGCAATAGACGGAAACGACCCTGATGTCATTCGCTCAATCGCTGAGACGGAAATGACATTCGTAGCGGAACGACATAGTGTAAATGCTAAAATATTTGATAAAATGGGAGGATATTCACCAACACTTGGTATTATCGGAACAGTCGTGGGCTTAATCGCAACGTTTGCTGCTGCTGCTGGTGGCGACCCACAAGATCTTATTAAACACATTTCCACGGCTTTTATTGCAACACTTTGGGGTATTTTTCTTGCAAACTTAGTTTTCCTCCCAATCGGAGATAAATTGAAAAATGTCCATTTAGAAGAAGCAGAATACATGGAAGTGGTAATGCGCGGTGTCATATCCATCCAAGAAGGCGAAGCTCCTTCTATTGTTAAAGCAAAATTGTATAGTATGCTCCCCGCAAGTAAACAAGAGAAGAAATAAGTAATTTAAATCGGGAACGGATTTTATATGGCAAAGAAACACGCTGTCGAACACGAATCTTCTGAACGTTGGTTACTCACGTATGCCGACTTGATTACCTTGCTTTTAGCATTGTTCGTTGTTCTCTGGGCATTTTCCCAGATGGATGCTAAACAGGTTGCTGAAGCAATGGAAGCTGTGCTTGGCGAAGGTGAAGGAGGTTCTGCACAGGTTTCCATACTTGAAGGAGCGGGTAAAACGATTGACCCTTCGCTTGCCCGTTCGATGCGTCAACAAAAAGAGGTTGAGGCTCTAAAAGAGGAACTTCAAAAATCAGGATTATCTGATGTTATTGACATTCGTTCGGAACTTGGAAAATTAAATTTTACTCTTAAGGGTGAAGCCAGTTTTGAATCAGGAACAAAGACGTTGACTTCGAATGTAAAAAAAGCTCTAAACTTGGTTTTACCGACGATAAACGAAAAAATAAAAAGTTTCTCAAAATTAAAAATTTCTATTGAAGGGCATACAGATAATATTCCGATTAGTACGGGAGAGTTTCCGTCAAATCTCCACCTCTCCACCGCACGTGCTTTGAGTACTTCTGATTATTTGATAAATACGCTGAATATAGAACCACGGCTTATTGCTGTTCAAGGATATGGAGAGTATAAACCCGCTCTTCCTAATACAAGTTCAGAAAATAGAAAAAAGAACAGACGAGTGGAAATTTCAGTTATTACCGGCGAAACTGTGAAGAAAACTACTGAAGAAACTGAATAAGTTGAAGAAGACACATAAATTAAAAAAACCTGTTGATTTCTCAACAGGTTTTTTTTATGTCGGAACGGCGGGATTCGAACCCGCGACCCCTACCACCCCAAGGTAGTGCGCTAGCCGGGCTGCGCTACGTTCCGATGTACTGGGAACAAATTACCACTAAGACAATTTCACTAACAATCCCTCCAGGAATTGTTTTATTTGGAGTAAATCATTTCTTAATCGAAGAGTGTCGAACGTCCGATTTTCCTCATCAATATAGACGTTGTTATCCCCTTCGTTCTCTTCTTTTTTCCAGCCGCTTAATATTTTTTTTGCGCCTTCAATAGTATATCGTTGTTCCCGTAATAACTTTTTAATTTCGAGAATGAGTTTGATATCACCGTTCGTGTAGGTGCGGTTTCCCGATTTGTTTTTTTGTGGCTGGAGTTGTTCAAATTCGGTTTCCCAAAAACGCAACACGTATTTCTCTAATTCCGTAATCCGGCTCACTTCATTTATGGAATAGAATAATTTTTTAACTTCGAGCGACTTCACGACGAAATAAGATTCTCTTATAAAAAAATTTAGGTAATGATATGAAAATACAGTGATGGTAAAAAATGATTTTACACTTACTCCTTGAGATATTGATAATAAAAAATGCTTTCACCAAGAGTAACCAGCGCCAGTGAAATAGTATCACGATTGAGCCAGATTGCAAATCCCTGTGGAGGAAGAATATAGGAAATCAGAAAAGCGGAAATTGCCCATCCGATTGAAAATATAATTGCAATAAATCCAACGGAAAGCAAACCTCCTATCACACCATCTTCCTGCCAATATTTTGTGAATCCATAAACGCAGGCAATCGTGTGAAGATAAAAAACAAGCAAGTCAATCATCGAAAATTATAACGTATTGATAAGATGGGCTTGATAACCGGCACCAAATCCGTTGTCGATGTTTACAACAGAAATTCCGGTTGCGCAGGAGTTTAACATTGTGAGCAGAGCGGCTATTCCGTTAAAGGAAGCGCCGTAACCAACACTTGTCGGAACCGCAATGACCGGGCAGGAAACAATTCCTCCAACCACCGAGGCGAGCGCGCCTTCCATTCCGGCAACACAAATTATACAACGGGCATTTTCAAAAATTTCTAACCGCATGAGTAAACGATGGATTCCAGCAACGCCAACATCATATAAACGCTCAACAGAACTTCCGAGTAATTCCGCTGTAACAACCGCTTCCTCCGCAACGGGAATATCTGATGTACCGGCTGAAACAACCACAATCTTTCCTTTGCGGCTTCTTTCCGTTGAGCAATTGAAAGAAATTATGTTTGCTTTTTCGTGGAGTTGAAAGTCAGGGATTTTTCTTAAAGCAGTAATATGTTCTTTTGCAACTCTCGTTATCATTACCGGAAGTTTTTTTGCGAGCATTTTTTTAACGATGAGTTGCAAATCCGATGGCAATTTTCCGGCGCCGTAAATTACTTCGGGAAATCCCTTGCGTAATGCGCGATGATGGTCGAGTTTTACGAAATCAAAATCTTCAAACGGAAGCGTCTTTATTTTTTGAAGAAAAGTATCCTCGGAAATTTTATCTTCACGAAATTCCCGAAGAAGTTTGCGGAGAGTTGCTTCTTGCATTACGAGTCTTGGAGTGATGGAGTGATGGAATGTTGGAGCGTTGAATTTAAATTTCCGGAAACAAATCCGTTTAAATCAATTGTAACAAAAAGAAATCCGATTCGCTTCAACTCCTTTACAATAGATTCACGGATTTCATCATTCATTAAGAGATAAATTTTTTCTGAAGGCACTTCAATCCGGGCTATGGTATCGTGATGTCGTACGCGGCAAATGGTGAAGCCAAGTTCATGCAAGAAATTTTCCGCTCGTTCAATTTGAGAAAGTTTTTCCACTGTAACTATTTTTCCATACGGAATTCGTGAAGAAAGACAGGGTGACGCAGGTTTATCCCATGTTTCGAGGTTCAGTGTTTTCGAGGCGAGACGAATTTCGTCTTTTGTAAAACCACATTCCGAAAGGGGAGAGATAATGCCGTTTTCTTTTGCCGCGATTTTTCCCGGACGAAAATCTTTTTCATCATCGAGATTTGTTCCGTCGAAAATCACATCAAAGTTTTTTTCAGACTTGAGTTGAGAAAGTTTCGTGTACAATTCTGTTTTGCAGAAGAAGCAACGATTCGATGGATTAGAAGAATAATTTTCGTTTCCTAATTCTTCAGTGTCAACGATGAGATGTGTAGCGTCAATACGTTTCGCTTGTTCAATAGCGGAAACCTTTTCCCGTTCCGGAAGCGATGGTGAATGTCCTGTAACGGCAAGTACATTTTCTTTTCCTAAAACATCGCGTGTAACTTTCAATACGAAGGCGCTATCGGCTCCTCCGGAAAATGCCACGAGTACAGTTTTGTATTGTTGAATGAAATATTTGAGTTGGGAAAGTTTTTGTTCAATCATTTTAAGTGTGAAACTTTGCCAATATACGGTAATCGTGACTTGAATTTATTTTTCTCTACTTTTTCTTTTACGGTATGAATAAACGTTTCTTCATACCCCATCGCTTTTAATTCAGAGTCGTTTTTCTTTTCGTCAATCAAAGAAAATAAAAGTCTATCAACATCATTGTAAGAAAAGCCAAGTTCGTCTTCATCGGTCTGTCCTTCCCATAAATCAGCCGTCGGTTTTTTATCAATGATTTGATGTGGAACGCCAAGGTGTTTTGCAAATTCCCAGATTTGGGTTTTGTATAAATCGCCGAGTGGATTGATTCCGCATGCAACATCGCCGTACAACGTTCCGTAGCCGAGAAGAATTTCCGTTTTGTTACTTGTGCCAACGACAATTGCTTTTTCTTTTTGCGACAAATCGAAAAGAATAATCATTCTCGCTCGCGCCATTATATTTCCTTTTCGCACTTGATTCATTTCAACGTCAGTAGAAATAAAAGCATCAACCATCGGTGAAATGCTTACTGTTGTAAATTTAATTCCAAGTTGATTAACGACTTCCATTCCATCGTGTAGATGTTGCGGATTACTTGTTGCGTATGGCATCCACACTGCATGACAATTTTCTTTTCCTAGCGCCTTTGCAGAAAGATATGCAGTTACAGCAGAATCAACTCCGCCGGAAAGACCGAATACCGCTTTTGAAAATCCCGCACTATGAATTTCCATCCGAAGAAATTCCACGAGCGTTTTTTCTACTGCTGAATAATTGAGTGAAAGTTTATTGTTCATTTCGAAATATGAAAATTGCGGCGAAAAAATAAGAAGAATTGTTGTTTCTACAACTATCAACTTCAATGACAGTGTTTTACTTTCAGTTACTTTTTAGTATGTTTGAACCGAAAAATAGACTATGAAACTTCTTAAAACCACAATAGAAAAATCTGCTGATGTATTAATTCGACTTGGAGAGGCAACTTTGATAGGAAGCATAATTACATTTCTTGCTTCTTCTTTTCCATTTGGACTTTCTTTAAGCGGAATTTGTATTGGTGTTTTTGCCATTGTATTTGGTCTTTATGTCAACAACTTATCCGAGCAAGGAATAAAATAATATGGAACTGGGATTTACAATTGGAATTATAACTGTTTTATTATTCAGTATCGCAACAGTTATTATCGTAAGACGTTCGGTCAACGATAAAAAAGCATAACACATTTTATATAAGTTTATTTACCTGCTTCACTCACCTTAGGCGGGCAAGCAAACAAACTTTTTTTTATGTAACAAACAAAAACATTTATACGCCTCAAGCGTAAAAAATTTTATAACGTAGTTTTTCGCTACGTTCTTGTAAGAAAACTGCTAATTTTCAAAGCGCAAAAGAACAGCGAGGACTTCGTCCAGAAATGGACGTGGCCTCTTATGTCTTTTTGCGTGGGTATAGCAGTACCTCTTACAAGGATATAATTTTGGTTACGTCCTTTTTTGTTTTAAATCCAAGAGTTTTATAGAAACAATATTTTTCAATAACCAAACGGAGTAAACTATGAAACAAATTATTTTATCAACAATTATCATTTTTGTTTTTACGACACTTTCTTTTTCACAAACTGAAGTGTGGAGGAACTATCTTGCAGCAGTGTCTCGCTATACTGATATGAAAAAGGATACAAACGGAAATATCTATTGGAACACATTAGGTTTTGATAGTGAAATTATAAAGAAAATAAACCAAAATGGTAACACGGTTTGGTCGAAATCATTTAATGATGTTTTACAAATTAGAAATACCGGGAGTGGATTTTACATAATCGATTGGAATACGAACCTTTTTCACATAAACTTTACTATTTATTTTTATAACACTTCAGGTATAAAGGTTTGGGAAAAATTCTTTGATAGAACCTGGTACAATTTCTCTTCCTGTGATGAGAGTGGAAATTTAATGATATGTTATCGAACAGTGAATTATGGTAGTTGGATTACAAAGTACAATAAAGAAGGCGGCGAAATTTTTCATTTAAACATCCCTCAATTAAAGGAAGGGAAGAGCTATGTAGATTTATTTAATAGTAGTGGCATTGAGGATAGTAATAATCGAGTATGGATTCTAGGGAACTTGTCGGTGAATAAAGAAAAGAATACGGAAACCTCTTATTATTCTTTAGAGAAAATATATCTATACTTAGTAATAATGGATAAGACAAGTGGTGAAATCATCGTAAAGAAAAAATTACCATCTATATACCATGAGGAAGATAAGAATAAAGAGGATGGCGGTAGACGAACAGAATATCATAAAGAGGAAAATTTTGAAAATGCAAATGATGAGAATATTCCATTCTTATCTGCTGATAACCTTTGTATTTGGGGAGACAATGAATTGTATATCAGCAATGAGAAACCAAAGTCTTTTAAAGAATTTGAAGCAATTACGTGGAGATTGATAACCGTGAATTCTAAAGGTAATTTTAAAAATTTCACCCATAAAGGGAATGGATTAATAACTTATAAGGAAAGGGATGAAGTAGATAGCATTACCTATGCAGGAAAATATTTTGAACATCGGTTGTATGGAGTGTCAGGTAATGAGGGGGGATATATTTATCTTACTGGATTTATCTTACGCGGGAAAGCAGTTAATGAACTTGGAGAAGTTTACGAGGATGGTGTCTTGATGAAATATAATCCTACAAGCAAAAAAATAGTTTGGAAAAAGACTTTTTTGAATAATTCGGCAACAGACGTTAATGTTGATAGGAATGGTAACGTTTATGTCAGACTATCAAATTTCAGCAAAAGGTTGTACGTTTTTGACAGCAATGGCAATGGACCGGACTCTATCACTTTCAACGATCCTGTTTACTCCATTCCTAAGTACGCTACATTAGATAGCGGTTATGTTTATTTGTTAATGCGAGACTCAGTGGGAACATACCTTGGAAAATTTACACTCCCTACATTCAAATTTGCATCAAACTTTGTTAATCAAAACGAAGCCGAGAGATTTTTCCTTGCTCAAAACTACCCCAATCCGTTTAATCCGACAACGGCTATTAGCTTTTCGCTGTTGGCTGTTAGTAATATAACGTTGAAGGTTTATAACGTGTTGGGACAGGAAGTTGCAACATTACTCAACAGCGAATCTCTGGAAGAAGGTAAACACGAAATTCAATTCGATGCAAGCGGGTTAACGAGCGGCGTATATTTCTACCGTTTGATTGTTGCCGATGAAAAAGGAAAGCAAGTTTATTCAGAAACGAAAAAATTATTACTGATGAAATAACAACTTTGAGTTTTTACAAATCAACTTTCCAAAATACGAAAGGAAATTTATTATGAAAGAGAACAAATGTTCCAAGTTGCACAAGAGAGAGCGTCGAATAGGTTTCAAATTATTTGTCGTTTTTGTTTTTGGTATAGTATTTTACGGTTATGTGTTAAGCGCACTTTCAACAAAAGTTATTGCCATAACCCCTTCACAAAATGCGGTCAACATTCCTACCGGAACATCAATCCAAATTATCTTCTCTAATCCGATGGATATTTCGAGCATTAATGATACAACAATACGTGTATATAATGAACGAACCGGATTGCAAGGTGCGACATTCACATTTTCGCAAGGGAATACGACTGTTGATATTGTTCCTATTGACCCATTTACAAGAAGTGAAATTGTTACAATAGTTGTTTCAAAAAATTGTAAAGATGATACCGGTGTAAACATTACTCCGTTCATTTCTCAGTTCACTCTTGCAAGTTCCAAAGCGAGCGAGGTATTCGTTGAGAAAGTCAATGTCTTTGTCAAAAATAACCCGTATGACATCATCGTCGGCGACTGGGATAAAGATAGGGATATAGATTTAGCAACAACGAATAAGGTAGAATCTGGGGGCGTTACCATACTCGCTAATAACGGTAGTGGTTCTTTTTCAATCACTCAAAATTCTAGTGGAGGAAAATTTCCCTATTCTCTTTGCAGCGGAGATTTTGATAATGATGGTGACCTCGATGTTGTTGTAGCAAACAAGTCTTCTGATAGTGTATCGGTGTTGAAAAACAATGGAGGTGTATTCACGAAATTTGTTACGCTCTTCGCTGGGAATTTACCGCGTTCAATAAAAGCAGGCGATTTTGATGGAGATGGCTGGCTTGATGTTGTAGTCGCAAATGAAGGTTCCCAAGATGTACGTATTTTACGAAATGACAGGAGCGGCGGTAAATTTTCACAACTATCAACTATTGATATTGGAGATTCTGCGTTTGCTCTCGCTGTGGGGGATTTGAATAATGACGGTGATTTCGATATAGCAGTTTCTCGATGGAAAACCAATAGTATTGTAATCATTACAAACAATAGCGATGGAACATTTACTCCGAGTGCACCACTTCAAGCAGGGATTGCACCTAAATCAATAATAGTAGGTGATTTTATTCCAGATTCATTCTTGGATATTGCCGTTGGAAACTTTAATGACACCACCATTACCATTTTCAAAAATGTTGGAACTGGAATTTTTAATTTATATGGAACAGTCGGTACCCGAGGCGAACCATTTGCTTTAACAACTAATGACATTGACGGTGATGGCGATGTAGATATTATTTCTGCCAATTGGTTTCCTTCCATTGTCAATATTCTGAAAAATGACAGTACGGGAAATTTTAGTCGTAGTTCCACAGAAGCAGTTAATAGCCAGCCGAAATCAATAACGGGAGGAGATTTTAATGACGATGGTTTTATAGATTATGCGACCACGAGCGATGGGTCAGATTCTGTTACCATTCTTCGTATTGTTCCATATTCATCAATTTCCGGGAATGTATTTTGGGATATGAATGGAAATGGGGTAATTGATAACGATGATACAGTTGGGTTACCAGGGTGGAAAATCCTTATAAAAGGTCTGCGCAATGATTCTGTATTTAGCGACGAGGAAGGAAATTATTTATTTAAAAATCTGCTTTTAGGAAACTACACAGTTCAGGAAGTGATTCCACTTCATTGGCAACAAACATTCCCTTTACAACCAACGTATACAATCAATATTACTGCAGGTGGTAGTACGTTTAATAATAATGATTTCGGAAATTTCAAGTTTGGTAGTATAAGCGGAACGGTTTTTCACGATACAAGTAACGACGGTATAAAAGATGTTGGGGAAGTTGGAATTGTAACCTGGAAAGTTAAACTTACCGGTACTCAGATTAAGGATGTTCTCACAGATAAGAAAGGCTTCTTTCTTTTTACCGATGAACCGTCCTAGAATAAGTTGACACAAACTGAATCAACTTATGGAAAACACAAAACGAAACGGGAACACAAAACGGACGCAAAGAGATTACGGATTAGCGTTCAAATTACAAGTCGTCGATGAAGTCGAAAAAGGGCAACTGACATACAAACAAGCACAAACGAAATATGGCATTCAGGGTCGCAGCACGGTTTTGGTCTGGTTGCGAAAACATGGTAGATTGGATTGGAAATCT
>JAGXRH010000069.1 GCA_018335975.1 Ignavibacteriales bacterium
AGTTTCGGAAATTTTCCTCCCGAAAAATTCACTCATCGTTTCCACGAAAGGAAAAGGAGAAACACCGATTCTCCAACGTGAATACCGCTCCGTAAAAGATGCGGTACTGCCGGCAATTCCGCTCGCTGTGCTGGTCAACCGTAATTCCGCAAGCGCGAGTGAAATTGTTGCAGGTGCAATTCAGGATTATGACAGAGGGATTCTCCTCGGCACGCGAACGTACGGGAAAGGATTAGTACAAACGATCGTTCCGCTTCCGTATAATTCACAATTAAAAGTTACCACTGCGAAATATTACACCCCGAGCGGAAGGTCTATTCAGGAAATAGATTACAGCCGCGAGAAAAAAAGCGGTACGTTTTCTGCAACACCGGAAAGTTTGCGAAAAGATTTTTCCACTACTCACAATCGTAGGGTGAAAGATTTAGGGGGAATATCGCCGGATACTGTTGTTGAACTGACGGAAGCGTCTTCGCTCTTTAAAGCGCTGATGCAAAAATCATTTCTCTTCAAGTACGCAAATGCGTTTCTTGCTGCAAACAAAGAGATGCCCTTAGAATTGCCGGGAGAAAATGCAATGATTTCCGATTTCAAAAAATTTGTTTCAGAGCGGGCATTCACTTTTGAAGATGAAACCGAACAAAAACTCCGCGAACTGAACGACCTCGCAAAAAAATCACAAATGAGCGAGAGTTTACTCGCGAAATTAGAGGAAGCGAAAGCGCAGTTGGAAAAAGAAAAGGATTCTCTCTTCGAAAGAAATAAAAAAGAAATAGTCCGAACGCTCAGGATGGAAATTATGAGCCGCTATCGCGGTGAGAAAGGCAGAATTGAAGTATCGCTGAAAGACGATGAGCAGGTAAACGTAGCGATCGGAGTTTTGAAAAATAAAGAGCGGTATGATTCTCTGTTAACACCGCATATTCAGGAAGCAAAAGTGAATGATGAAAAAAAGAAAGAGTGAGTAATAATGGCAATTGATTTTAGTAATCATTCTCTCATCAAGTTGCAATATTATGGACTAACTATAACAGATGTTGAAGAAAATAGCAATAATGTCCTATTGGATTGTAATGATACTCACGAAAATTCAAAGGTAACTATCTTTAAGATTTTGGAAACATTGTTTGTACTTGTAATTTCTACTGAAACGAACCAAGTGATTACAATTTATACAACAGATTTAACAACAATAAATAATAGAAGGAAAAACGGAAGATGGATTTGCAAATAAATCTCGAACAATTCGAGAAAACAATTGATAATAAACTCGGTACGATTTTATTTCATCGTCCTGGTTTTCAAGGAATTCCTGATGAAGTACTTCATGGAGATGGCTATACCGTAGAATTGAAGAATCGTGAAGTCGTAATCATAGACATTTACAATCCAAGTTCAATGATGACAAAAGTTATCGGTGAAGATTTCCAACGAAAAGCGGCGTAACGCTTACTTATACCCAATCTCAAATAATTTACTTTGTATCAACATCAGCACGCGATTGAAATCACCTTTCTCGTGAACGAAATCCACTTCGTCGGAAGGAATAACGAGAAGATTTCCTGATTTGTAATTTCCAATCCACTCTTTATACAAACCGGAAAGTTGTTCGAGATATTCACGCGGAATAGATTGCTCATAATCTCTTCCGCGTTTTTTTATTTGTGAAACGAGCGTCTCTATCTTAGCATCAAGGTAAATAAGTAAATCCGGCGGTTTCAAATATTCGAGCATAATGGAATAGAGTTCACGATAGTTTGTAAAATCTCTGTCATCCATCTTCCCTATCGAATGTAAATTGTTTGCAAAAATTTCCGCGTCTTCATAAATGGATCGGTCTTGAATGACAGAATCTTTCGATTCAACAATTGTTTTGTGGTCGCGAAATCGTTTGGAGAGGAAATACACTTGCAAATTAAACGACCAGCGATGCATATCTCCGTAGAAATCACTTAGGTACGGATTATCTTCTACCGATTCGTAAAATGATTTCCACTTGTAGTGCGAACTCAATAATTTTGTAAGCGATGATTTTCCCGAACCGATATTTCCGGCAACAGCGACGAAGATTTTATTTTGTTTCATTTTTTTGACTAAAATATTATTCTACATTTCTGAGAGTCATCAGTCATTTATAATTGTTGTTTCGTACTTTTCGATTTACTAATGACAAATGACTAATAACCAATGACATTATAATTATTCCAATATTCCGTTTGTAATTTTCTTTTCTCTTCTTGCAATCCACACTCCGCAAATTGTTGCCGATGCGCCGAAGAGTTGAATCATTTCTAATTTTTCTCCCAGCGCGATGTAAGAAAAAAATAATGCAAGTACGGGAACAAGATTATTGTAATTTCCTGTTTTCGCAGGACCAATGCGTTTCACTCCTATGGACCAAAAGTAATTTGCAATGCCGATGGAAATTGTTCCCGATAAAAACATTGCAAAGTAATACGTCCAATGCAAAGAAGCAAAATCCATTTCCATTGCGGGAGGAATCGCAACGGCGGTGAGAAATGGCGTTCCCACAAGAAGCATAATAACGGTAAGTTGACTCGCGGAATATTTTACGAGAAGTGGTTTTTGTAAGTTCGTATTTAATGCCCAAAGCATTGCCGCAATCAGCATTAAAACATCGCCAAGGAACACATCACCGCCAAGAGAAATTTCTTTTCCGCTTCCAAGAATGATTGTAATAATTCCCGCAAGAGAGATAACCATTCCAAGCCACACCGAATTAGAAATTTGTTCTTTGTGGAGAATTCGGTTAAAAAAAACAGTCCAAAGCGGCGCAGTTGCAAGAAAGAGAGAAGCATTCCCGGCAGTTGTTTTTCTTATTCCAACAATGAATACGAGTTGATAACAAACATACGCGACAAAACCAACCGTTAAAAGTTTTCCCCAATCTTCTTTTTGAATTCTCTTCCATTCGTACCGGGAGAAATAAACTATCGCTGCAACAATTGTCCCGCAAATAAAACGCAGACTGTTGTACACAAACACATCAAATTTCTCGACTGTCCATTTTACGAGAGGCATATTGATCGCCCAAATAAGAACGACCGTGAGAAGAATAAATTCTGCGGAGAGATTGCGGAAGGATTTTTTTTCTGACATTATAATTTCTGTCATGCCGAATTTATTTCGGCATCTACATTCAATTCAAAAAGATGCTGAAACAAGTTCAGCATGACGTTTACATGAGTCATTTCATTTTTTCCCGAAACTCTTCTGCTTCACGTTTTCCCAAACCGAATTGCAATAGCTCTTCATCGGATAAATCTTTTTGAAGAAGAAGAGTTTTCAACACATTCATTTCGAGGCGGGAAAATTTTTCGGATTTCAAAATGTAATCTTCAAACGCTTCGTAAGCAATGGGAGCAACACATTTGGTAATTTCCGCAAGCGCTTCTGCATAGACACGAATTTCAAATTGCGCGTGAGCATCAATTCGTAAACGCAAGAAATGAAACAAATTGTGTAAATCAATTTTCCAGTACCATTCAGTATAAAGTGAAACGGGAAGATTGATGCGAGCAAGTTCCCGTGCGATGTTGAGTCCGAGAAATTTTTCGTAATTGTTGTAGGAAGTTGTTTGTTCGGAAAAAAGTTCATCAATGATTTGCTGACGAATTTCGATTGGAACTTCATCTTCATCTCTTCCTTGTTTGTTCGATGCGCTTTGAAAATGAATCGCTTCAAGCGAGGGAACGTAAAACTCATCTTTCATTACGGAATATCTTCCCGAATATTCATTCACGTTTGCCGTGCGATGGCGAATCCATTGTCGCGCAACAAAAATCGGAAGTTTGCAGTGAAATTTTAATTCCACCATTTCAAAAGGCGTTGTGTGAAGATGTCGCATTAAATAGCGAATCAAACCTCTATCTTCGCTCACGCTTTTTGTTCCTTTGCCGTACGAAACGCGCGCCGCTTGCACAATGGATTCATCGCCGCCCATATAATCAACAAGGCGCACGAATCCCTTATCGAGACATTTGAATTCTTTGTCGAGAATTTCTTCAGCGGGAGGAGTTATTACTCTTGGCATAAAATTGGTTTGAGATCGGAGATTTGTGGTTTGAGGAATGAAAATTTCACCAACCTCCAACCGCAAACCACAAACTTATTTCGCTTTCTCTGCAAATATCTGCACCAAATTCACCAACGTTTCGACTGATTTTTCCAATCCCCGACGTGAATTGAATTCCAACTTCCCGTGAAAATTCATTCCACCGGTAAAAAGATTCGGACAAGGTAAACCCATATATGTCAATCGCGAACCATCTGTTCCACCGCGAATCGGTCGTAAGTGTGGAGTTAATCCCGCGCGTTTTGCTGCTTCCATCGCATTCGCCGTGAGCTCGGGATAATTCTTCAACACTTCTTTCATATTCTTGTAATTTTCTTTTACTTCAATCGAAATTTTTGTTTCTGGGAATTTCGATTGCGTTTCACTCACCATTTTTTTCAACATCGTTTCTTTTTCATCCAAACCGCTGATTTCAAAATCACGTAAGAGAATTTTCAAACTCGATTGTTCTACATCTGCTACTCCGCCATACGGATGAACAAAACCAACGCGCTTCTCCGTTGTTTCGGGAAGTTTATCTTTGGGAAAACGCGAAACGAAATCGGAAAAAGCGTAAATAGAATTTATCATAATTCCTTTTGCTGTTCCGGGATGCGTACTTTTTCCTTGAAATGTAACTGTTGCAGTTCGCGCGCTCCATGTTTCTTCGCTGATTTCTCCGAGTTCTTCGCCATCAACAGTATAAGCAAACTTCGCACCGAAACCTTCGACATCAAATTTACTTGCGCCGTTTCCCACTTCTTCATCAGGAGTAAATCCGATTTGAATTGTTCCGTGTTTGATTTGCGGATTCGTCAACAAAATTTCTACGAGCGTCATTATTTCTGCACAACCCGATTTATCATCGGACCCAAGAAGCGTTGTTCCATCGGCAGTAATAATATCATCGCCTTTTAAATCTTTCAACGAAGGATTTTTTTCTACGGAAATTATTTGCGTTTTGTCATTCGGAAGAACGATATCACTTTTTCCATCGTAATTTTTATGAATAATCGGATTGACATTTTCTCCGCTCACTGCGGGCGAAGTATCCATGTGCGAAATCAAACCGATTGCCGGAACTTTGGAATTATCCGTAAGATTTCCGGGAATGGTTGCATACACATAACAATTATCGCTCAAGCGAACATTTTGCGCGCCGAGTTCTTTCAATTCCTTCGCAAGAAGTTTTGCAAGATTAAATTGTTTCTGAGTGCTGGGAACAGTGTCTTGGTCTTCCT
This sequence comes from Ignavibacteriales bacterium, assembly GCA_018335975.1. Lineage (GTDB taxonomy): Bacteria > Bacteroidota > Ignavibacteria > UBA10030 > F1-140-MAGs086 > JAGXRH01. The sequence continues at coordinate 5,317 of JAGXRH010000069.1, forward strand.
TCGATTGCGTATCAATTTTTACGTATCGAAGAAATCTATCAAATGCAGATTCTTTCGGTGGTTTCATATCGGATGAAAATGAAAAGTTGAAAATTAAAAGTGAAAATAATATGGTTGAGAGGAAAAGTGATTTCATAAGGTTTGTTGATTTATTTTATGTGAAAATTCTTTATTTATTCTGTTGATGGCAATTGATGTCATAAATTATTATTTCTTTCTTCTTTGTTTTGTTTCTTGTGGTTTCGGTTCAAGAAGTTTTCTCGCAAATTCTCGTTCGTGTTTTTTTATTCTTCGCGCAACTTCTTCTGCAGAGATTTTTTCTTCAAATACTTTTCTTTCTTTTGCTACTTCTAATTCTATCTTTTTTTGTTTTAGCTTTGTTGGTTTCGCTGTTTCTTCTTCCGATTTCTTTTTCATTATGAAAAGAAGTTTGTAACCGCGTAAGTAAAAATTAAATCTTCTCGCTCTGTTGTGCCATAAGCCCGTATTTGATGTTTGATTATGACGCGTTACACAAATAGTATCAATCGTTTCAAAGAGTTTTTCTAATCGCTGATAAAGTAAAAAACTTGTTGGCGTAAATTTTTTCTTTATCCATTGGTCGCCGATTAGCCACGCCATTGCTTTGTTTGGTTTTAAGATGCGATGAATTTCTTTTGCAACTTTTTCTAACTCATCATAAAACTCCGTTTTCTCACAAGAAATTTCTCCAATGCATCGTTTATCATCAGAGTAATCAAGATTGTCAGAATACGGTGAATCAATAAAAACAAAATCTACACTGTTATCTTCAAGCGGAATTTTTCTTGCGTCGTTTTTTTTGACATCGGAACGAACAATGTTTAAATCGTATCCAATTACTTTTCTATTCAGTTCTTTTGCGACATCAATTGTAGTTCCACTTCCACACATTGGGTCAACAACTAAATCTCCTTCTTTGGTATAACGTTGTAATAAATTCCAAATAACAAATGCGGGTGTTACACCTTTGTATTTGTTATTGCCGTGTGGTTTATCTCCATAATTTTGTGTTGGAAAATCCCAAAGAGTTGTAGATTCAAGAATAAGTTCTTGCAGTTTTTTCACTTTTGACACTCTGCTAATCCCACTTTGTTGGTTTTATGTGGTTTCTTTCTGAGAGTTGTTGTAGATGAAACCAAACACCAGTAGTTAATTCAAAGAAAAAATCGTCATTTTGTTTAAAGTGTTCTTCAAATTTTGAAGTCAAAGGAATATTATCGACATCGATTTTGTAACCATCTTCTTCTGCGAGTTGCACTATACTGTCTTGAACGATAAAAAGATTTTCGTAAAGAGCATTGTGCATTAAACCATTTGGGAAAGAGATGAATAGTAGATATTTCATTTTAATAGTTTCCTTAAATCGTCAATAAATTTATCAAACATTTTCACTTTGTTACTTTCTTGAATATTTGTTTCGCTCAAAACATAACTTCCATCCAAATCTACTTCTACTATTGCTCTTCCTTTCTTTGCTGGTCTTTTCACGGTGAGCGTTCCATCTTCATCGGGCGTAACAAAATAAACTTTTATATGCTGTGTAACTTTATCAGAAGCAAGTTTTATTTTCCAATAACCAGTTTGAGCAATTCTTTCTCGTAGAGTTACTTTACTTGAAAGTACTGCAACGACCTTACTCGTTTGGGGTTCATAAATAATTATATCTACATCGGGAAGGTGGGAGCCAAATTCACCATAATCTATAAGCAAATTTCTTTTTACTTGGCTTAATTCTTGTGAAAGGTTTGCACCGTTTGTTCGTTCCAAAGAATTCCCGTTGATTACTTCTAATCCTAAATTTCTCACCTCATCAACGATAATATATTCTATTAGTTTTTCAAGATTTTTTCCTTTAAATGCTCGCCAAGATTGTTCGTGGTCATCTCCTTCAAAATCTGCTTCGTGTTGCGCTTTTGCTTCTTTGAGTAAAGTAGAAATATGGCGATAAGTTTCCTTTCCATATTTCTCTTTCTTTGAATTATATAAGCGAATTAAATCTTTTATTGTCATTGTTTTTCCATCACTAAAATATATTCTGTGGGATAAGCCAATTTCATTCCTTTGTCATCAACGGTTGTAAACTTTCCCGTTTTTGGATCTCTCGTTGAAGGTAACATCTTTGAAGGAATTTCTCGATGAACAATTTTATAAGTTTTAAAACCGATATTTTCAAATTGTTCTTGAAAAACTTCTGCATTTAAAATATCTACTTTTTGTAATTGAGTGTTTCCGATAACAATACACGCTTTCCCATGTTTTTTCAATACACGTTTCATTTCGATAAAACTTTCAAACATATCAGCAAAGTAGTTTTTCACTTCTAATGCTTTTGTTCCGTTTCCCAATTTTCTCACTATCTCATCGGCTAAACTACTTTTTAAATTTATTTCGCTTCGTTCTTTATACGAACTTCCGATAAACTTTTTTCTAAATTCTGAAAGTTCATTTAAATAACTAAACCACAGCGAAGGAAGTTGGTGCAAATCGGCATACTCGTAGGAAGTTACATACGGAGGACTTGTAACAATCAATGTTGCTTTGTTATTGTCGCAAGGAATTTCTCTCGAATCTCCACATTGCACAATTCTGTATTTCTTTATGTTTCTTTTAACTTCATCGTTCAACAAGTTGTCAAACTCATTATGCTTTCGTAACAACTTTCTGCATTGTCGTAAGAATAAACTTGTTGGTTCAGAAATGTTCTTCTTAAAATCTCTTGTTGGTTTTACACTCTTTTGCAACCAGATGGAACACGATTTCAGAATTTGAGCAAACGCAACCAAGAAAAAATCTTTCACATCATTATTTTCTATTTCTAAAATTCTTGAAAAGATGATTGAGAGTTTTTCCTTTTCTTCTTTCTTAAACCAATAATCAATGCGAGGATTGTTTGGAATTTTCTTTTCTGCTTGACGAAGATAATAATCAAATTTTCCATTGAGACGGTTTTCTAAATCAAAAGAGAGTAGTGTAAATTCATTAGATAGAGTTGAAAAATTTATCGGCGTAGATTTTACTTTTGCAATTAAATACGCGATGTTATTGATGTCAACACCAATACCAATTCTTTTATTGACAAGCGATTCAATAACAGTTGTTCCGCTTCCCAAGAATGGATCAACAACAATGTCTCCTTCTTTACTATGTTCAAGAATCAATCGCGATGCAAGTTGTGGAATAAATTTCGCTGGGTACGTGTAATATCCGTGCGTGATGTACGAAGTATCTTTTATCGTCTTGTCCGCAAACGACCACGATTTCTCGATGGGAATTTTTGATAACTCCGATGAAAGATTTCTCTTTCTCTGTTTTATTTTTGCTTCAATCATTTTAATGCAGAAAATCTAACAAATCCGATTGGATAATATTAATCAAGTTTTTCACAATGTTATCGCTTCATCAAGGGTTACCAACTTCTTTCTCATATATCCGGCAATCGCATTACAAACTTCAGAACGCCAAAGAAAAGGAGCAATCCAATTTGAATCTTTGTTATATGCAATTTCGGATTGAATCGTATGCTCACCTTTTACGATTAGATACACAAGAACATTAGCGTCAGCAACTATCATTCTCGTCCGAATTCTTTCATTTGTTTCAATTCATCGTCTGTTAAATATCCGCCAATCTTCTCGCGGACAGCACGGACTTCATTTAAGAATTTTTCTTTGTCGAAGTTCTTTCTTGTTTGTTCCATTTCTCTTATGACACGAAAAAGACTATCGTAGTTTTCTTCGGGAACATTATCAATTTCGGATTTGAGTAATTCTTTTGTAACCATCGTTTATTACCTTTCACTTGTAAAATTATTGAGAACAAAATAATTAAAATGTTGTCGTTCACACAAAAATAAAATGCAAAACAGAAAACGAATGCTTTCACATTTTGCATTTTTAACTTTTCATTTTTAATTGTTCTTATGTTCCCGCAGAATAATCGCTTGCGTAGGCAATTTGTTCTTTCGTCAACGTATCAATGCTATGTCCCATTGTTTTAAGTTTGAGCGATGCAAGTTCTTGGTCTTGTTGATTGGAAATATCGTGAACGGTGTTTTCCAATTTCGTTCCTTTCTTATGCGCATTCACTAAACGTAGTTGTGAAAGAAATTGATTGGCAAACGACATATCCATCACTTCCGAAGGATGACCTTCAGCAGCGGCGAGATTCACTAATCTTCCTTGCGCAAGAAGATACACACGATTTCCATTTTTCAAAACATATTCTTCGTTATCGTTGCGAACAGTCCGCTTCGATTTCTTCAATGATTCCAAATCGGGAATATTGATTTCGCAATCGTAATGTCCGGTGTTGCAAATAATCGCGCCATCTTTCATTTTCTCAAAATGTTTTTTCGTGATGATGTCTTTGATTCCCGTTGCAGTAATAAAAATATCTCCGACTTTTGCGGCATCATCCATTTTCATAACGCGCATTCCTTCGAGAGTTGCTTTGAGCGCGGCAGTTGGTTTTACTTCCGTAACAATGACATTTGCTCCCATTCCTTTTGCGCGCATCGCAACACCTTTTCCGCAATGTCCGTAACCGGCAACGACAATATTTTTCCCCGCAAGTAAAACACTCGTTGCTCGTAAAACTCCGTCAAGCGTTGATTGTCCCGTTCCGTACACATTATCGAAATCCCATTTTGTTTCCGCATCGTTCACTGCAATAACGGGATAACTCAGCTTTCCATCTTTCGCCATTGCGCGAAGACGATGAACGCCCGTTGTGGTTTCTTCTGTTCCGCCAACAATTTTTGCGCAGAGTTCTTTGTATTTATTGTGCGCAGTGAAAATCAAATCCGCACCGTCATCAAGCGTGAGATTCGGATTGACTTCCAAACATTTATCAATGCACCAGTAAAACGCTTTCACATCCATTCCGTGCCAAGCGAAAATGGAAATTCCATTTGCCGCAAGCGCCGCTGCAATTTCATCTTGTGTCGAAAGCGGATTGCATCCCGACCACACAACATCAGCGCCGCATGCTTTGAATGTTTCCACAAGCACAGCGGTTTCTTTCGTAACGTGCAAGCATCCGGCAATTTTGTAACCTTTGAACGGTTTTGTTTTTTCGTAGGTGTTGCGAATGTTCATCAATACGGGCATACGTGATTCTGCCCATTCAATTTTTTTGCGTCCTTCCGATGCAAGTTTTATATCGGCGACTTTGTAAGTTTTTGTTTCTGTCATTGAGTTCGTTAGTTGATTGGTTTGTTAGTTTGTTTATAAAAATCTTTTCTTTATTTAAACGCTTTCTTCAATTCCTTCACATAATCCAATTTTTCCCAAGGAAACATTTCTCTTCCGAAATGCCCATAAGCAGCAGTATCGCGATATTTCCATCCTTTGGGTTTTGTTAAACTGAATCTATCAATAATTGCAGCCGGTCGTAAATCAAAAACTGTTTCTACTTTCGATTGAAGTTCTGCATCGGAGATTCCATTCACTCCGGTTCCGTGTGTTTCAACGCGAATGGAAGTCGGTCGCGCAATTCCGATTGCATATGAAACTTGCACGGTACATTTTTCCGCAAGTCCCGAAGCCACAACATTTTTTGCAATATGTCTTGCAGCGTATGCGGCGCTTCTATCCACTTTCGATGGGTCTTTTCCACTAAACGCTCCGCCACCATGAGGAGCAGCGCCACCGTATGTATCAACAATTATTTTTCTTCCTGTTAAACCGGTATCGCCGTGAGGACCGCCAATTTCAAACCTTCCGGTGGGATTGACAAAGTATTTTGTTTTTGCATCAAGTAAATTTTTTGGTATAACTTTATTCACAACATTGGCGAGCACATCTTCTTTAATTTTGTTTTGCCAATCTTTTTCCGAAAATCCCTTTGCTTCGGGATCGTGCTGCGTAGAAACGACAACCGTATCAACGCGAACAACATTGTTTCCATCATACTCAAGAGATACTTGGCTTTTTGCATCGGGACGAAGATACGTCATCGTTTTTCCTGCGTTACGAATTTCAGACAGTGTTTTCAAAAGTTTATGCGCATACATAATTGCCGCCGGCATAAGTTCGGGAGTTTCTTTGCATGCATAACCAAACATCATTCCTTGATCGCCCGCGCCGATGTTATCGTATTTATCTTTTGATTTTTGTTTGTGGTCAACGCCGCGATTGATGTCCGCAGATTGCGCGTGAATTGCAGAAAGTATTCCGCACGATTTTGCTTCAAACATATATTCGCCTTTGGTGTAGCCAATATCTTTGATAACGCCGCGAACTAAATCGGGAATTTCCACATAAGCATTTGTTCGCACTTCACCACCAACAATAACTTGTCCGGTGGTAACAAATGTTTCGCAAGCAACGCGCGAAGTGGGATCTTGTGCGAGAATTGCATCAAGCACAGCATCGGAAATTTGGTCAGCA
>JAGXRH010000070.1 GCA_018335975.1 Ignavibacteriales bacterium
AGTGATACAAGCATTATCATTACTAATACGGGTACCTCGATAATGAGTATAACCTCGGTTCTCTCTGATAATTCGCAATTTTCGGTTTCTCCAACCACAGCTACTATTGCTGTATCAGCGACGAAAAAATTCACGGTTTATTTCACCCCAACTTCCATAGGTTTAAAAACGGGAGAAATTATTTTCAATCACGACGCAACAGGTTCACCCGATACTATAATCGTTAGTGGAACGGGTGTCTTGCCATCCTTTTCTTCATCTCCAAGTTCTCTCGCCTTCGGAAACGTTGTAATAAATACTCCAAAAGTCGATAGTATCACGGTAACAAATAATGGCGGGGCAACGATGCTGATTGATTCCATTGTCTCTGTGAATTCGGTTGATTACGGTATTTCGCAATCAAGCGCAGTTATTGGAGCATTTTCCAGTAAGAAATTTTATATCACTTTTACCCCACTTTCTGCCGGGAGTAAACCAAATACCTTCACTTTTTATCATAACGGTTCACCTTCGTCAAATCAAATAACCGTTTCAGGTTTTTGTATTCAGCCATTATTCAGCCCCTCTCCAACAACACTTTCATTCGGGGGAATAATAATACTTGATTCAACAAAAACAGATTCGATCACGGTTTCAAATACCGGAAACTCAACTCTGAGTATTTCCAACATCACGAGCAGCAACAACACTGATTTTTCAATATCCCCGACATCGGGAAGTGTATCCCCCTCTGAGAGTAAAAAATTTGGTGTTACATTTCATCCCTCAACGGTTGGATTGAAAACAGGAAGCATTATATTCACTCACGATGCAGCTGGTTCTCCTGACACAGTTATTGTTAATGGTCAGGGCGATAGAAGAGTATTCACACTTTCCGCCACGAGTAAATCGTATGGTGATGTTCTGACGGGGCAACCAAAAGTTGATAGCGTGATTGTTACGAATGATGGAACAGTTTCAATGACGGTTTCTTCTGTTACTTCTTCCCGCGCCACCTTTACAGTAAATCCAACGAGCGCAATTATAACGGCGGGAAGCAGCAAGAGTTTCCATATTACATTTTCGCCCGTTGATAGTGGAACGGTATATGGGATTATAATTTTTAACCACAATGCTCCGACGAATCCTGATACTGTTTCTGTAAGTGGAAGAGGTATCGCTCCCATTGCTCAATTCTCTACTGCATCAATATCATTTGGAAACGTCGCTGTCAATACGACAAAGAAGGACAGCGTTACAGTAACAAACAGCGGCGGAGCGCCCTTGATTATTGAAGCCGTTTCATCTTCTCGAGAAAAATTTACGGTAACACCGATTGATGCTGTTATGCAGCCGCTGGAGAGTAAAAAGTTTTACGTTACTTTTGCTCCGACGGATACGGGTGAGAATACAGGAAATATTGTTTTCACACATAACGCGTCAGGCTCTCCAACGAATGTTGCGGTAGATGGTCATGCAATCGCGCCATTCTTTACTTCCACACCTGATTCGCTGGATTTTGGGGATGTGAGTGTGAATTCTTCACACGAAGATACAATAACCGTATGGAATACCGGATCGGATTTATTGAGTATTAACTCGGTAACCACAGATGATGGGCAGTTTACGGTATCGTCGGATAAAGAAGATGTAGCTCCAGGCGATAGCGTGCAATTCATTATTACTTTTCAACCTTTGTTACCCATCGGAATAAAACGAGCGAATGTCATTTTTGCACACAATGCCTTAGCGCTTCCCACCAAAATCCCCGTAAAAGGAAATGCCATTTATCCGATATTTTCTGCAGACACTAATTTCTTAAACTTTGATACCGTTTATCTTCATACACCAAAGACGCTGGATGTCGTTGTAACAAATATTGGTTCATCTCCGCTTACCATCTTCGAAATTAATCCCATTCAAACCGGACACCCGATTTCGGAATTTTCAACTGATTTTTCAAGTGAGCGAGTGATTGAGACTGCATCAGGTATTACCGTTCAAGTTACCTTTGACCCGTCAGGTATAGGTCTGAGTACGGCGAAATTACTTTTCTCGCACAATGGTTCATTGCGTCCTGATACTGTGAGACTATCTGCGCTCACAGTAGATACATCACGTTACCGTTCCTTCGATGCAACGTTGTTAGCGCTGGATAGAGATAACAAGGGGGGGCTTGGCAGGGCGGTTTTAGCAAAAGCCGATAGGGCGTTATTTAAATACACAATCAAAAATACACTGCTCAATGCTAAAATTCTCATAGTGGAATTCAATGCGGTAATTGATACTGTCGGCGGTTCAAAAGTAACATCTGTTCCCCCTGCAGATTCTGCAATTGCGTTTAAGCCCAAACCCGATGCTAAAGTTACCAACCTGAAAAGGTGGACACTCTACTACCCAACTCCCATTGATACAGGCGCTACTGTTGAAATAACTGCAGTTGGGAAGAAGGCAAGTTTAATCAAAGTGAAGAAACATTCGTGGAGTTCTGACCCATTAACAAATCTCGGAAAGAAGACTGCTGTATCTCTTGTTTCGAATGTTCTCGGTTTACCGCGTCCCAATAGAATCAACGTTCTAAAAAGAGCATTCGATGGAGGAGGATTTAATTCGACTGTCGGATTACTCGTTGGACTCAACAGACAAATTGATAGTCCTGCATACTATGGATGGGTGTTGATTGATAATGAAAAGCAAACGCTTGTCTCTCTGGGAAATAAGGCTGGAAAATTACACACAAAGGTTCCGAGAGGATTCGACAAATTAGACGTTGGAAAAGGGAATAATCCATTCATCGGACCGAAAGGAATTCTCTTAAATCGGTTCCACGACAATCGGTTATTTGCTAACATGGTGGCGCTCAAATTGAATATCGTAGCGAGTGCAATGGGGGTAAATCCTGTTGGCTTTGGCGAACTCAAATATGATGACGGAACCAATAACCCGTTGGTCAATGGTAAAACTATAGCCCATATTTCAAGGATGGCAGATACGATGATGAGCGGATATTATGTTTTTGATTCAACCGCAAATGCTCGGGTTCATAAATTCGCTGATACTTCCGTATTCAAAATATTGGATAGCGCGGTGTACAAAATCAATAACTCGTTCGAGGGAGTGATTGATACCATCAGTTTCTCCTCGGGGTTGCGATTGAAGGGAACTCGTTCCATTTCAGAGGTTCCATACTTAATCCCGAGTGGATTAAAGCCGACCATAATTACACCGCTTGAAAATAATTGGGTATTGCCATCATCACCCGTGCTCGAACAGAATTATCCCAATCCGTTCAACCCAAGAACAACAATCCAGTTTTATTTACTCGAACCATCCGTTATTACGTTGAAGGTGTACAATATTTTAGGCCAAGAGGTTGCAACACTCTTTGATAATGAAGAAGTGCTGGATGGGTACACAGACGTTGAATTCGATGCAAGTTCACTCTCTTCGGGCGTGTACTTCTACCGTCTTACGTTGAACGATGGTTCGTTTACAAAAATGAAGAAATTGATGTTGATAAAATAAGACGAGTCCGCATTTTAGAAAAGCGATTCCTGTGAAGCGAATCGCTTTTTATTTTTAAATCGAACTCTGAAAAAAAATTTGTATTTTAGTCGCCGAATATTTGTATCGAAAAATTTTAACAGGAATGTATTATGCCCAATATTGTATTTGTCAACGAAGGAAAAACCATCGAAGCAGTTGCAGGAAGTAATTTGCGGAAGGTTGCAGGAAAAAATAATATTCAACTCTATTCGGGTCTTGACGTTTTATTAAATTGTCGAGGGAACGGATTGTGTGGCACGTGTCGGATTGAAGTTGTTGATGGAAAGGGCGTATCGCCGATGAAACCGATTGAGGAAGGCTCGATGATGAGTTGGTTTCCGTGGATGGTTCGTTCTGTCCCGAAAAATCACCGTCTTGCTTGCCAGAGTGAACTCACCAACGACTGTCAAATAAAAACGCATCCGCAATATAGCATAGATAAAGAGGCAACGAAAGAGCGTATGCAGATGTTCGGTATTTGGACTGTGTTGGGTGGGATATTTACAGCGATGTTAGGTTTAATGGCGCTCGATATCGTGAAGTTGATGTAAAACAATTTCGAGATAATTTAAAATTAAAAAGTTCAAAGAGTTGCGAGGTTCGCCTAAACATTTTGAACTTTTTTCGTTTAAGGTATCTCTAAAACTACTTTTACCCGAAGGTCTTTTGTGAAGAATATTCAATATCCAACACCCAATGTTCAATAATCAAGTGAAAAAATTATTGGTATTGAACTTGAGCATTGGACATTGAGCATTGAATATTCAACATTTGAGTTTTTAGAAGTTCATTTTAGATATTTACTGTTGTAAGTAGCGGAAAGGGAGGGATTCCTCCAAAGGAGTCCCTTCGGGAGAACCCTCGGTCAATCAGGTAATTTTATTTTCTTTCAACCAACGATAACCGTCAATAGACTTAAAAAATTTTTCTCGTGCCACCGCCTCTTTTCTTGTATGATAAGTTTCGGAATAAATTATTTGGTAAGGCAAATGTCCCTTCGTAAATCGAACACGCCCGGCGTTATGTTCTTTCAATCGTTGTTCAAGATTTTGTGTTGAACCAAAATAGTACGTTTTATCTTTCAGACTTTGGAGTATATAGGTGAAATACATTCAACAAACAGCAAGAGTTCTTCCAATAATTGAAAGAACTCTGATAATAGTGAGCGGAAAGGGAGGGATTCGAACCCTCGGTCCCGTGAAGGACACACGCTTTCCAGGCGTGCCAATTAAACCACTTTTGTACCTTTCCGTAAGGTTATAACTTTTTTTGTGGCACAAATATACCATTTCATTTTTTCACTCAAAAACATATTCTCGTATTATGAAAATATCATTCCTCTTGATTTTGACTATTTGCTTTGCAGGAATTTCTGTTACACAACAACACAGAAAAGAACTCTGGTTGACCCCAGCCGAAAAATCAAATTTCCATACGACTCCACGGTATGATAAAACGATATACTATCTTCAACGAATGGCAAAAGTATCACCGTGGATTCACCTTACCTATATTGGCAAGACTCCTGAAGGCAGACCGATGCCGCTCGTTATCGTTTCAAAAAACTCGATGGAAATAAATCCGAAACGCGCACAAGCATCCGGGAAAGCGATTGTGCTTGTTCAAAGTGGAATTCACGCGGGTGAAATTGACGGGAAAGATGCATCGTTGATGTTGTTGCGGGATATTTGCGTTACGAAAGAAAAAGAAATGCTTCTGGAGAAAATCATTTTGCTCATTCTCCCCATTTACAACCTTGATGGGCATGAACGATTTTCTCCATTCAATCGTATCAATCAAAACGGACCTGACTCAATGGGATGGAGAACAACAGCGCAAAATCTCAATCTCAATCGCGATTATATGAAAGCCGACGCGCCCGAAACACAAATGTGGCTGAAACTTTTTAACGAATGGCTTCCCGATTTTTATGTGGATTGTCACGTAACGGATGGCGCAGACTATCAATATCCAATCACCTATGCGATCAATGACCAGCAGAATGTCGCTCCTTCCGTTCGTTCATGGATTACCGATAAATTACTTCCTTCGGTTGATAAAAAAATGGCAATCAAAAATATTCTTCTCGCTCCGTACATATTCTGGAAAAACGAACGGGATGTTACGCAAGGCATTGTGAATGAATCTGGGCCGCCAAGATTTTCGACCGAGTACGGCGTTATCCAAAATCGTCCAGCATATTTAATTGAAACACACATGCTGAAGAATTATAAAACCCGAGTCGAAGCAACCTATCATTTGCTCCAATCCCTCTTCGAAGAAATTTATGAAAGCGCAGGTGCGTTACGTCTTGCAGTACGAACGGCGGATGAAGAAATAATTTCTGCAGGAGAAAAAGGAGATGGCAATTTTAAAGTTCCTCTCCAGATGGAATTAACTGATGTTGCAGATACGATGATGTATCTCGGATATAAATATTCTGTCGAAGAGAGCGAAGTATCAAAAAATTCCTGGATGAAGTTTACCAATGAGCCACAAAATATTAGGATTCCGCTTTTTAAAACAACGAAAGTACAGAAAGAAATTACGCTGCCGTACGCATATCTTATTCCGCAACAGTGGACATCTGTTCTTTCCGTGTTGAAATTGCACGATATTAAATTACAACGATTAACAAAGCCAACGCGGCTCCAAGTCGAGTCGTATAAATTTTCCAACGCACATTGGAATGAACGACCGTTTGAAGGAAGGCACTACGTCAACTTTATGTCTGAAAAAATCACTGAAGAGCGAATGTATCCGAGCGGAACTATCGTCGTCCCGATGAATCAGCGAGCGGCAAAAGTAGCGGTGCATTTGCTCGAACCCGATGCGCCGGATGCTCTCATACATTGGGGATTTTTAGACGCTCTATTCGAACAGAAAGAGTACGGTGAAGATTACGTTCTCGAAAAACTTGCGCGAGAAATGATGAACAAAGATGCAAACCTGAAAAATGAGTTTGAACAAAAAATCGCAACAGATTCGATCTTTGCGAAAAGTTCTTTTGAGCGGTTGAATTTCTTTTACAAAAAATCTCCGTATTGGGATGCGCGTAAAGACGTGTATCCAATTGCGAAAATAGTACGTCGAATGTCTATTCCGGTCGAACCGCTCAAGAAATAGAAACTCCAAGAATTCCATTGATATTCTCCCCCAATATTTGAATTTCATCTCGCCTTGAAATATATTTCACGCGAAGAAAAATTGAAATGAAAACTTTCGCAACAAAAAAGAAACTCGATTCATTACTCGCCGCGTGTAAAAAAAATCTTCACGCGGTAGATGAACGGCTCATTGAGAAGGCGTATTATTTTTCCCTCAGCGCGCACAAAGACCATCTTCGCGCATCGGGCGACGTTTATTTTAATCATCCGTATGAAGTTGCGCTCATTGTTGCCACCGAAATTCCTCTCGACGATGTTTCCGTTGCGAGCGCATTATTGCACGACATTCTGGAAGAAACGGATTATCAATTCAATGATTTGAAAGAAGAATTTGGTCCCACCGTAGCAAATATTGTCAACGGTGTAACAAAAATTTCCGGAGTATTTGAAAGCACAGATGTTGCCAAACACGAAGATTCCTCTCATCAGGTAGAAAATTATCGAAAATTACTTCTCTCGATGGTCAGCGATATTCGGGTAATGCTGGTGAAGTTTGCAGACCGCCTGCATAATATGCGCACGCTGGAATATCTCTCGATAGAAAAGCAACGGCGCATCGCACAGGAAACACTGGATATTTATGCCGGCTTCGCTCACCGTTTCGGGCTTGCAACAATAAAATGGGAACTGGAAGATTTGGCGTTCAAGTATCTTCACCCGAAAGATTATGACGAACTTTCGCGCCTCATTGTTTCGAAAAGGAGAGAGCGAGAAACGTATCTGAAAAAATTTATTCTCCCGATTGAAAAAGAATTAAAAGACGCGAAGTACAACGTGGAAATATTCGGTCGTCCGAAACATTTGTACAGCATTTACAATAAAATGAAAACACAGGCAAAGCCGATGGATGAAATCTACGACCTGTATGCTGTGCGTATTATTTTAGATACGGAAATTGATAATGAATGTTACTCAGTATATGGATTGGTTTCGGCTATTTATTCACCTGTCCCGGAACGTTTTAAAAATTATATTGCGGTCCCGAAAAAAAACGGATATCAGTCGTTACACACTGCGGTAATCGGACCGCAGGGAAAAATGGTAGAAGTGCAAATCCGGACGAAACTGATGCACGAAATTGCTGAACGGGGTGTTGCGGCGCATTGGAAATACAAGGGAGTGAAAAGCAACCTCGACCAGGATATTGAACAATGGCTCAACTGGGTGCGGGAAATTTTCGAACACGCAGATTCTGACTCCTCTCCCGAGCAATTACTGGAGAGTGTGAAACTCAATTTGTACCAGAATGAAATCTATGTTTTTACTCCCAAAGGAGAGTTAAAAATTCTTCCGCAAGGCGCAACACCAATGGATTTTGCTTTTGAAGTGCATACGAATGTCGGAATGCACTGCATCGGTGCAAAAGTGAACGGGAAAATAGTACCGCTTGATACAAAACTCCGAAGCGGCGACCAGATAGAAATCATTACTTCAAAAAACCAAACGCCGAGCCCCGATTGGGAGAAGGTGGTGGTAACCCATAAGGCAAAACAAAAACTGCGTAAACTGCGCAGGGAATCCGAACATTCGCTTGCGCAAGTCGGAAAAGAAATGTTCGAGCGTCGAGCAAAGAAATTAAAAATTTCGTACTCCGATGATGAACTTCAGAAAATTATTTCCGATTTCAAGTTTGAAACCGTATTCGAAATGTATCTTTCCGTTCAGGATGGGAAAACTCAACCCGATGAAATTCTTCTTGCCGTAGAACAACATCGAAGAAATATCGCGCCGCAACATCCGGAACAACCCAAAACGAATGGATTGTTTTCCAGTTTCGTGCAAACTGCGCGGCAAATGATAAGCGGTATCACGTTCTTTGGAAGTGAAAACAACGTACTCCATAATTTCGCAAAATGTTGTAACCCGATTCCGGGAGATGATATTGTCGGATTTGTTACCGTCGGGGAAGGAATAAAAATTCATCGAAAAAATTGTCGGAATATTGTGCGGATGGGAGCGAATGAAATTCATCGCATCGTGGAAGTTTCCTGGCCCACCGCATCAGAGAACGAGTTTGCTGCCGCAGTAAAAATCTCCGGAAGTGACAGACATTCGTTGGTGAACGATTTAACAAACGTTATTAGTACGTTCAACAATACTAATATCCGGAGTATCAACATTGATTCGCGGGAAGGAAATTTTGACGGACTCATTGTTCTCGGCGTGAAAGATATTGAGCATCTTCAACGGCTGATAGAAAAAATGCGTGAAGTAAAGGGTGTGAGATTCGCGGCGCGATTCGAAGAGTTATAAAAAAATGGAAACCACTTATCCCCGTATTTTGGGAATAGATTTCGGAAGACAACGTATCGGAGTTGCAGTAAGCGACACGCTTGGTTTCCTTGCTCATCCCGTTGGCGTTCTTCAAGCATCCCCGAAACTCTTTTCTGAATTATCGGAGTTGGTTGTACGATACGATATTCAAATCATCATCGTTGGAAATCCCCTCTCGATGAAAGGGGAGAAGAGCGAATCCAGCGAGGAAGTTACACGCTTTGTGGAAAAGTTACGGCAAATATTTCATAAGGAAATTATTCTTCTCGATGAACGGCTAACCAGTGTGCAGGCGCACCAGATTCTTCGCGATTCCTCCACAAGAAAAAAACGGCGGGAAAAATCTTCTGTAGATAAAATCGCGGCAGTGTTAATTTTACAAAGTTATCTTGACAGGATGAAAAATTTTGAAGATACTGAAGAACG
>JAGXRH010000071.1 GCA_018335975.1 Ignavibacteriales bacterium
AGCATCGGCGGAGGTTGGTGTTGCGTGCGCGGTTGCATTATGGGATTCGTACGCGCAAGAAGAAATTGAAATACTGAACCCGCCGTTAAAATTTTATACCGTAGAAAAATTTTCTCGTTGGATTGAAGAGATTGTAAATAAACAACGAATGACAAATTACTAATTACCAATTACTCTTCTTAATTTGTAAATTGTAATTGGTAACTCGTAATTCGTAATTAGAAAATACAATGGAACATACAGCAAAAACAAACATCGGCGTAATAGGTGTTGGACATCTCGGTTCGTTGCACGCAAAAATGTTGGCGGACGTGTTTGCTTCGGCAGGAATTTCTTCCGCGAATTTTATTGGCGTGTTTGATGTTGATGAACCAAAGCGAAATGAGATTGCCAAAAAATACAATGTTCAATCATTTTCTTCGTTGGAACATTTATTGCAAAATGTTCAAGCAGTTACTATCGCCGCAAACACACGCTTTCATTTTGAAATTGCACAACTCTCTTTGGAAAAAGGAATTCATTGCTTCATCGAAAAACCGATTACGACTACGCCCAACGAAGCGGATGAATTGATTGCGCTTGCAAAAAAAAATAATTGCAAAATTCAAGTGGGACACATCGAGCGATTCAATCCCGCATTGCTTGCAATTGAACAATACAATATTTCACCGATGTTTATCGAAGCGCATCGTTTGGCGCAATTCACCGCTCGCGGAACTGATGTCGCTGTCGTTTTGGATTTGATGATTCACGACATTGATATTATTTTAAGTTTTGTAAAATCTCCCGTTGCGCAAATTGACGCTAATGGCGTTGCTGTTGTTTCCGATTCGGTGGATATTGCGAACGCGCGAATTCGTTTTGAAAACGGATGTGTTGCAAACGTAACCGCGAGCAGAATTTCGCAGCAGAAAATGCGGAAGATGAGAATGTTTCAAAGCGATGCGTACATCTCGGTAAATTTTTCGGAAGGAAGCGCGGAAGTGTTTCGCATTGTGGATGAAAATTTTCCGTTGCAATCGCGAATGATGAAACTCGGCGCAATTGATTCGGGAAAAATTCAGCGCAATATTATTTTTGAACAACCGGAAATTCCGCAACTCAATCCGCTGAAAGTCGAGTTGGAAGAATTTTTGAAATCCATTCAAGAAAACACGGAGCCAAAAGTTACGGCGGAAGAAGGAAAGCAAGCGTTAATTGTTGCGAGTGAAATACTTTCTAAAATTGAAGAACAAAAGTTTACGATGCATTAGTGTTACCATCTCTCTAAAATAAGTTCGGAGATAAAAACACAACATTATTATTCAACAACCATAAACCAGACACATTATTATGAAAAACACACTTCACATAATCATTGCAATTCTATTATTTGGTTCGTATGTCAACTCACAAACCCAAAATAAGGAAACTGAAAAGCAGTACTCAATTGCTTACAATATTCATGAACGCGATACCATTCATAAAAATAATTATGAAATAATCACCATGAACATGGATGGTTCAAATAAAAAAAATATCACCAACAATCCTGATGTTGCGTGGACTTACTATGCGTTCAAAGACCGTTTATTTTTTATCAGCGACAGAGATACATGTTACCGATGCTTTTTCCTTATACGAAACGGATGTAAACGGAAACAACATAAAAAAAGTAAGTGATTTGATGATAGAAGATAGTTGGATGAGCGGGAGAAACAACGGTGAAGAACTTGTGGTTGCAGGAAGAATTGGTAAAGAAATCCGTTATCAACTTTTTATTATCAACACGAAAACCGGCGCTTACAATCAATTGACCAGTGACACTGCGGCAAAGTATGGCGACCCATGTTTTTCTCCTGATGGCAAAAAAATCGTATTCTATTATCAAAAGCATAAGCGGGACAGAAAAAGTCATGAGGAATTATTTATAATGAACGATGACGGAACACAGATGACGCAACTAACACATTATCCGGAAGGAAATCCTTCAGCAAAAGATTTTGGATATCGTGCAGGCGCAGCCAAATGGCATCCGACAGAAAATTTCATTTCGTACATTTCCTTGCAGGATGGAAGACATAGCATTTTTGCAATAACGCATGATGGAAAGAAACAGTGGAAACTCATTGATAATCCTATTTCGGATGGTTATCACGATTGGAGTTCTGATGGAAAGTGGCTTACCTTCAACAAGTCGGATGTGAAGGAAACACAATATCACATTATGCTGATGAACTGGGCAACCAAGGAAGAAAAGCAATTGACGGATACAACGTACAAATCTCAACTCTCGCCGGTCTTCATTGAAAAGTAAATTTACAAACCAAACAAAGAATAAACTCGTATGGCTGAAAAAAAATCAAAACTCGCTGAAATAAAAACAAAACAAACCGCTGCAAGCGTGGAGGATTTTATCAATAAAGTTCCGGACGAACAAAAGCGGAAAGACAGTTTTCTACTTTTGGAAATGATGAAAAAAGCATCCGGAGAAGAACCTAAAATGTGGGGCGCATCTCTCATTGGCTTTGGTAACAAACGATACAAAAGCCCCGCGACCGGAAGAGAAGTTGATTGGTTCTTGATCGGCTTCGCTCCCCGTAAAGCGAATCTGTCGTTGTATTTGACATTAAATATTAAGGAGCATGCGACCACACTAAAAAAACTCGGCAAGCATAAAACCGGTGTTGGTTGCCTCTACATTAATAAGTTGGAGGATGTTGATATGAAAGTATTAAAGGAATTGATAGATGCATCATTGAAGCAAAAATAACAATACTCATAAAATCAAAACTGTAACCTCAATGAAAAAAATAATACTCATAACTCTTGCATTTAGTATGACGTTCGCTCTTGGATTTGCTTTTAATTCATTCATAGCGGAAAGCGATACCAGTCAGCAAACAATGAAAAAAGCAACCGGAATTGGTGGTATTTTTTTCAAGTGCAAAGATCCCAAAAAAATACGAGCGTGGTATGAAACCAATCTTGGTTTGAATACGAATGACTATGGCGCAGTGTTTGAATGGTATCAAGGTGCGGACAGCACGAAGAAAGGGTTTTCTCAATGGAGTCCTTTTAAAGAAACCACAAAATATTTTGAACCTTCAACAAAAGAATTTATGATTAATTACCGAGTTGAAAAATTGGAAATGCTCGTCGAAGAATTTAAGAAAAACGGAGTAACAGTTGTAGATACGATTCAAGCGGTTGAATACGGAAAATTTGTTCACATCATGGATATTGAAGGAAACAAAATTGAATTGTGGGAGCCAAACGATATTGAATTTGAAAAACTTGGTGAGAAGATTGGGGCGAAGACGACTAAATAATTTTTGATGAAACGAACTTCAGGTTTTCTAAAAGTAAAAACAATGTCAAGCAGAACAAAAAAGAAATTGTCACCAAGACAACGAGAAGAACTACTCAACGTATTGAAAATCCGTTTTGAGAAAAATATGAACCGCCATAAAAGTATTGAATGGACTAAAGTAGAAGTAAAGTTGAAAGATAATGATGAAAAACTATGGTCGCTCAATGAAATGGAAAAAACAGGCGGTGAACCGGATGTTGTTGGTTATGATAAAAAAACTGGCGAATACATTTTTTATGATTGTTCAGCGGAAAGTCCGAGTGGACGCAGAAGTTTTTGTTACGACCGAGAAGCGCTGAATTCAAGGAAAGAACATAAACCGAAAAACAGCACAATGGAAATTGCAACCGAGATGGGCGTAGAGATTTTAACGGAAGAACAATATCGCGAGTTGCAGAAACTTGGAGAGTTTGATACGAAAACATCAAGTTGGGTAAAAACGTCTTCTGAAATTAGAGAACTCGGCGGCGCCATCTTTTGTGACCGCCGCTATGACACTGTTTTCGTGTATCATAACGGCGCGGAATCTTACTATGCCGCAAGGGGATTCCGTGGATTGCTAAGAGTTTAAATGGATAAGAAAATAAGTGAATCGAACTTTAAGATATTACTTCACTTTGCGTTCATAGTTGCGAGTGAAATACTTTCTTAAATTGAAGAACAAAAGTTTAATGTGCGCTTAAAAAAGATGACATATTAGCGGCAATTTTTTCGTTTCGTTACAACTGAATCAACAATGGAAACAATATTTACAGTTATAATCGGACTCATTGGGACAGTAATTGGGGTAGTTCTGACTAAACTAACTGAAAACTATTTTGAAAAAAGAAACGAGGCAAAGCTTTTCATCGCAGACCTTGATGACATTGTAAGATGGGGTTGGGATGGCAAAAAATTATTGCGTCATCTTATTGCACTTGACTATGAAACAACGGACAATCTCAATGAAACTAATGAAGGAACTCCAAGCCAATGGGCTCCTGTATTTATGAGCAATTTTGATTGTTGGAAATTGCTTGCTGTAAGAGATGCAGAACTTGTTGGATACTGGTCTTTTTTTGCAATCAATGCTGACACTTTTGAACTAGTAAAACAAGGTCGATTAACAGACAACGAAATCACCATTGACAAAGTTGTAGAAATAGACAAACCGGGAATATTTAACATTTATATAGTAATAATCTGCATCAAAGAGCATTATCGCAAAAAGGGTTTTCCAATTCTTCTAAATAGTTTCATAGAAAAATTGAACGAGTTGACAGCGACAAATAGAAAGATAAATAAAGTCTGTATTAATGCTTTTACAGACGAAGGGAAAGTTATGGCTAAAAACTTCGGACTAAAATATGTTACAGAACATAAAGAGTTTGGGCAAATTTATTTTGGAACTTTTGAAGACATGAAATCCTCACGGCTTGCAAGAGGTAAACTGAAATAACATGATAACTAAACAAATATCTAACAAACTTTAGAATCAGAATGACAATAACATTTTCTTTTCAATCATAATTATTCCAAGTGAATCTCAATCTTCCAATATTACAACAAATCGGTAAAATCGCTGACGATGAAAATATGCAAGCATTTGTCGTTGGCGGTTTTGTGCGCGATGTATTGATGGAACGCAAGCGAGAACATTTCGATATTGATATCGTCGTTGTTGGCGATGGAGTTGCATTTGCAAAAAAAGTTGCAAATAATTTCCACCGCGGCGGACAAGTCGGAAAAACAAATGTTGTTACGTTTGAAAAATTCGGAACGGCGCAATTACTTCTTGACTCCGCCACAGCGGACAAGGACATAAAAATAGAATTTGTCGGTTCACGAAAAGAAGCGTACGAAAAAGATTCACGCAAACCGTTTGTTGAAGTGGGAACAATTGAAGACGATTTATCGCGACGAGATTTTACGATGAACGCAATTGCTTCTTCGCTCAATAAAAAAACGTTCGGCGAAATTCTTGACCCGTTTAACGGAACTGAAGCGATTGAAAAACAAATCATCAAAACGCCGCTTGCACCGGAAACAACATTCAGCGATGACCCATTACGAATGATGCGCGCAATTCGTTTCGCTTCGCAGTTGGAATTTTTTATCGAAGAAAAAACGTTGAACGCAATTTGCGAAATGCGCGAACGGATTTCCATTGTTTCGCAAGAACGCATCACGGATGAGTTTTTCAAAATTCTTTCTTCGCCGAAACCATCGGTTGGTTTGAAATTATTACATCAAACGCGATTCATCGAAATTATTTTCCCTGAAGTTTCGCAAATGGTGGGACAAGAACAACGAAAAGATTTTCACCACAAAGATGTTTTTTTTCACACGCTGAAAGTCGTGGATAACATTGCAAAATCTTCGGAAAATGTTTGGCTGCGATTTACCGGACTGATGCACGACATTGCAAAACCGCGCACCAAAGCGTTTGATGAAAAAGTTGGTTGGACATTTCACGGACACGAAGAAATTGGCGCGCGAATGCAAAGAAAAATTTTCAAAAAATTAAAACTTCCGCTCGAACAACTTTCCTACGTGGAAAAACTTGTGCGTAATCATTTGCGACCAATGGTTTTGGTGAAAGAAGAAGTTACGGAATCAGCAATTCGCCGTTTGCTTTTCGATTGCGGTGAAGATATTGACGATTTGATGTTGTTGTGCCGCGCAGACATCACGTCGCAAAATCCTCAACGTGTTGCTGAATATCTGAAAAATTACGATGTTGTCGTCCAAAAAATGCGCGAAGTGGAAGAACGCGACCAACTTCGTGCGTGGCGTCCGCCGGTTATGGGCGAAGAAATTATGCGCGTGTGTGGAATTCCCGAAGGAAAACTCGTCGGTACATTGAAAAAACTCATCGAAGAAGAGATTCTCGAAGGAAGAATTCCCAACGAACACGACGCGGCTTTAAATTTTCTTTTATCAATAAAAGGTGAAGTAATTTCTTCTGAACTCAAAGTCTAACGATTTGTGAACTTTGAAATTCAGCAATTTTCAATGCAACGAATCAGATAAAATTGCGTCTAACCCGGTAACGATTTTGTTTTAGTACATATTTATTGATTTTTCCAATTAGTTCAATGTTCATACACTTTTCAACAATGAAACATATTCAATTACTCTCACTTTTTCTCGTGTTCGTATTTTTATACAGCGAGAAATCTCCTTCCCAAACAAAAACGCTTTCACTCAACGAAGCAATTTCGCTTGCGATGCAAAAAAACACTTCGATGATTACGTCGCGGAATGCCGTTGAATCGCAGGAAAGTTTTCAGCGCGTTGCCTATGGAGCGTTGTTTCCAAGTTTAAATGCGTCGGGTTCATGGAATCGTTCGCAAAACAATCCAGCAGATCCGGGTCCGCTTGCTTCCAACAGAGTTTCTGCCGGATTGGATGCATCAATTACATTCTTTGATGGATTTTCAAATTTTGCTGCGTTGGAACGAGCGCAACTCAATGTAAAAACTTCCGAACTTTCTCGCGAACGAACGGAACAACAAACAATTTACCAAACCATCAGTTTGTACTTAAATGTTTTACGCACGGAAGAATTGCTCAACGTGCGAAAAGATAACTTGAATCGCAGTAATCAACAACTGAAACGTATTCAGGAATCGCAAAAACTTGGCGGTGTTGCAATGGCGGATGTTTTTCGTCAACAGGTAATTGTTTCCAATGACGAACTCGCTCTCATTCAAGCGCAAAATGATTATGACAAAACAAAACTCGACTTGATAACGTACTTGACTCTTGACCCATTGAGTGAGTACGTATTTCAAGATAACACGGTTCCGAAAGATATTGATTCGACAGAAGTGCAGAACGCAAAACAACAAGAGCAAAACCTTACGATGATTTCGTCGCAAGCAATGCAGAATCGTTTTGATTTTGTTACCGCTCAACAAAGTGTTACCGGCGCAGAACTGAATGTGAGATATTACAAAGGTGATTGGTGGCCTTCGTTACGAGCATCTGCTTCTCTCGATTATGGTGGACCGGAATTCGGAACAACAACCTACGGCGGAATGTCGTGGGGAATTTCGGCAAGTTATCCCATCTTCAATAATTTTCAGAGGGAAAATTCGATTCAACAAGCCGCAATTGATTTGCGAAATGCAAACGAAGCGCTCGGATTAAAAGAGCGACAAGTAAAAACAGAAATCAAGAAAGCGCTCTTGGATTTGGAAGCGGCGAGTAAATCAATCGAAGTGAGTCAAACCGGCGTTCGTTCTGCAATCGAGGACAGAAGAATCGCTGAAGAAAAATATAATCTTGGCGCAGGAACATTACTCGATAAACTTGTCGCCGACGCAAATTATACTTCTGCAATCTCGAACAAGGTAAATTCTGTGTACAATTATATTCTCGCAAAAAAGAATTTAGAATTTGTGCTTGGAACGTTGAAATAGGAAGAAGCCAGTAGCCAGAAACCAGAATACAGAAGAGCGAACTCTCCGCTGTATGCTCTCTGCTAATAATCTAAAATGTAAAATATAAAATCTAAAATGTAAAATAGTTTATGTCAAACGGAAATCATAAAAAGAAATCGAAAAAGAAATTTATCATTTGGTCAATTATCGGACTGGTGGTTGTCGGTCTTGTTGCCGCTTATATAATGAAAGGTCAACAAAAACCTGAAATTATAGTGCAGACAGAAAAAGCACAACGTCGTACCATTACCCAAACCGTTACAGCAGTTGGAAAAATTCAACCGGAAGTAATGGTGAAAATCAATGCGGAAGTAAGCGGTGAAATTGTTGCGATTGCCGTAAAAGAAGGCGACCGTGTACGGAAAGGCGATTTGCTCGTTCGCATTAAAGCCGACCAGTATCAAGCGCAGGTGAAACAGCAGGAAGCAATGGTCAACTCGCAAAAGACCGCACTGTTGATTCAACAAGCGCAATGTAAAAAAACAGAAAACGATTACAACCGTATCAAAGGTTTGTTCGAAAAAAATCTTGCATCGCCGCAGGATATGGATTTGGCAAAGACATCCTGGGAAATTTCAACAGCGCAATGTGAAAGTCAGCAATATGCTATTGACCAGGCGGAAGCATCGCTGAAAAATGTTCATGAAGCGCTTGCGAAAACAACAATTTTTTCTCCGATGGATGGAACCATCAGTGAATTGATTAGCAAACTTGGTGAACGTGTGAGCGGAAGTCAATTTACGCAGGGAACAAACATACTTACTGTTGCTGACTTATCGAAAATGGAAGCGCGTGTGGACGTGGGAGAAACAGACGTTATCACCATTTCGTTTGGCGACACAGCACGAATTGAAGTGGATGCTTTTCCGGGGAAAAAAATCATTGGAATCGTTCGTGAAATTGCAAACACCGCAAAGACGCTTGGCTTCGGAACACAGTTGGAAGTAACGAACTTTGAAGTAAAAATCAGTTTGATGAGTGAAGAAAAATTTCGTCCGGGAATGTCGGCAACCGCAGTGATAGAAACTGAAACGAAACCCAATGTTCTCACCATTCCGATTCAAAGCGTTACCATGCGAATGAAAAAACCGATGGAAGGAATGGAAGAAAAAGGCGACGAAGCAGAAAACGTAACTTCGACAAAGAAAAAGAAAGATGATAATAAACCGCAGGAAGTCGTTTTTGTTATTGCGAGTGATACTGTGAAAAAGGCAAACGTAAAATCCGGACTCAGCGACGACACGTACATAGAAATTCTTGAAGGACTGAGTGAAGGAGATGATATTGTCTCCGGAAGTTATCGCGCAATCAATCGCGATTTGGAACAAGGTTCAAAAATACGGGTGGAGAATGAAAAAGATAAAATGAAAGAAGAGAAAAAATAATGGAGAGTTGGAGTAGTAGAGTTTTGGAATTCTGTAAGAAAGTATTTTTTACTGCTCCAAAACTCCACTGTTTCATTACTCCTTTTTATATACAGAATTATTTATTTGAATGCAGAATAACACAATCATCAAATTAGAAAAGATAATCAAGTCGTATGATATGGGAGGAGCGCAGGAGGTGCATGCACTTCGCGGGGTTGATGTTCACATCCACCGCAATGAGTATGTGGCGATTATGG
>JAGXRH010000072.1 GCA_018335975.1 Ignavibacteriales bacterium
TCATATAAATCCCAAATAGGAAAACACATCTCATAATCTCCCCAAATCAAATCGCCATATTCAACTTTGAAATTTTCTAAACTTCTTCAAATCTAATTATTGTGTTGTCATTGGGTTTTTTGCTTGTCGTAAAAAATCTTCAAAGTCAATCGTTTTTTCTTTCCCATCAGAAAAAATGATTTCAATTTTATAATGAGATACATCGTTCGCGTTTTCAATTTCAATGAGTTTTTTTTGCATTGCTTTAGAACAACTTTGGTAAATAGCACACAGATGAAACGGATATAACAGATAAGTACGGATTTAAATCTGTAAAAATCAGTCTCATCAGTGTTATCCGTGTGCTATTCAACATTTTACTTCACCACAATACTAATCAATTTATTTTTCACCACAACAACTTTTGCAATCGCTTTTCCATCAACGTATTTTTTAACGACATCATTTTGCAAGACTGCTTGTTTAATTATTTCATCGTGCGAATCAATTGGAAATTGCATTGTGTCGCGGAGTTTGCCGTTGATTTGAATAGCAATCGTAACTTCATCTTCCGCAATTGCAGTTTCATCATAGCGAATCCATTTGTTTCCTTTGAATAAACTTTCTTTTCCACCGCACATTTCATTCAACTCTTCCGCAAAGTGTGGAGCAAGCGGCGCAAGCATAATAATGAGTTTGTGAATACACCAAGTCGTTATTTCGTTTGTTCGTTTGCCCGCCGCGGCGGGTGAATTTGTGAGTTCGTTCAAGAGTTCCATCAAACTTGAAATTGCTGTATTGAAATGAAAGTCGTGAATATTTTCTTCAACTTTTTTCAGTGTTTGATTTGTCTTGCGATACAAAATTTTATCTAACGATTGCAATGATTGAATTTCATATTTCGCTTTAAATGAAGTTGCTCGCAACATTTCTTTATTATCCAACAAAAGTTGATAAATGCGATTCACAAATCTCCACGTCCCCTGAATTCCTTCATCGTTCCAATCACCGCTTTCATCATACGGACGCATAAACATTAAATACAAACGAAACACATCGCCGCCGTATTGCTCCGTAAACGTTCCGGGATTGACAACATTGCCGCGCGACTTCGACATCTTCGCGCCTTTGTTGGTAATCGTTCCTTGATGCACGAGCGAAAGAAACGGCTCATCAAAATTTATATATCCCGTATCGCGCAAAACTTTTGTAATGAAACGCGCATACAGCAAGTGCATTACCGCGTGTTCTGCTCCGCCAACATATTTATCAACGGGAAGCCATTGGTTCGTTACATTTTTTTCAAACGCAACTTCGGAATTTTTTGAAGAAGGATAACGCAAAAAATACCACGACGAATCCACAAATGTATCCATCGTATCAACATCGCGCTTTGCTTTCTTTCCGCAATTAGGACACGTTGTATTTACAAATTCTTCGCTGCGAGCAAGCGGCGATTCACCACCAAGTCGAAAATCAACATTGTAAGGAAGCAACACCGGCAATTGATTTTCGGGAATCGGAACTTCGCCGCAACTCTCACAATAGACAATCGGAATCGGCGCTCCCCAATATCGCTGACGAGAAACAAGCCAATCGCGCAAACGGAAATTTATTTTGCGTTTTCCTTTCCCAATTTTTTCTAATTCATCAGAAATTTTTTCTTTTGCGATTTCAGAATTAAATCCATCGAACTTTCCGGAGTTTACTAAAGTTCCAACTTCGCAAAATGCAGATTGCAATTCTTCATTCGCAAGTTTTCCTTCTTCCAATATTACTTTCTTTATAGGAAGTGAAAACTTTTTGGCTAAAATAAAATCGCGTTCATCGTGTCCGGGAACTCCCATCACTGCGCCGGTTCCATACGTTGCAAGAACGTAATCCGCAATCCAAATTGGAATTTTTTCATTATTGATTGGATTGATTGCGTAACTTCCCGTGAACACTCCCGTTTTTTCTTTCGTTGTTGATTGCCGTTCAATTTCGGTTTCTTTTTTAACTTCTTCCAAATAATTTTCTACAAGATTTTTTTGTGAAGAAGTAGTAAGTTGTTTTAAAAGCGAATGTTCCGGCGCGAGAACTACATACGTTACGCCAAACAATGTATCGGGGCGAGTGGTGAAAACACGAAATGTAGAATCCGATTCAAAATCGGATTTACTTTTGTCCGATTGCGAATCGGACGCTACTGCAAATTCAATTTCAATTCCAACGCTCTTCCCTATCCAATTGCGTTGCATCGTTTTTGTTTTTTCGGGCCAATCAATTTTATCAAGATGTTGAAGAAGTTCTTCCGCATAGTTTGTAATTTTGAAAAACCATTGCGTAAGATTTTTGCGAATGACTTCCGTTCCGCAACGTTCACATTTTCCATCAACAACTTGTTCGTTTGCGAGAACGGTTGCATCTTTTGAACACCAATTCACCGGCGCATTTTGCCGATATGCAAGTTTATTTTTGTAGAGCAAAAGAAAAAGCCATTGCGTCCATTTGTAATATTCGGGAAGCGAAGTATTAACTTCATAATCGAAATCATACATTGCGCCAAGCGTTTTGAGTTGGTCGCGAATGTCATTCACATTTTGCAATGTCGAATCGTGTGGGTGGATGCCGGTTTTGATGGCATAATTTTCTGCGGGCAAACCAAACGCATCGTAACCAATCGGCTCGAACACATTATTTCCCTGCAACTTTTTTAATCGCGCCCATGTATCTGTTGGTCCGTAATTAAACCAATGTCCAATGTGCATTTTCGCAGCAGAGGGATAAATGAACATCACAAGCGCGTAGAGTTTTTTTTCTGCCTCGGAAAGATTGGCTTTGTTAATGCCTTCTTCTTCCCAGCGTTTCTGCCATTTGGTTTCTATTTCTTGAAAAGGGTATTTCAAAAGTTAATGAAAAGTTTTAAGTTAAAAGTGATTTTGGGTTTTAGTTTTCTATCGGAAGTTTACGTTTCCTAATTCTTTTTGAATCAACAACGATAATAGAATTTTCTAACTCATTATTCGGAACTGATGTCATAACTAATTTCAACAGATTCAGCATTTCTGTTTCAGAATAATTTCCACCGCGAAAAAGAATCAAGCCAGGTTTGCTTAATCTTGAATATACAAGTAACCTTGTGTAATCTAAATCAGCAGTAATAATAATTCGTTCTTCTCGAATAGCGTGCTCAAATATTTCCTCATCAGGAGCGGTTGCAAACCCTATTTGGTATGCGTGAACCGCATCATGTTGCTGACTCCGTAACCAAATTGCCAATTGCGGAGATAGCGGCATATCGACAAGAAATTTCAATGTACAAACTCCACCGTTTCTTCTTCAGCGAGAGAGGATGCATACAGCAAAGATTCTTCTATATCTCCTAATTCGAGATACGGATATGCTTTGAGTATCGTTTCATTTGTTTCACCCGATGCTAACAAACCTAATAAACGAGAAACAGGAAAACGTAAATTGCGAATGCACGGTTTTCCAGTACAAACTTTCGGGTCAATAGTTATTCTTGATAAAAACATAAGTTAAGTCAATGAAAAGTTAAAAATGAAAAAGTAGTTTAGTAAATTAGTAATTGAGTAGTTGAGATGTTTTGACTCCAATACTCCACCACTCCATTACTCCGTTATTAGTTTGGTTGGGAAGCAGTTTATTTCTGATACACAATTTTTCCTCCCACAATCGTGAACTCAACTACTGTGTCGAGAATTTCTTTTTGCGGAACTTGCATTATGTCTTTGGAAAGAATGGTAAAGTCTGCAACTTTTCCTTCTTCAATTGTTCCTTTCCAATCTTCTTCAAACGCCGCATCCGCCGCCCAAAATGTAAATGCTTTCAACGCTTCTTCGCGCGACATTTTTTGAGAACCGTACCAACCGCTTTCCGGATAATTATTTTTATCTGCGCGAGTGCAAGCGGCGAAAAATCCAAGCAGCGGATTCGGACTTTCAACAGGAAAATCGGAACCACCGGCAATTAACATTTTTGTATTTAAGATTGAACGCCACGCATAAGCATATTTTACCCGTTCACTTCCTAATCTATCTTCCGCCCAATACATATCTGATGTTGCGTGCGTTGGTTGCATACTCGGAATTACTTTCAGTTCTCTGAAACGCGGAATATCATTCGGTTCGAGAACTTGAACGTGTTCAACCCTAAATCGTGGAGAAACTCCTTTCCAATCCTTCAACACTTTTTCGTACGCATCCAACACAATATGATTTCCTCTATCTCCGATTGCATGCGTGCAAACTTGAAATCCATGTTTTAGTGCTTCTCTACAAACCGTTTCAATAGAATCTTCGCTCATCATTGTCAAACCGCGATTTTGTTTATCATCGGAATACGGTTCGACTAATGCAGCGCCGCGTGAACCTAACGCTCCGTCAACATATAATTTTATTGCACGAATTGTAAGTCTATCACCGAAATTGACAACGGGTCCGCGCGGAATAATCGCATTCCATGTTGCGCTTCGTTGCATCCGGATATAATCGTCGAAGGGTTCAATTGCGGCATAAATTCGCAGGGGAAGTTTGTTTTCTCGAATCAAATTGAAATACGCTTTTATCGTTTTCAAATCTACGCCCATATCGTGAACTTCAGTTAATCCATATTTCACACACTCATTTGCAGCGAGCAAAATGGATTCTTCAATTTCTTTTTCTGTTTTTTGAGGGATGATTTTATCTATAAGTGATGTTGCATTGTCAATCAAGATTCCCGTCGGATTGACGCTTCCGTCGCGTACAATCAATCCACCTTCAGGATCTGGTGTGGCAAAAGTAATTCCGGCAGTTTCTAAAACTTTTTTATTTACCCAAACTGCGTGCCCATCAACTCGTGTGAGAATGACGAATTTATTTCCGCTCACTTTATCGAGAATGTCGTGAGATGGAAAATCTTTGTCACTCCAATCATTTTGGTCCCAACCGCGACCAAAAATCCAATCGCTTTCCGTTTCTGAAACTTTCTTCTGAACCATTTCTGCAATTTGCTCTGCGGAAGTTGTTCCAACAAGATTTAAATTTTGCAACGCATTTCCTAAACCGAGAATGTGAGCGTGAGCATCTATTAATCCCGGAACAACAGTTTTCCCTTGTAAATTGAAAGTATCTTGCGATTTAAAATGAGCAAGAATGTATTCGGTACTGCCAACGCCGATAATTTTACTACCGGAAACTGCAATCGCCTCAGCCGTAGGTTGTTGGTCAGAACACGTGTAGATTTTTCCGTTGATGTACACCGTGGTTGCGTATTCCTGCACGGTATGCATAAAATATTTGAAGAATATAAACGTAAGAACTATGGCGAGAACGAGAAGATATCGTGGTTTCATGGTATTTGGAGTAAGATTTCAAACTTTCAGAAATTTTGGTGAAGAATATACAAAATTCGCTATGCACAGTAATAAAAGAAAAGGCGACTCAAAGTATGAATCGCCTTCCATATCGCAACAATTAATTTTTCTGTGTTACTTCAATAGTAACAGTTTCTTCGTTTCTGAAAATGATTGTTTTTCCCCTGAGCTGAACTGGAGACGATAATAATAAATACCACTTGGCAAGCCGGAAGCATTAAAGATAATTTCGTGTTCACCATCCTCCACTTCGGTATTGTCCAGCAACGTGGCGATTTTTTTTCCGAGAATATCAAACACGGTAAGCGATGCTACTCCTGCATCATTTGTTACGAAGCGAATTGCTGTTTGCGGGTTGAACGGATTCGGGTAGTTTTGATTGAGTATGAAATCCTCCGCTACGGTGGAATTTTGCTGCTCAAATTCCGGTAGCGAGCGTGAAATCATTGTCGGGTCTCGTCGAAGAAAGGGAACTTCACGAAGCATTCTATCACCATCGAAGCGAAGCGGGGAAAGCGAAATAACATCCGTATCCGAAAGCGTCGTTGCAAAGGATTTATTCAGTTCAATTAACATATCCTGAATAGCAAGGTAATTATAATTGTCGCCATTTACTTTGTACCGCGTTAACACCGTATCCAGTTTTGATGCAATATCCAGCAACCTCATTCCATGAAATATGCTTGACGGTTGTTCGTAGAGTAATTGCAGAAAGCCTGCGGGAGTAATGTTATATGCGCTTGCAAAAACATTCAACTTAAAAATTCCAAAATGTTCCGCGAGCGTATTGTTGTAATTTTTTCTGGTTGCTTTCAAACCCTTCAGAAATACTTTTGCCTTTTTTCCACTCAATCGGATTGAATCGAATGGATAAGGTCCGGCTGTGTGCGGTTCTGTGTACATTTTGAGAACATCTGTACCTTTCTTCCAGTAAATCCAACCGTATTTTTTTACACTATCCTTATGCGTTTGTGCTAATCCAAGCGTCAAGCCATTTATTTTTTTCACCACTGTATCACGGATATTGGCTACTGTTGGTTTGGTATTTTTAACCGAGAGTTTTTGAGACTTCAAGGCAAAATTGTTCGATGCTTCGAACGTACGGTACCGCGATTCATCCGGCGCAGTGTTTATGAATGACACGATATAATTATCTCCGCTGCGAACGGTGAATCGAGTTCCTGTTTTATTGGAAAGAACGTTGTTTGCTTGGGGTGTTCCATTGTTGGAAACACGAATCATGAGATTCTTCCAATAGATACTATCACTTTCAGCCACGGAATAATTTCCGGGAACTACACTACTGACTTCAACAATTGAGTCATTCGCTGAATAAATCATCGAGTCAGCATTCAATCCCGTATATACCGAGAGTGTCCACTCTTTTCCGCTTCTGTCATCTATGGTGGATGAATCTGTATCACTATCAATATACTTTCGTACGGTGATGGTAGCGGGAACGTATTCGGAAAAATTTACATTCGAGACTTCTGAACCGGAAACAACCGACACTTCTTCGTTTGGTGATACAACACCGCCTGAAAATGTCGCTTTTGATGAAACGGTATATGTTCCTGCATACACGTTGAGGAAGGAATACAATCCGCTTTCATCAGTAGTTACGGAATCGACAGATTGTGTTCCCGAAAGATATATCGTTGCACCTTCGATACCCGATTCATTATCGTCAAAGGAATTATCAGCATCACGGTCAAGATATTTAATTCCGCTGATACGTGCTGGGTAAAAAATTGCAAAATTCCGGTTGGTATTTACTGAACCGCTAACGACATCAATTGTTACAGTATTTGTTGATTTGCGCAGGTCGTTCCCGTGGCGTACGAATGCTACAAACGAAAGCGAACCATACGGCAATTTATCAAAGAAGAAAGTTCCATTAGAAGTTGTAACAACGGAATCAAAAGGCGTAGTCGTTTCGGATTGACGAACAAACACGGTAACATCCGAAATTCCTTCTTCACCTTCATTCAACAACGTATCTCCGTCAATATCATTAAAGACAACTCCGGAGAGAGTTCCCCATTTAAAAGCGCCGAAATTTTTTCCATTCACTATCTCCCCGCTTTCTGTGATAGTAATGTTATGCGAAGAAATATTTTCCGGAGTAGTCTGCGTCCAATCCGATGGAGACTCAAGCGTTAACGAATAATCACCAACAAATAAATTTTCAAAAAGATAAGTTCCGGTTCCATCGGAAATCGTAGAATCTGAGCGAACACCGGAGAGTTTCACCTTCCAACCGGCGAGAACATTTTCACCATCATCGAAAATCGCGTTTGAATTTGCGTCGTGAAATATTTTCCCGGTAACTTTACCAAGTTGGAAGTTTCCAAAATTTTTGCCGGAAGATTGTTGCCCCAGCGATAAGGTAAGGGAATGATTCCCTCCCGAAGCCGGATACGTTTGCTTCCAACCTTGTTGTACAACTTCCGTAACAACATAGTTTCCGGCAAGCAGGTTCGTAAAATTGTAGTTCCCGTTTGCATCAGATAATGTCGAGTCTGTACTTGAACCGGACAGTTTAATTTTCCACCCTGTAAGTACACCTTCGCCGGAATTCACAATTCCATTCCCATTGATATCTAAAAAGAGTTGCCCTGAAATTGAAGCGGGATTAAAGTTACCAAAATTCTTCTCCGTGATTTGTTGTCCCGTTGTAAGTGGAACAGTATGAGAACCCGGAGTTACGGGAAATGTTTGCAGCCAGCCATTTTGTTGTACTTCGTTGAGAAAATATGTACCGCTGAATAAATTATAGAAGGTATAATTTCCGTTTTCATTCGTTACCGTCGAGTCTGTTTTTGAACCCGAAAGTTTTATTTTCCAATTTGGTAATCCGGCTTCGTTCACATCTTTTACGCCGTTATTATTCGCATCGAGAAATTTCATTCCGCTGATAATTCCAAGTTGCTGATTACCAAAATCCTTGTTCACAACATTTTGTCCCGATGAAAGATTCACCGAATAGGTACCGGGAGAAAGCGGAAGAGTTTGCAGCCATCCGATTTGCTGAACTTCACTTACGGTGTAACTCCCTTGCAATAAGTTTCCGAAAGAGAAGTTACCGTTTGCGTCGGTGAGTATCGAGTCCGTTTTCGCGCCTGCTAATCTAATTCTCCAATTTGCAAGCCCGGTTTCGCCTCCTTCTTTCACACCGTTACCATTGAGGTCATTGAATAATATGCCGCTGATGGAACTATACTGAATTGCCTGATTGCCGAAATCTTTTCCCGTTACTGACTGACCGGATGAAAGTGTAACCGAATATGTTCCCGGAGAAGCGGGTAATGTTTGAGTCCAGCCACTTTGTACTACCTCACTCACGGTGAAATTTCCGGCAGGCACAGAGGTAAACGTGTAAACACCGCTTCCATTCGTTAACGTAGAATCAATCTTTGCACCGGAAATTTTTATTCTCCAGTTAGCAAGTCCAGATTCACCAACATCTTTCACGCCGTTGCCGTTTGCATCGTTAAACGTCGTTCCGGAAATAGAACCTGTTGGTGTTGCTTTTTTGACGGAGACGTTATCGAGATAGAGATTATTCCCGTAACCGTTTGTCGTCTTAAACTTGATAACAACATTTGCGTTAACAACCTGCGCGTTGAGCGGAAATTTCTTCGTTACCCACTGCGCTCCGGTGGGAACAAATGAACTTGTCGTGGTGGTGGCAGTTGCAAGAGATGAGCCCCATGCATAAAAAAGTGAAGTGGGGTACGTCGTTCCTCCATCATACGAAAGTTGTACACGAAACGAATCAACGTATGTTGCGCTGTACTGTGCGTACGCATAATCGAATACTAACGTATCGGAAGCGGCGTAGCCATTGACAATCGGAGAGCGGAGTTCATCAATTTTTCCCGTTTGGGAATAACTGAACATATTTACACGGGCAGACTTCGCTCCGATATTATACGCACTTACGCTCCAACTTTCCCACGTAAAATCATTCTCGGGATTATACAATGTCCACAGCGGGGGAGGAACTGCGCCATCTTCAAAATCTACCGTTGGCAAAGTAGTGAGCGGTGCAACTTTATTTCCAAAATTGATTGATGTATAATTGTTACCGGATGTAAAAGTAAGGGAATATGTCCCGGGAGCGGCAGG
>JAGXRH010000073.1 GCA_018335975.1 Ignavibacteriales bacterium
GTACAGAAACGGCAGTACATCGAACATTGACTCGTAACCAAAAATAAAACGCGGTCGGGATAGCGATGCGTAATACTTTGCACCGGAGAATCGCGGTCTTCATTCAACGGGTCTTCGAGCAAACCATCGTCAAGCAATTCCCGTTCGTCGGGAATACATTGCAACCAAATCGGGTCGTTCGGATAGCGAATGAGTGAAAGATAATATGGGTTAATGCGAATGTGAAAAAGTTTATTGAGTTGGTTCGAAATTTTTTCGTCGAAACCAAATCGGTTCACTAAATCTTTTCCGCTATCCACGCTTTTGCGCAGAAGTTCTTGCCAGAGTTCCATAAAGTTAGGTTAAGTTGTTAAAGATATTTTCCATAAATAAGTAAATCGTCGTCCGATTTGTAATACTCGTTGATGCGCGCAAGTTGCTCAAATCCTTTCTTGATATAAAATGCCCGTGTGCTTTCATACTTTGACGTTGATGATGTTTCAGCAATAATGAGCCGTGCGTTTTTGTTTTTTAAATACTTTTCGGTGAATTGCAACAGTTGTGTCCCGATGCCTTTGTTGTGAACGTTTGGGTCAACGGCTATCCAGTATAAATCGTATGTTGCTTGCGTTGCCGGTGTTTGTCCGAAACAAACGTAACCGATCGCTTCGTCGCGTTCATTCACAGAAGAAAAAATTTCGTAATCGTTTTGATTTTTATCGTTGAGATAAATATCGAGTAACTCTTTGGCAATTGCTATTTCTTCGTCGTTAAAAACTTTTGTTGCGCGAATGAAGTCGAGAATTTTTTCTTCATCTTTTTGTTGTGTCGGACGAATCGGCATTTACACGGAACGTTCCAACGCGCTTTCGACAATCATTTTGATAACATCCAAATACGAATAACCGAATGTTGTTGCCGAGCGCATAAAACCGGCATCATCGCAAATATCGGGATTGGGATTTACTTCCAACACAAATGGTTCATTGCCTTTTGAAAGTCGAACATCAACGCGAGCATAATCTCTGCATCCCATAATTCCGTACGCTCGTAGTGCAATTTCTTTTATGTGTTGTTCCGTTTCGGAAGAAAGTTCTGCGGGACATTTTCCTTTTGTTCCTTCGTATTCTGTTGTTCCGTTCATCCACTTTGCGTTGTAGGTTACAATTTGTGGATAACCATCAGGCAATGTTGAAAAATCTATTTCCGAAATTGGTAACACCTGCGGTTTCTTATTTCCGATGATTGCAACGTTGAGTTCTCTGCCTTCGATATATTCTTCAACGATTGCCGGTTGAGCATACTCACGGAAGATGTGCAATACTTTTTCTTTCGTTTCAGAAAAATTATTCACAACGGAATTATTATCAATGCCGATACTCGCATCTTCATTCGCCGGTTTTATGATAAGAGGAAATTGTAAACCGATGTTTTCGTTTTGTAATTCGCTGAAATGTTTGAAGACGTGAAATTTTGCTGTGGGAATATTGTGGTAAGATAAAATCTCTTTTGTCCGGGCTTTATTCAAACACGCCCCGAGTGTTGTCGTTGAATTTCCGGTATAGGGAATTTCAAGTATCTCATAAATTCCGGCAACGTGCATTTCGTGAATTGCTTTGCTGCCAAGTCCTTCCACCAAATTGAAAATCAAATCCGGTTTTTCTGTTTGTAAAAAATCAATGAGGCGGGAGATGTTATTCGAGACATTGAAGAGCGAAGTTTGATAACCAAGCGTTTCCAATGCGAGTTGAACATCTTCGCGTTCTTCAAGTACACCGAATTCGGACATATCAATTGTCTCAAGTGGTTTGAGGTTTGAGGTTTGAGGTTTGTAAACGTTCCAACCGTTTTCTACTAATCCGGTTTCGGAAACAAACTTTCTTCCTTCTGAAGTTTGAACTGTGGGTTCGTTAAATACTACTGCGACGTGGATTTTCTTTTGCATAGAAATATTTTATGAGAAAATTCCATAACGCTCACACGCGACATCAAGCACAGTGCAAAGCATTTCGTCGTAATCCATTCCTGCTGTTCGTGCTGATTTGGGAAAGCACGAATTATCTTTTGGGTTGGGAAGAATTCCGGGTAGAGGATTTATTTCAATGATATTCGGAATATTATTTTCATCGAGTCGCACATCTATTCTGCACCAATCGCGAACACGGAGAACGTTAAACGTTTGCAAACATATTCTTTCAATTTCTTTTTGCAACGATAAAGAAATTTTTGCCGGACATTCGTAAATCTCAAGAGGATTTTCGATTGTATCCCAAATCCATTTCGCTTCGTAGGAATAAATCTTATTGACGTCTGAAGGAAGAGAATCAAAATTTATTTCTACAATCGGAAGAATGCGAACATTTTTTCCGTTTCCCAACATTGAAACGGTAAACTCTTTCCCCGACAAATATTTTTCGATGATGACCGGTTGTTCGTACGTTGAGAGAATTTTTTCTACCTCATTGAATAGTTCTTTTTCATTTCGAACTACACACGAATTATAAATTCCTTTACTCGAACCTTCATGCAGTGGTTTTACAAAAAGAGGAAAGTCAAAATTACTATTTGCTAGTTGAGAAAGGTGTTCAATAACAAAAAATGGAGCGTTAGGAATTTTATAAAAGGAAAGTATTTCTTTTGTTCGCGCTTTATCCAAACACGTTGCAAGAGTAAGAGGGTCAGAACCGGTGTACGGAATTTGGAGAAACTCTAACATCGAAGGAACTTGCGCCTCACGAGAAACACCATTCAATCCTTCAACTATATTGAAAATAATTTGTGGTTTTTCGTCACGAAGATTTTCAAAAACATTTTCGTCGGCTTCAATAAGGGAAACGTTGTGGCGTGTTGCAAGTGCTGATTCTATTGCGTGAATCGTGTCAATCTCATCCCATTCAGCATACTTGTCATTCTGTCGTAAATTTCTCTTGGGAGTTGTTGAAATGTTGACACCGCTTGTACTAGGAGGGTCTGATTCTTCATCACCGTAAGCGCTTTGCAATAATAATTCTTCGCGCTTAACGTTGTAAACCAGTGTTACGTCGAGTTGTTTTCTTTGATGTAAGTGAGTATTCAGAAAAAATTTTTTGTTTATTCAACATGTTGTGTGCGAAATATAAAAATATTTTTTTCGTTGTCAACTATTTTTTCACGAATTGAAAAAATATTTTTCAATTTCATCGAGGATAAAAATATTTTCACTCAAACATATTTTCATAGAAAATAAAAAAGCCCTTCACATTTTTTGCAAAGGGCTTATCAAAGAAAATATTTTTTTTATTTGAGTAACATCATTTTCTTAAAGTTTTCATAACTTCCTTTACCCGGCGCTATTGCTGAAAGACGGATAAAGTACACTCCGGAAGAAAGGGCGGATGCATCAAAATCCAATTCGTGAACTCCCTCATCAAATGATTCATCCTTAAATAAGTTTGCAACAACTTGTCCGAGTACATTGTAAATTTTTATACTTATTTTTGAATCATACGGTAAATCAAATCGAATTGTCGTCGTCGGATTGAATGGATTCGGATAATTTTGATACAATGTGAAATTATCCGGTATCTCATTCACGACAGGAAAATCAATGTTTGAACGAGGGGTCGGATTCGAATTATATCGCAAGTACGGAGACTCAGAAATAGAAGAGGCGCCGGATAGTTGTAATCCATTCACCAATAAACTTACAGTATCTTTGGTACTATCACTTGAAGGTAATGCTGCCCTGAAGGCTTTGTTAATACGTGAAACTACAGTATCAAGAGTGGTGGGAAATACCGTAATATAATCCAATGAAACAATTTGACGTCCCCGGAATGTCAGAAGTGTATCAACGATTTTTGATATTTCGCCGACTGTTTTTTCATTCAAAGGGTTGTCAACATTTCCATCATTATAAATAAGATTTTTCAAGCCAGACGGTGTTATCTGGTTATCGCTTGACAGTATATTCGTTTTAAGGGCAACCTGTTCCGATGCAAGGTGATTGTTATGCTTCGCATTTGTCAATCCGGCCTTTTCAAGTTTCTTTGCCTCAAGAGGTACTACATTACCGTTTTTATCACGTTTGGGGTATTCTTTCCCTCCATATTTAACAAAATATTGTGCGCTTCCACTCATTGGATAAGCCTTCTGTATATCCGCACTCTTCTTTAAATAAATCCACCAGAAGGAATCAACCGCAGTTCCAGCAACACCAATGATAAATTTCTTACCACTCCCCTTTGGAAATGCTTTTGCAAATGTCGTATCTCTCGCATTTGCGGGATTTGGAAAACCAAGGAACTTACCTTTCTTGGATATTTTTCTTGCCTTCTTCGTGCCATAATCCTGCGGAGTGAAAGTACGATATTTCGTTGAATCCGTGTACGAAAAAACTATAAAAGTATTGTTAACAGAAATTTGGCTATTTGAAACGACTATTTGAATCGTTGCAGGAGATACCGGTACTTGACCATCTCCACCCGTGCCGGGAATGGATTGTAATGATTGCCAAAGCGTATCAGGCGAGTAATAATCTAACTCGTACGTTCCATCAAAAACGAGTGGAAGAATAAAATTTCCATTCGCGTCTGAGTAAGTACTATCCAAGTGATAATGAATATCCCCCGCACCAATTGAGTCGAGAACAATTTTTCCTCCGGAAAAGGGACGTTGATCTGTTGTAGTGAGAGTATCTCCATCAATATCTCTTTTTACTTTTCCGCGAATTGAATTTCGTGACTCATACTTTGCTAAAAGAAAATCAAAATTTGTCGAAGAAGATGAATCGTAACCGACTGCCCAAATTGCTCCAGTGGATTGATCGATTGTCATCCCTAAATATTCTTGCGGAAGTTTGCCCACGGTATCTAAACTTGTGGACTGTCCTGTGAAAGCACGGGAGGCACGGAATACTCCTGAAGGGGAAACCATAACAAGCACAGCATCGGTACCGGAGGAAATCTCATTCGTAATGCCTGTTTCGTATCCAACAACCATTACGTTACCATAAGGATCTGTTCCAATGCCTGCTACATCTTCCTTTCCACTTGCCGCGCCATTATAGAGATACGACCACGCTGCATTACCATTGCTTGTATTATATTTTACGATGACGATATCGTAATTAGGACCATTCAGTGTTACTCCGGTAACATAAACAAACCCTGCATTATCAACAGAAATTGCTCGAGCAAAGTCTCTGTCCTGATTATATCTTGCTACCCAGTCTTGCTGCCCGCTCATCGTGTATTTAACTGTAGCAATGTCGTTGATTATGCCTAAACTGGTGCCAGTTACATAAACGCTACCCGCACTATCAATAGTCATTGCAACAACATTGTCTTCATTCGTTGAATTATTGTTGTTGTAGGATATCGCCCAAACGCTATCCCCCGTCGTTGCTTTATACTTTATCGTGTAATAATTATAGTTTTGACCGACAATAAGCGCATCACCGGAAACGATAACGGAAGTATCAACACTACTATACACGATTGCACGAGCAAAATCTTTTTCGTTTGATACGCTGTTAAATCTTTTACTCCATACAGTATCTCCGGTCGAGCCCAAAAATTTTACCGTTATGAAATCAATATTGTTTTGTGCAAGCGCCCCAATCATACGGTAACCAGTTACATAGATGTCCCCGGCAGGGTCAATTGCAAGTCCCGACAAAAACTCTTTTCCTCCAGCGTGGTAAGTTTTTGACCATTTTGCTGAATCACCGCTATTCGCAATTTTCATAACAGCATAATCATTTTCAGTTAAACCTGCAGATGTGACGCCAGCGACAATAACGTCGTTGTTCATATCAAGTTCCATCCCTTTAAGAGTATCGATATCTGAAAAAGTTTTCTCTTTCAGCAAAGAACCGTTTTTCGTGTATTTCATAAACCGGAATTTTCCTCCCGATATACCGCCAACGTAAGCATTACCTGCATTATCAACGCGAACAAAAAGGGATTTATCAGCCGTTTTGCTTCCGGAATTTAACCTTTTAAAAAATAATTGTTCGACTTGTGAAAGAGTTATCGAAGCAGTGAAAAAGAATAATAGTGTGAGATAGGAAAAAAAGTGTTTCATAAATCGTCTCCGTATGTAAAGTGAATAAATGTTATAAATAAAGGTCGATGTCTTTTCGAGAACAACCACGAAAAAACCGAGATGAAGTTAAAAAAAAAAAACTCATCCACAAACTCGTTGAACCGGTTTAAATTGCCCGTGATAAAACCATCACGATTCAATCACCCCATGCTCTTTCTGGTATGCACTATATCTTATTAACTTTTCATTCGCCAATGAGCCAACGGTGCTTGGCAAATACGCATTGGAATTTTTCTTCTTTCCCAGCGGAATGCCCGTGAGAATTTCTATTCCCTCCTCAATTGACTTTACCGAATGTATATGAAACATCTTTTTTTCGACTGCTTCAACAATATCGTGCCGTAACATTAGGTCTTTCACATTCTGGTGAGGAATTACTACTCCCTGTTTACCGGTAAGTTCTCTCCGGTTACAAACATCAAAAAATCCTTCTATTTTTTCATTCACTCCGCCGATAGGTTGAACTTCCCCCGCCTGATTCATAGAGCCTGTTACAGCGAGATCCTGACGGACGGGAATTCCGGATAGACTTGAGAGCAGAGCGTACATTTCTGTAGAAGAAGCGCTGTCGCCATCTATTCCCCCATACGATTGTTCAAACGCCAAACTTGCACTGAGAACCATCGGTTTATCCTGTGCAAAGAGACTCCGAAGATAGCCACTCAATATCAACACACCTTTATTATGTGTTGGTCCGCTTAAGGCAGACTCCCGTTCAATATTAATTACTCCCTGTTTCCCCATCGAAGTTCGCGCAGTAATCCGAGTCGGATATCCAAAACTGCGTCCTGCATATTCATAC
Organism: Ignavibacteriales bacterium; assembly: GCA_018335975.1. Classification (GTDB taxonomy): domain Bacteria; phylum Bacteroidota; class Ignavibacteria; order UBA10030; family F1-140-MAGs086; genus JAGXRH01. The sequence goes on from JAGXRH010000073.1 coordinate 6,869, forward strand.
ACTGCCAAACCGTTCACCTGTCCCACTGCTTCACCTTCAGTATTTATTAATAACATTCCTTCATGAATTGCATCTCTGATTTTTTCATCAACAAGGTTTTCTCTCCGGAGTTGTTCATAAAGCGCATTTTGAACGTGTTTTCTCGAAACAATTTCATCCTGTTGTTTCATCGTCCAAAAGTTTGCCTCTTTCATTATATCAGCAATGACGTTGAATCGTGTTGAGAGTTTTTGCTGACTTCCGGAGAGGCGCACTGCCTCTTCAAGAATTTCTGCGATTGCGGTTTTATCGAACGGAAGTAAATTTTCTTCCGCGCATATCATACGGATGAAAGAAACATATCGCTTTATATTTGTTGCATTCCTCGGCATTTCAACGTCGAAGTCAGCGCGAACCTTGAATATTTTTTTAAACTCATCATCTAAATGATAGAGGTAGTAATACATTTCTGCATCACCAACCATTATAACCTTCACATTCAAATCTATCGGTTCGGGCTTTAATGCAGATGTCGTTCCTAATAATCCTGTTTCGATGGTCTGAATTTCCAATTGACCGTTACGCAGCGTACGTTTCAATGTTTGCCAAACGCCCGGTTCAACAAGAGCATCCGTTGCATTCACTACAAGAAATCCTCCGTCGGCTTGTAACATTGAGCCACCTTTGATGAGCGAAAAATCTGTCCTCCACGTGCCATTCCGGTCAACCTCAAATTCTATCGTGCCGAACAAATTATGAAAACGTGGATTCGTTTCAAGAATTATCGGCGTTCCTTTCGTACGGGCATTATCTACAATAACGTTGACGCGAAATTCTTCAAATTCATCTCGTTTCGACACAACCGCTTGAGTACCGAAACCGGTATTCGGCGCTTCGTCGCTCCTTTGAAACCGTTCTAAATCATTAATAATATTCTCCTGCACATCATCTAAATACGTTTTCAATTTTACGCTTTCAAAACGTTTCCGCAACTCATCAATGATATCTTTCACAACAGGCAAAGCAAACTTTGTTGTCAATTCATCTAAGGATTCACGAGCGCGTCTGTCAATATTCCGCATTTCACGGCTGATGACTTCCAATTGCGATTCTAACTGTGAACGCTCCTGCCAAATCTGGTCAACATTCTCCCGCGTTATTTTTCCTTCACGAATCAACGTTTCAACCTGGTCAAAACTCACCGGCACGCCTTCAATCACCGGAACAACATCAAGGTGCATTGCTTCACCCGATTGTACTTGAACAACTTCAAATCCCCGCTCGCGAACTTTTCTTTCAAATTCTTTTAATACGCTCCTTTGTCGTTCCTGAAAATGTTCCATCGTTCGTTTTCGTTCTTCCTGAAACCGGCGCGATTCAAAAAGTGCGGGAATATTTTTTTGCAACTCACGTAACGCATCTTCCATTTTCTTTTGAAAAAGGATTCCCTCCCCCGCTTTCAGTCGAATAGCAATCGGGGCATCCGTTTTCTTGAAATTGTGAACGAAACAATGGTCGAACAACGAAGCCGATATTCCCTGAAATTCCTGAAGCATTCGCTTGATAGTCGTCATTCTGCCTGTTCCTGAAAAACCGGTTACGAACACGTTGTATCCGCTGTGTTGCATTTTCAATCCGAGTTCAAGCGCATTCAACGCCCGTTGCTGACCGATGATATCTTTACTCGCTTGAACGTCAGTAATGGTTTCAATTCCTAACGATTTCGGTTCGCATCTCCACCGTAACTTGTGAACAGGTAATTCTTTAATTTTTTGAGCCATACAATTTTTGTTTTCTACAATTGAAAAATAATTTCAAAAAAATATTCAATACTCTTTTCTGTGCGCGTAAATGTTCATCACCAAACCTACCATCACCGAATTCGCCAGCAATGCTGAACCGCCATAACTGAGAAATGGCAACGGTACCCCGATGACCGGAAACAACCCCATTGCCATTCCAATATTGATGGTAATATGAACAAAGAGAATTGAAGCAATGCCAATCACTACTAAACTCGCAAAACGATTTTTGGTTAACGTGGCAAGGCGCAACATCCAAAGCAGGAGCGAGAGAAATAAAACCAACACCAATGCGGAACCGACGAACCCGAATTCTTCTCCCGGAACACAGAAGATAAAGTCTGTCCATTGTTCGGGAATAAAATTGAATTGTGTTTGGGTACCGAGAAGAAACCCTTTTCCAAATAGCCCGCCGCTTCCGATGGCAACTTTCGATTGAATTACATTGTATCCCGCACCCAACGCATCCGATTCCGGATTGAGGAACATCGTCAGTCGTTTTTGCTGATATGGTTGCAATCTACCGATAAGTTGCTGTACAGTCATTCCCAGCATCGCAACAAGTCCGAAGGAAAGTATCGAACGAAAAAGGTCGGTGCGAAAAATATAAAATGCAATTGCGGCAATGGTGAGAGCGATAATAAAGGAAGTGGTTCCGAACAATGTTGCAACGCTTACAAGTACACTCACGACACAGAATAAAATTAAAAAAGGTGAAGCCCCGCCCCAAGCAATCATCGGAAGAAACATTCCACAATATGTTAATGCAGTGCCTGCATCTGGTTGTAAGAGAATAAGCAGGAGTGGCGCCGCTACAATACTGCACGCAATAACGAGGTGTTTAATATCTTCAAGGTCAACTTCTTTTTTCGCAATGTAGGCGGCGAGAGCAAGTATAGTTGTTACTTTTGCAAGTTCCGATGGTTGAATTCCTGCCCCGCTTATGCCAAGCCACGAACGTGAACCCGATATCGTTTTTCCCATTACCAAAACCAC
>JAGXRH010000074.1 GCA_018335975.1 Ignavibacteriales bacterium
GCATGGGTGGCTGCGAAGTTCCACAACCAATGAGGAAAAGAAAAATAAAAAAGTAAAGACCGTGTATAATGCGTTTCATTTGTAAGAAAATTATTTTTTTGGCGGGAAAATATACTATTTGTCCAACGAGGAAAAAAGTTTCGCTTGAAAACCATTTCCCGCAAATATTTTTTCCATCTCCTCTTGTCTGAATTGCAAATTTTCGATATATATGTCCCCACAATTTTATTCACAGACAAAGTATTTTCGTATGAAGTCGCTACGATATAGTTTCAAAATGATAACGAAGAAAACAACCGCAAAACCAAAACTACGACTCAGCAGCAACCTTGTTGAAGAAATTCTTTTGCATACCAGCCCTCCTGCTTCTGCAGATTTAGTACAACACTTCGTACAAAAACTCCATTCAGACGGAAAACTGCCCGTAAAACAACCGGCAACCGTCGTTTCCAAGAATTTAAAATCGGCTTCACCCCGTTCCCGAAAATAACCCGTTACCTGTTTTTTTCATCCGGGGTTTTGCTGTGTCGGCTTTCGCGTTCACTTCTTCGGGTTTCAATTGCTCCAAAAATTTTCTACCGTTCTATAGCGAACGCTCTGTACTTGTAAAATGAGTCTCCCTTCCGCCGAACAATCAAACGACATCAGCGAATCAATGCCTGTACTTATCCCTGAACGCGACCCGCTTCTCCACCCGGGACGGATTGTTCTCCACTCGCTGTTGTTTGTAATCACTTTCTTTACTACGACCATCGCAGGAGTTCAGTGGCTTAACCGAAACCCGTTTGATTTAAGTAATTTTCCGCTTGGTCTTCCGTATTCGCTTTCCCTGCTTGCAATTCTTACCGCGCACGAATTCGGTCATTACTTTGCTGCGCGATATCACGGCGTAAAGACAACTCTCCCCTTTTTTATTCCCGTCCCTCCGTTTCTTTTTAATCCTTTTGGAACGATGGGCGCCGTTATCCGAATCCGGTCGCAAATGTCAACGCGAAAAATTCTTTTCGATGTCGGAATTGCAGGACCGTTAGCGGGGTTGGCGGTAACGCTCCTTGTTTTAATCTATGGAGTTGCAACACTTCCCGGAAAAGAATTTTTGTATTCCATTCATCCCGATTACGCAATTACACGAACAATACCGACGGGGGGACTCGCTTTCGGAGATTCAATTTTTTCCTGGTTATTTTTTCAGGCGGTTTCTTCGTTCACATTTTTCCCGCCGATGAACGAAATTTATCATTATCCTTTCCTTAACGCAGCGTGGTTCGGTTTGTTTGTTACCGCTCTCAATCTTATTCCGGTCGGACAATTAGACGGCGGACATATTCTCTATTCGCTGTTAGGAAAAAAGCAGGGTGTTTTCGCGCGAATATTTTTAGTGATTCTCGTGGGAATCGGGTTAAGCGGCTTACTTCCTCTTTTTACCGATGGCGGGGAAACAAGCGCAACAAGTTGGCTCATCTGGGCGGCGATTTTATTTTTCTTTGTACGCCCCGACCATCCGCCCGTTCATGTCGAGGAACCTTTGGATGAGCGACGTCGTTATCTTGGCTGGTTTGTTTTTGCTGTATTTCTTTTCACCTTTATTCCCATCCCGTTTTCCGGTTTATCGCCGCAATGAAGAAAGCAAGAAGTCAGATGTCAGACGTTAGAAGTCAGAAGGAAAATAAAAAATTCCTTCTCTTGCTATTACTCATTGCTCATTATTCGTTATTCATGTTCTTCATCGGTTGCGAAAAAACACCGACGGAAAGAATAGACGACAATTCAAAACCACCCTTTCTTCTCTCGGCGACCACAGACGCTGATTCTATAAACGTTGATTTCGATACACTGTACACCGTGTCGCCTGACTCGGGAAAAACATTTACGCTTTCGCTTCCCGTGGTTGCAATTGCTCGCGATTCGCAGGGAGGGGGTTCAATTTCATCACTTCATTTTACAATTTTCAAACCACGTTCGTCATCGGTTGTGAAATCCGGCGTTTTGCATCGTGACTCGACTAACTTTGATTCTGCGTGGTTTTCGTCCGTTGTTACTTTTCGGATGAAACGCACCGAGCCCGGCATCTATCGTTTTGAATTTTATGCTGAAGATAACGCGCGGTGGAAAAGCAATGCTGTTTCTGTTCCGCTCTTGATTACGAGAAAGAACAGTCCACCAATCCTCGGTTTACCAACTTTACAACGACACACACCAATTGGCTCTGATTCTTCATTTATTACTATTTCACTTTCCGTTACCGATTCAAATGGAATTGAAAATGTGCAAAACGTTTTAGTTCGCCCGCAAAACGCTGTTGATTCATCATTTCAATTGATGTATGATGATGGCTTATACGAGCATCGTGATATTTTTCCCGGTGATGGAATTTTTTCGACCGTCTTTTGGATTACTCCTGTTGACTCAATAAACAAAGTCGTGTTGAAATTTTTTGCCATCGATTTCACGGGAGATACAAGCAATATTGTCCATCGTTCGCTTCAGAATCAATTGCCGGCAATTCTGTTTGCCAATATCTTTCCTGATAGCGCAAGAATTCCGACGAGCGGCTCTATTCCTATTTTATTTTCTGCTACGGTTTCGGATTCCGATGGACTCGGAGATATTGATGAAGTCTATTTCCGCAGAATTTATTCACCCGATACAAGCTATTTCCATTTTCCGCTATTTGACGACGGAGAAATTGCCAGCGGCGATTCCGTTGCGAATGATGGAACGTATTCAATCATCCTTCCGCTGTCGAGTTCGGCAACCGTAGGAAGTAAGCAATACCGCTTCTTTGTTCGCGATAAGTTTGGAGCCATCGACTCGTCTGGAACGCGATTTCTTTATTTACACAATTGAATGAGTTTTAAAATTTTTGTAGCAACAGTTACATGCTTTGCAATTTTCTTTTCGGAAACATTTTCTCAAAAATGGTTTCAGGAATCGTATCGTTTGCAATCAGCAGCCACGTCGTTGTCGCGACCGCCGAGCAATAGCGTTTCGCAACTCCGCTTTCGTGATTCGGCGGGAACCGGAATTCTCTGGATTGGAACTTCGAAAGGACTTGCTTCCACAGTCAATGGTGCAATATCGTTTACGTCGTACCGTGCGTTTCCTGCATTCGTAAAAGATGGAATTTTTTCGCTCTCTGTTCATAACGATACAATCTGGACTTCGCTGGGATACACGAAAGATTTTCAGGATGGCGAAGTGCAAACAGGTGCGGGGTACGCCTATTCCCTCAACAACGGCTTTTCTTGGAGCCACAAATCGCAAACACTTGATGGACGTTACGACGATACTATTCAGTACGGAAATAATTTTCTTCGCATTCTTCCCGTTATTGTATCAGAACAAAATGTTACGTACGACCTTTCGATTGCGCCGAATGGAACTGTGTGGATTGCTAGTTGGGCGAGTGGTTTGCGGCGTTTAACTAATTACGCTGCTCCAAAATGGGAACGCATTCTTCTACCCCCCGATTTTCTTTCTAAACTTCATCCCGATTCGACGTACAATTTTAACTATGACCCGCGACCATATCATAACATCAAAGGATTCTCCGTGTTCGCTTCGGATGATTCCACTGTCTGGTGCGGAACAGCGGGCGGTATCAATCTTTCAAAAAACGCGAATGATTCCTTCCCGAGTTGGACAAAATTTTCCCATCAAAACCAAGCCGCGCCGATTTTGGGTAATTGGGTAATCGCCATTGACGGACAAACATTTTACCGCAACACCAATATCATCTCGCGTATCTGGTGCACAAACTGGCGCGCCGAAAGTTCGGACGAAGAGTTTGGCGTCAGTTATACGGAAGACGAGGGGCGGAGTTGGAAAAATTTTCTTCACGGCATCAAAGCGTTCGATTTTGCTTTTAAAGATTCGATTGCGTACATAACAACGGTTGAAGGATTATACCGAACAAGCGACGGCGGTGTTTCGTTTGTAAAGAATGGCGATATTCGCGACGAGCGGGGAAACATTCTTGCCTATCCTTCGTTTTATACAGTTGAGGTTATCGGCGATACTCTCTTTTGTGGAACTGCCGATGGTCTCTTGAAAACGATAGACAACAGCAGTCATCCGTTTGGCGAGCGTTGGGAAATTCTCCGCACCTATCAACCCATTGGCAAGCAAAATACAACGTACGCTTATCCCAATCCTTTTTCGCCGCGGTTTGAAATTACCCGAATTCATTTTTCCACAAAAGGAAAAACGGAAAAGACGACGATTGAAGTATTCGATTTTGGAATGAACCGTGTTCGTACGTTAATTCGAGACGCAGAGCGTATTGGAAGCGTTGAACACGATGAAATCTGGAACGGAACTGACGACAACAACGATGCTGTTTCCAATGGCGTTTATTTCTACCGCGTTACAATTGGAAGCGATGAACCAATTTGGGGAAAGGTTCTGGTGTTGCAATGAAATTTCGGAATTATAAATTACGAATTACGAATTACGAATTACAAAGCGTAGATTCATTACTACGCAAAACGATTTTTTTCTTTCTTGTCTCTTTGCTCTTCGCTTCATTCTCATTCTCCCAAATAGGCGGCTCTGCGGGTTCGTTTGCCAGAATGGGTTTCGGCGCGCGGGGGATGGGGATGGGAAACGCTCTTTCTGCCGCAACAACAGGCGAGGCTGCTACGTACTACAATCCGGCGGTATCTCCCTTTGTTGAAGGAAGAACAATTTCCGCAACATCCTCGTTTCTTTCACTCGACCGGCGTTTGAATTTTCTCAACTACACACAGAGTGTTGCGCCGACTGCCGGATTCTCGCTCGGCATCATCAATCAAAGCGTCTCGGAAATTGACGGGCGTGATGCAGACGGAATTCACACCAAAAATTATTCAACTACCGAAAACCAGTTTTACTTTTCTTTTGCCAACAGATTATCGAGAAAGATTTCTCTCGGCATTAACGCAAAATTATATTACGCAAAACTTTTTGAGAAATTGAGCTCCACAACGGTTGGCTTCGATGCCGGTGTTCTTATTAAACCAAACGATGTTCTCTCTTTTGCCGCCGTCATTCAGGATTTCAACTCGAAATACCGGTGGAACACAAAAGATTTATACCAAGAAAACGGCGGCGAAACGGTTGATACGTTTCCAACGTTGTATAAATTCGGCGCGCAATATTTTATTCCCTCGGCTCGAAGCATTGTTTCTTTGGAAATTGAAACCTCGGGCAAAAACAAATTGTTGATGCGCGGCGGAATTGAAATTACTCTCAACGAATACTTTACGCTTCGCTCCGGTATTGACCGTTATGACCTTGAAGATGAATTTGTCGGCGTGAAACCGACGTTCGGGTTTTCCGTTCAACCGCTTTCGGATTTGAAAACGTTCGTTCATTATGCTTATATTTTCGAGCCATTTTCGCCGCGCGATGCGCATATTCTTTCTGTAAGTTTTTCATTTTGATTTCAATGAAATTTTTCTTTGCTCTTCTCGTCTCTTTTTTCTTTTTATTTCCTTCACCGGTTTTTTCCGGCGACGGGAGCGCGGGAATGCAATTTTTAAAATTAGGAATTCACCCGCGTATGAATGCATTGGGCGATGCTTCGGTTGTATTAGGCAGTGATGCCGCTTCCGCATACACGAATCCAGCATTACTTTCTCTCTCTGCAAATTCCTCTGTACAACTTTCGCATAAAACGTGGCTGGCGGGAACCACCACCGATTTCATCGGGGCGAAAACATCGCTCAACGATTTCTCGTTTTCCGTTTTCCTCAACACAACAAACATTCCCGGCTTTGAAGTACGTACGCGACCCGGTCCTCTTGAAGGAATGTTCGACGTTCATTATTTTGCAACAGGACTTTCTTCTGCGTACGCTCTTTCAGAAACATTCTCTTTCGGCGTGAATGCGAAAATTCTTTACGAAAAAATTTTTGTTGACGATGCAACGGGGTTCGCGGCAGATTTTGGCGCGTCGCATCTGGTGAATGATGTTTTGTTGTTAGGCGCGTCTGTGAACAATATCGGTTCTATGTCGTCGTTACGTTCCTCTGCAACAACACTGCCAACAAGCGCGCGTATCGGGGGAAGTTATACGTTTATTTTTCCTGCGCTTAATGCCGATATGCTTGTTACGACAGATGGTATTTCTTTCTTTGCGGAAAAATCAAATCACCTCGTTGGCGGCGTGGAATTTACGTATGACAGGATGCTTGCTCTTCGCGCAGGATGGCAAACAGGTTTTGAGGCGAGAAATTTTTTCTCCGCAGGTTTGGGAATTACATACAATAGTCTTATTTTCGACTACGCTTTTGTACCGGCGAAGTACAGTTTCGACTCGGGACACACAATCGCGGTTGGATATATTTTCCACTAAACAATAATTTTTTCCGTAGTATTTTTCTTCTATACAAACACAATGAGGTTATCTATGAGACTTTACGTAATGTTGACGCTGGTTTTCCTGTTCTCCGGTTTTGCTTTCGCACAAAAAGGAGAATGGACAAATTTCAATGACGGCTTGGAAACTGCCGCGAAATCAAAGAAAAAAGTTTTGGTGGATGTTTTCACCGATTGGTGCGCGTGGTGTAAACGCATGGACAAAGACGTCTATGAACAACCCGACGTAAAAGCGTACCTCGCTAAAAATTTTATTCTTGTGAAAATGGATGCCGAATCCAACAACGAAGTTACCTACAACGGACAAAGTTTATCCGAAACACAATTGGCGCAGGATTTGGGAATTGACGGATATCCCTCCACCGTTTTCTTTTTACCGAATGGCGAAGTAATTACCGCCGTTCCCGGTTACGTTCCTCCCGAAAAGTTTCTCCTCATTCTCAAATACATCGCCGAAGACCATTACAACACAATGGAATGGGAAGATTTTGAAACGAAACAGGCAAGCGCAGAGTAAAAGAAAAGGTCGAGCAAATGATGCCCGACCTTGTTCTTCATCATCTCACATCACTTCATTGGAAAAAGTGATGCACATCGCAAGTTAAATCAAACAGACAACTCGCACTTCATCCGACCAGTTTCCGATTTCCACATCTCCATCGAGATAGCGTATCCGGTAATACCGTGCTTCCGGTACGTTTGGTGCGAGGTTTTTTCGCTTATCTTCATACGGAGGCTGCGTGTCTTTATCTAAGGTTGCGTTCTCCGTTTCGGCTCCGCGGCGCGATTGAATAACCACTCCGCTGTATCTATCCTTCGTCCAATCAATTCGTATGCCATCAGTGAGTACCGTTGCGACGAATTCAGGTTTTATTTCATCATCGCCTTTTGCAAGCGGGGGCTTCGGCGGTATAATTCCCAGGTCCTCTCCGATTGCATCGGTAAATGCTTCGCTGCGTTTTGACAAGATGCCGATATCGCGCGCATGTTTCCGCGCTTTTCTGAACACCTCGTTTTTTATTTGTGTTAACGATTGAAGCGTTGCTTTCAATCCGTTCAGTTCATTCAGTTTTGCGGTAGATTCCTGCAAGTCGTTTTGCAGTTGGGTAATCTGGTCATTCGTAATACCTAATGTTGCCGCGTGATTCGGAACTTTATTTACTACGTTATTTAACCAGACCACGAATTCTGCATTCGTGCGAGGAATATAATCAGTGTTTGTCATGGTATTTCTCCAGTCGAGTTAATTGATATGTATTCGTAGCGAGGGTATCGCTATGGTGAAGGACTTTCCTTCATCTATGTGTTTTAACAAGTCATTGAATATTTTAGTTTCAGGAGAAATGAGCCCTGTGTTGCGCGTCACACAGGGGCTTGATTGCAACATGCACAAGTAAAATGAAAACCTTCATTTTGATTTTTGAAATTACTGCGGATGTTACGCAAGTTTGATTTATTGAAAAATATAATAACCCCAAACTTCAGTTTTGGGGTTGACGAACAATTTCCACCCCATGGGCTTTAGCCAAGTCCTGTGTGGCTAAAGCCACGTGAAGAAGATGAACGTTCCTCTCTCCCCACGATAAATCGTGGGGTTATGGCAACAGCCTAATACTCTTTTACGTAACATCAATTCCCAAAATTGAATTGAAGAATCCGAGTTATCTATTGAAGAACCCCAATCACTTTGTGGAGAACTCCAATATAAAAACGGATAACTGTAAATCCAATTTGGAGAACCGCAAATGGAAATTGGAGAGTTGCAAAATGAAATTGAAGAATCCAAGTTCCTTGTTGAAGAAACCCAAATACTTTTTTGAGAACTCCAAAACCAAAATGGGGAAACGCAAAACCAATTTGCAGAGCCGCAAATGGGAATTGGAGTTCTCCAAAATTGAAATGCGGGGAATATTTACAATTGCAGGGCTGCAAATCGTATTTGGGGAGTTACAATTTGCTTTTGCAGAACCCCAATCGCATTTTGGAGAACCGAGATTTACTTCTGGGGCAACGAACATTTTTTTTCCTTTCCCCGATTGGTGTTTGTAGGGCTGCAAAAGGGAATTGCAGGGTTGCAATTAGGTTTTGCAATTTCCCAATTGGTGATTGCAGAAATGCACCACCCCCTAATAATCTTCCCGTGAAAAATGGGAATTTGCATTCAACAAAGAGAAAAAAATTGTAGAAAAATATTTTTGAAATTTTTTGAAAAAACTTTTTTTTCTCGCCCCCCCCCCCC
>JAGXRH010000075.1 GCA_018335975.1 Ignavibacteriales bacterium
AGAACTCCCACGGAACAACCGAAGATGCCCACGCTCCCCCCGGGAACTCCCACGGAACAACCGAAGATGCCCACGCTCCCCCCGAGAACTCCCACAGAACAACCGAAGATAATGTAAAATAGAATTGCACCGACGACAATAACTCCGAGAGTTTCCTGCCGGATTAGGAGCGTATGCACCGAAGCGTGAGTGGATTCCTCGTAGTGTGCGTTATAGTCCTCAAAACTCTCTTAACCTTTGCCGTTAGTTGGGAAAGTAGTTTTCTTTCTTATGGGTAAGGTTTGGGAAATCGGGAAGAAAAGTTTGCGTTTGGCTAAAGAACCGATTATTTTTCCGAAGGAATTCTTTTATTCAAGTAAAATGCTTTTCATGGTCAGGAAGCGCGGTCATAATATTTCGTTGAATGAGAATATTGCAGATGGAGTGTTCCTGAAACTTCCGGAAAGGTTTTCCGAACGATGATAACTTCCCCGCATAGAGTAGGGAATAATGAAAAAATAAAATTAATACCCGCAGTAACGCGAGCGGGTGTTGTGGAGATGAGCCGGGGAAGAATGTTCTTCATCAGCATCAATTTCTTATCTTCAAAATTTTCTTTGCCTACCCTTCGCTATTTCTTATATTCACGCACATTTTACATCATCTTGTGAATAATATTCAAAACGAAATAACACAGCATGGCTGGCGTACGTAAACTCGCATCCATAGTCTTTACAGACATCGTTGGTTACACCGCCCAAATGGCGAAAGACGAAACGTTTGGTTTGGAACTTCTGAGAAAAAACCGCGAACTCGTTCATCCCCTTGCAGAGAAATATAACGGGCGCGTACTGAAAGAATTAGGCGACGGCACGTTACTCAGTTTTGAAAGTTCTGAAAGCGCGGTGTTGTTCGCTATCGAAGTTCAGCAGACGCTCTCCCGAACAAAAGTTTTTACTCTGCGCATCGGTATTCACAGCGGAGAAGTAGTATTTGAACATAACGATGTGTTCGGCGACGGAGTGAATATTGCCGCTCGCGTTCAACCATTCGCAATTCCCGGTGGTATTTGTGTTACAAAAAAGGTACTCGAACAAAATCCCTATGCTTCGGATGAGAGCGTTATCTCTATCGGTCCGCAAAAACTCAAAGGCGTACCAAAGCCGTTTAATTTATTTCATATTAAAGCCGATGGGGTACAAGTTCCCAAACCTCATCAACGACTCGCTGCGATGCGCTCGGTTCGGTGGAGTGCGACATTATTATTCCTCCTCTTATTTTCGTTTGCCGGTTATTTACTTTTACCACTCTTTAATCCATTCGGCTCTTCCAGTATTCCATCGCTCGCTATTTTACAACTAAAAAATCTTGGCGGAAAAGAAGATGACCCCCGGAGTTACGGTATCTTACAGGATTTAATCACTGATTTCACCAATATGGGAGGTGTTCAAGTTGTTCCTGCTTTGGAAATTACCATTCCTGCAGTAGGATTACGCGACCTCGCAAAACAATTACAAGTACGCTATCTCTTTCAAGGAACATACAATCATACCGGCGAGAGTTTGTTCGTAACGGCAAATATTTTCGACGCAAAAGAAAATAAAAATCTTTGGGCAGAGCGAATCATCATTCATTCGTTACAACTCTCCACACTGCCGAAAAAATTCAGAGACGGGATACTCGCTAAACTGAACATCACCCAACCTCAAACTGTAACTACCAGCATTGCAAAGCTTCCCACCGAAAATGCTGAGGCGTACGAATTATACGTGCAAGCACAGTACCGACTCGAAAAAGCGACATCGAATCGCGATTATCTCACTGCCCGTGATTTGTTTCTTCGTGCATTAACGTTAGACCCGAACTTTATCCGCGCGAAGGTGGGTGTTGGAAAAACATATCAGAAAGAATTACTCTTCGATACTGCGCGCTCGTTGTATCAGGAGGCATTATCACTTTCACGCGCGGCAGATAAAAAAGCAGAGCAGCCGACAATTTTGAAATCCATCGGCATTCTCTACTACGAGGAAGAAGACAACGAACAAGCGATTAATTATTACGAACAAGCGCTGAAACTCGCCCGCGAATTCAAGAATACCTTGGAAGAAGCATGGCTGCTCAACAACATTGCTCTCATTTATGCCGAGGCGAGAGACACGACGAAAGCTCTTCAACACTATTCCGACAGTAAAAAAATATTTCAGAAATTAAATTATTTCAGCGGCGAAGCCGTAATTCTCAACAATGTTGGAAACCTCTACCTCTCGGTAGGTAATTATGCAGGCGCGCTTACAAACTTCGAACAGGCGCTGGTTCTTCACCAAAAAGCGGAAAATAAAGAACGAGAAGCAAACACCCTGAACAATATCGGGAACATTTACCTCGAACTCGGCGAATACCAAAAAGCAAAAGTCCTTTTAGAAAAAAGTATTGCACTGAATACGGATTTAGGATTGGTGAAACAACTGGCGGAAAATTATTATAGTATGGGAATTGTTTTATCCGGAGATAGTCGGTGGAGTGAAGCGAAAGAATATTATACAAAGAGTCTCACTGCCGCCGAAAAATTTGAAGACGAATACCAAATCGGATATGCGTATTATGGCTTTGGTACGATTTCCCTTGCGGAAAATAATTTACCGGCGGCAATAAATTATTTCGAGAAAAGTACATCGCATTTTGCAATATCGGGAGATGTTGAGTTTGCTCCACTCTCCTATCTCGCTCTTCTCAAAGCAAAGGAAGGAAAGTTAGATTCATCGCGATTACTCGCTGAACAAATCGCGAATCAGGTTTCTTCTATTCCCGAAGGGCAAGGAGAAATAACAGTATTTAGGAACCTCTCGCAAACGTATTCGCTCCTCGACGATTCCGAAAAATTCCGTAAGTATCTGGACCGTGCAAGAGTGGAGATAGAATTTCGCTCCGCGAGAATTACTGCAGCGGGATTACTTTCTTCCTACCGGACAAAAGTTAAAATAAACAATGAGGTATTACTCGCTTGGGATAAACTCAACAAAAAGTTATAATGGAGTTTTCATCGTACCAAATATCAACCCTCGAATCCGTGACAACCAAAAATATTTCTTCGGTATTTTTTCCCCCGACTATTGTTTTCTGAACAAAATTTTTATTTATTCAGCATAGATAAATGCACTGCTATTAAACAATGAATACATCGTTCCAAGAAAATTTCGAAGAAGAAGGTTCCTATCCTCCGAAAAAATTCAATCGGTTTGAGCAAGAGCTTGAAGACCTGAAAGACCGATTACGCGCCGAGGGAACGAGTCTTTCCAGCGTAGAAGCATACGAAGAAATATCCAATTTTTACCTCGACCATCGGAAATACAGGGAAGCCCTTCAATTTGCAGATGCAGTTCTCGATTCAACCCCGTACAGCGCCGATGCTTGGTTGCGAAAAGGAATTATTCTCAGCAACCTCCGCAAGTTCGATGAATCGCTCGAATCGTATGCACAAGCGCTTCAGTACGACTCATCGAATCCTTATATCTACCTGAATCGCGGCATTACTTTGGATGCGCTGAATCGTTCACGGGAAGCCTTAGAAAATTACGAATACGCACTTTCGATAGATGACGAAAATGAAGATGCGCTCTTAAACAAAGCCATTTGCCTTCAGCGGCTTGAACGGATTGAAGAAGCGAAAACAATCCTCCTCTCCATTGTTGACCGTACACCCGAACACCCGGAAGCATGGTTTGAACTCGGTTTCTGCTATGATTTACTGGAGTGTTACGACGATTCACTGCATTGTTACGAAATGCACCTTTCCCTTTCCCCCTACGACCATGAAGCATGGTATAATCGCGGCATTGTATTCAGCCGCATAGGCAAACAAACGAAAGCGATTGAGTGTTACGAATTTGCCCTGTTGATACACGAACGTTTTTATCCCGCCTACTACAACAAAGGAAATGCGCTCGCTGCACTTGGTCGCCTTCTCGATGCAGTCGAATCATATACCACCGCACTCTCCATTGAGAACAAGGATTATTTCGTGTGGAATAATTTGGGAAATGCGTATGAAGAACTCTCCCTTTTTAAGGACGCGGTAACCTGTTTTTCCAAAGCGATTACCTTACATCCCGAACACTCCGATTCGTATTTTGGCAGAGGAAGTTGTTTTGAAGCAATGGGACAATACCGAAAAGCGCTTGGAGATTATGAGAAAGCGCTCTCATTGAGTAACGAAAATGCTGAACTCTGGCACGCAAAAGCAGATGTGGAATTTCAACTTGGGCGTTGGCGCGATGCCATTGCAAGTTATCGCACAATGCTCAAATACGATGGTACAAATGTGGAAGGATGGTACGAATACGGAGAAGTTCTTGTGGATGTCGGTTTTGCCCAAGAGGCGCTCAAAGCATTTCATCAATGTATTCTACTAATGCCGGAATGGAGCGACCCGTATTATGCTCGCGCTCGTGCTCTTTTCCAACTTAAAAATATCCACGAAGCAGTCGAGTCCCTCAAAATATCGTTCCTTCTTGATGAAACGAAAAAAGACCTCTTCCTCGATGAGTTCTCACACGCAAAAGAATTAACCGAAAAATTATTTTTTTCGCAAAAATAATTACCTTCCCTCGCGCCGCATAACTTCGTAAATCGGTGTCGTTAACCGATAATCCCCAAATCCTGTTTCATCAACAAAAGTAAATCGTCGGTTCTGTTCATAGTAGAACCAAATTTCAAATGGTTTGGTATCAATTTCAAACGGATGTCGTTCTACATTGTCCGGCACTCCGAAAATAATATAGACCATTCCCCTATCAGTACGCCAACCCGGCGAGTGATGACCAAATTGCTTATTCGCATAACTTACGCGGGAATAATATTCTTCCATCAGTTCATTTCGTTGTGTGGATGGGGAAATATCCCGCCGTTTCCAAAACTTCATAAATCGCTCCCGCCGTTCATCAGGATTTAATTGCTTCTCCTGCAGCGAATCCAATTCATCCGATGTTGCGATGTACACTAATTGTGCAATCGCCTCGCTGATATCTCCAACCGAAGTCGGTAACCCCTCCCAATAAATCTGAAATGAAGTTTTACGATTTGCGAGTGGGGCTTCGTCAAACGTTGAATGATATACATTCAGTTCAAGTTGATACTCTCCCATAGCAAAACGGTTATTTTTCAGAGGAAGAACGATTTCATTTTTACCCGTACTAATGAATCTTCTGATTGTATCGTTATACGCCTCCTCATTTTTTGAAGAGAGCGCTCGAAGCAGAAAAACCGCCTCCGAATCTTGTGATGGATTATAAAGTTCACAATACAATTCCTGTTGTTCAACAGCGGAGGAAAGCGCTCGCGAAACTTTCGGAACAACGCGACGAACTCCTTCAATCATTTCAATTTTTTCCACAAACATTACTTCGCTGACGCTGAACACACCCGGAATAAATTGCGGGACGGTAATTTCCCGTTGAAGACGAAACGGCTTCCGTGTTTCCAAATCACGCACCTGAATCGTTACGTGATACTTTTGAGGAAGGAGATAAAATGTTTGATGCTGTATCGAGCGGGCGTTGGATGAGGTTGTCTGCTCATACTGTTGAGCATCAACCTTGTTACTCCATTGTTTTTCAAACACTAACGCGTTCGTGGAATCAAAAAAAGAAATTTGTACCTCGTAGGTTGCAGTAAACCCCTGTGAAGTTTTCAGAAATTTGAGGGAAGGAAAATCAATAGCAAGATAAATTTCAAGACGGGAATGGGATGCGGAATCGGAGGCATAACTATATGAAGCGAACGAAAACCGGGGAACATCAAGCGGCTCAGGTCGCCACATTTCCATTTGCGCCAATGAAAACATCGTCGTGGAAAAAAACAAAAAGAAAAATGAAAATATTCTCTTTGTGCCTTTGTGTCTTTGCGGTATAAAATTAGTTTCTATAAAATTCATTAGTTACTTCTCCATAAACATCGTAATGTTCTGCTTTTGAAATGTGAACATTATAAAAATTTCCCATCGTTAATTCCGTTGGAGATGAAACATACACTTCTCCGTCAACTTCCGGCGCGTCGCTTTCACTTCTTCCGACGAATGTATTTCCCGCGCCGCGTTCTATCAATACTTTTATTGTTTTCCCAATGCGTTCTTTATTTTTTTTCAACGAAACCTTTTGTTGAAGTTCCATTAGTTGAGCATATCGTTTTTCTTTTTCTTCTTCGGAAATTACATCTCCAAGTGGAAATGCTGTCGTATCATCTTCTAAAGAATATTTGAAAACACCAACCCTGTCAAATTCCATTTCTTCCACAAAATTTAAAAGCGTTTGAAAATCATTTTCCGTTTCATTCGGATAGCCAACGATGAATGTTGTGCGCAAAGTTATGCTTGGAACTACAGTCCGAATATGTGAAATCAAATCTCGTAATGTTCGGTTCGTAATTCCACGACGCATTGATTTCAAAACATCATCCGCCGCGTGTTGAATCGGCATATCGAGATACTTACATAATTTCGGATTCATCGCAATCTCTTCCAAAATATCACGAGGAAATTTTGTAGGATACGCATACAACAATCGAATCCATTCAATGCCATTTACTTGCGAAAGATTGTGCAAGAGCGATTTCAATTCACGCGAGTTTGACATATCTAATCCGTAGTATGTTGTATCTTGCGCAATGATGTTGAGTTCTTTCACTCCTTGCGATACGAGATGATCTGCCTCGTGTAAAAGCGAATCCATAGGTTTAGAAAAATGTTTGCCGCGCATAATCGGAATTGCGCAAAACGAACACGGATTATCACATCCTTCGGAGATTTTTAGAAACGCGGAAAATGTTGGCGTGAGTAAAACACGTTCACCGAGTAATTCGTATTTCAAATCTCCACCGAGAGCGTGTACAATTTTTCCAATTTCAGAAATCGTTCCAAAGAAACCATCCACTTCGGGAATTTCTTTTTGCAAATCACTTTTGTATCGTTCGGAAAGACAACCCATCACGAATACTTTTTCCAATTTGCCTTTCGATTTTTTTTCCACCGCTTCGAGAATTGTGTTTACCGATTCTTCTTTTGCCGGACCGATAAATCCGCAGGTGTTTATTACAACCACAGATGCATCATCGTACGATTTCGCAATATTCATTTCATTTGCGCCGATTTGCCGAAGCAATTGTTCGCTATCAACTAAATTTTTTGCGCAGCCAAGTGAGTGAACGAAAATTGTGTTAGAAGTTTTTCCGTTATGTTTGGATTTAACTACCATTATAAGAAAAGATTTATCCTCATTTTGAAACTTGGGTTATCAATTTACTTCCATACAAGTATAATGAAATCCAAGCGATTAAAGTAAAACCATATATTAGAAAAATTGCTTTTGTATGAGTGACAATAAATTTCCCAAATCGTTTTCCACGTTCAGATTGCCTAAACATATAGTATTGACCATTATTTAATTTAAGTAGATTCTCAATCTCAATACCTCTGCTAAGACTAACTAAAAATAGACGACGAGTTCTAACTTCAATAAAAATAATTAAACATGTAAATACAATGCCTGAGACTGCTGTCCACAAAATAAGTGTTTCTTTGTCAACTATCATTCCTTGAGTTAATGCAAAACCTAATGCAGTAATAAGTGCAGAATTAAAAGTTGTAAAGAACCCAAGAGTGATAAATCTAGTGCCGATAAAAAATCGCCAATTTTCTCCAACGTCTTGGTATTCTGTCAATAGGAAATCTCTTTCTATAGTATTATTTTTCATAACCTAAGTTATTTAATATCTCAAAATAAATATCATACAATCTTCTTCCAGTAAATTGTCCTTTCCGAACTAACGTATTCCAATTAAATTCATCGTGGGATAAGTCTTCAATCTCAATATTTTGAAAACCACAATCGTTGGTAGGTTTAAATAATAGAGAATGGTTATAGAACAGCCCTACAGAAATAAAAAAACGAAGGAATCTATCTTTTCTTGAATAAATGTTAACGACTTCATTTACTGAATTGGATATAAACGCCTCTTTGGGAGGATTTGGAGACGCAACTTGAAGAAGAATATCAAAAGATATGTTTGTTGTACTGTTCTTCATTTCTTCAAGTGCCGAACGAAATACTAATGCTCCCGTACTCTTTACATAGATTCTATAAGAAGCATTCTCATTATTTTCACTTAATTTCAAAAGCAAGTTAGCTAAACTTTTGCCTGCTTTTCTAATCGCACGTTTACTTACCAATCCACTCCAATAAAAACAATGTACATTTATAAATCCTTTTTCAATAAGAAAATTTCTTAGTTCTTGCAGCCATTTGTAAGTAGAAGTTCTTAAAATTGCACCGTGTATTAACACTATTATTATATTATTACGCTTATTCATCAACCAATTATTATTTCAATAAATTTTAGTTAAACATTTTGAAGTAAACATATAAAATTGGTACTGAAAACAAAAGATTATCAAATCTATCCAACACGCCGCCGTGTCCCGGAATTATTGCCGAAGAATCTTTTACATTTGCATCGCGTTTCAAAAGTGATTCAAACAAATCTCCAATTTGTCCGAACACTCCAATTACAACTGCGAAAACAAGCATATCAAAGTGTGAAAGAAAACGCAAATACATAGAATGAAGAATAGGCACGATAATTATTACTCCTAACAATCCGGCAATTGCTCCTTCCCATGTTTTCTTTGGAGAAACGCGTTCAAATAATTTATGTTTACCAAATGTTTTCCCGCCAAAATACGCAAGTGAATCGCACATCCAAATTGAAATGAGTATTGCAATGATTACATACCCACTATTTTCTTGTTGAGAACTAAAATCAATTTCTCGTAAACCAAGAAGCATTCCAAAACTTCCCGCAACATACACAACACCAAAAATAGTTGTCGAAAGATTTTGCAGTGCATTTTCCTTATTGCGAAATAATTCTACGATAAGAATTATAAATGAGAAAGTAAATATGGAAATTGAAACATAATTGTAAACATCATTGAACATTTCTTTCGCAAAAAAACTTATCACAGAAATTCCTAAAGCAATTCCTAAAAACTTTTGCGGATGTAATTCTTTCGCTTCTGCGAGTTTATAAAATTCCAACAAACCAATAATGGTCAAAAGTAAAACAAAACCGAAGAACAACCATCCACCGGCAAAGCAAATGTACAGTATCGCCGGAATAGCAACGATTGCAACGAGTACGCGGGAAAGTAAATTACTCACGCGATTTGTTCCTTCGTACTTTTCAAAAAATAATATGTCGAAGTTGCAAACACAATCACAGCAACCACACTCGTTCCAAAAAGTTCACTCATCGAGAGTTCTTCCGGTTTTCCCGCAACAAGAAAATCATCGCCGAGATTTAAATACACTGCAAGCGCGGCTAAAAAATTATTGACGAAGTGTGCTGCAATCGAAACCCAAATGCTTCCCGATTGTGCAACGAGAAAACTAAAATAAATTCCCAGTACGCACAACGGAATAATGAGAAACGGATTCAAATGATACGCGCCGAATAAAATTCCCGTAATGATAAATCCGCGTTTTGTTCCGAGTCCGCGTTCCAAATTTTGCTGCACCAGCCCACGAAACAGAATTTCTTCACATATCGAAGGAACAATCGCAACCACAAATATGACAAACAATAATTCCGGAAATGTGTGCGCCGTTACTAACGATTTAAACATTTCCTCCATCATTTGTTTGAATGTGTCAATGAGCGATTGAAGTTCTTTCGGCAACGGAATTTTTTCTTGCAGTGTTACGACAACTTGCAATGCTTGACTCAACGAAAACACACCGATAATCGCCCAAACAATTTGTTCGCCTTTGGGTTTGTTTAATCGGAAGAATTTTTTCAAGTCCGTTGATTGATACCT
>JAGXRH010000076.1 GCA_018335975.1 Ignavibacteriales bacterium
CATTATAGAAATGTACGGAATACGAAACTCGTGTAGTTGAGAAAGTTTTGCCGATGTTTTTGCAAGTTGCATCAGTGAAAGAGCGGCTTCCATCATTCGTGCGCCCCCGCTGGAAGAAATGAGAATCAGGGGAAATTTTTTTCGCTTCGCCTGGTCAATTGCCCGCGTAATTTTTTCTCCAACCACAGAACCCATACTTCCTCCGATAAAGGAAAAATCCATACATCCTGCGACAACATTCATTCCCTCAATAGTTCCTGTGCCTGTGCGGATAGCATCGTTAAGATTTGTTGTTTTCATCGTTTGATGAATTCGGTCCCGGTACGGTTTTGTATCAACGAATTTTAAAGGGTCGGCTGAACGCATTTTTTTATCCATCTCTTTGAACGAACCTTCATCCAGAAAAAATGAAAAATACTCTGCGCTTCCGATGCGAAAATGATATTCGCATTTTTGGCAGGTGAAAAAGTTTTGTTCGAGTTGTTTGCGATGAATAATTTCATCACACCGCTCGCATTTCGTCCAGACTCCTTCGGGAGTTTCTTTCCGTTCGGCGGTATCGGTACTAATGTTTTCTTTACTTCTACGAAACCAGGACATTGTTCAAATAATTAAAAGTGAAAATAAAAAAAATGCAATTGTATTTATGAGCAGAATGGCAGAGTTGAACATTGAACGTTTCGGCGATTCATTGCGTTATGCGTGAAAAGAGATTCGATTTTTTTGCAATGAAATTTTTTCCATAGACCGGTTCCAATGACGATACATCAGCAATTACATTGCGTTCCAAATAGCGTTCACCGAGCGATGCGATGGAAGTTGCAGAACATGCGTTGAATTCCTTTCCGGCAAAACTGACGTTCCGGTTCTCTGAACAAAACATCGAATAAAATTTTTCTGCCTGAAACCCGCACAGCAGAAAATGGTGTAAGGGATTTTCAAAAATTTTCTCTACGGTTTCTTTTTCATTCTTTGTAATAAGGTGAAAATCCGGTACGTGGTTTTCAATAAAATCAATTGCCCGAAATAATGCGTAGGCAAACTCATCACGCTGAATCTCCGTTACCGAAAGAATGATTGATTCCGTAGCAGGAATTGTTTTCCAGACCGGATACGCAAGCGATTGTAATGTGGATACTGCTGCGAGAGGAAGATGAGACGAGTATGCCAATCCTTTTGCAACGCTGAGTCCGATACGCAACCCGGTGAACGACCCGGGTCCGATTGAAACTGCAATGCCATCGAGTTCAAAAACTTTGAGTTGGTTGCGCGATAATAAATTTTCTATCATCGGAACGAGTTGCGCCGCGTGGATATGTTTCTCATTTTTTACAATGCTGTCAAGTTGTACGCCGTTACGGTTGAGCGCCACGCCGCAAACATCCGTCGTTGTTTCAATACCAAGAACTGTCACGCGTTCATTCTTTCTATACTGATGATTCGCTGATTTCCTTCTTTCCCGTACTGAAAATGAATATCGTATCGCTTGTCGGGAAGAATGTTTTCCGCTTTTTCCGCCCACTCAATAAGACAAATTCCGTTCCCTTCAAGATATTCGGAAAAACCGAGTTGCAGGATTTCTTGCGTTGAACGCAATCGGTAAAAATCAAAATGAAATACCGTTCCCCGTTCACTCTCATATTCATTGATGAGCGTGAATGTTGGGCTTAACACGTGTTGCCGAACGTTTAAGCCGTTGCAAATCCCTTGTACAAATCGCGTTTTACCGCTTCCGAGATTTCCGTATAAACAAACGACATCGCCGCCGGTAAGTTGCAGGGAAAATATTTTTCCGGCGTTCTGGGTTTCTTCTTCCGATGAAGAGAGAATTTGTTTGTGAACGTGTGTTTGTTGGCTCGTCATCGGATTATTTCGGCAGCAATTTTACCACCGGCAATATCAATTCCTCCATCGAAACGCCGCCGTGTTGGAATGTGTCGCGGTACTGTGCAACGTAGTGGTGATAATCGGTGGGATAAACAAAATAAAAATCTTCTTTTGCGATGATATAATTTACCGCAGGTCCCCGTTTCGGTAATTTATAGTCGGAGGGATTTTTTACATAGATACAATTTCTTTCATCGCATTTCAGGTTGCGTCCGTATTTGTATCGCAAATTTGTTGCGGCATCTTTATCACCGACAACGCGAGCGCTTCGTAAACTGCGAATGCTGCCGTGGTCGGTGGTGAGAATAATGGAAACATCTTTCTGTTCAGAGAGTGTTTTTAACATTCCGAAGAGCGAGGAATACATAAACCACGTTTTCGTGAGTAGCCGATACGCAGATTCATCGGGTGCGATTTCCTTGAGCAGGGGAGAATCGGAACGCCCGTGCGCAAGCATATCCACAAAATTCACAACGATGGAAGTAAGTTTGTTGGATGTGTACGAAAGCAGGTTCTGTTCGATTCCCCGTCCGAATTCGGCATCGAGAATTTTGATATACTTTTGTTCCGGTTTCAGAATGATGCGCCGCCGTTCCAATAATTTATCCAGCATCTCTTTTTCAAACTTGTTTAAACTTCCTTCGTCGTCCTCCCACTTTGCCCAGATTTCGGGGTGACGTTTTTCAATTTCATCAGGGAATGAACCGCTGAAGATTGCGTTGCGGGAGTATGGAGTTGCCGAAGGGAGAATGGAAAAATAATAATCGCGCTTGATAGTAAAATATTCCTGTAACAGCGTTTCAAACACGAACCACTGGTCAAGCCGCATACAATCCACGACAAAAAAGAAGACCGACTTTTTTGTCTGTAATTCGGGGACAAGATATTTATCCACAATATCGGTAGAAAGTGTCGGTCGTTTTTCCGGCGGCGCTTCCAGCCATTTAGGATAGTTCCGCTCGATAAATTTTCCGAACTCGGCATTGGCTTCGCGGAATTGTTCCGAAAGTGTTTGCTGAAGTCCGAGTTCGGGATGTTCATCGAAATCCATTCCCCACCGCGTCAATTTGGCATACAAATCAAACCATTCATTTGCCATTAATCCCATCGAGAGCGCGGCGGAAACCTGATTGAATCCCTGCACATAATCGGATTGTAAATGTTCGCCGGTTATTTTTTTCCCTTCGAGAAGTTTTTTTACCGTCAGCAGCACTTGCGATGGATTCACCGGTTTTGTGAGATAGTCCGAAATTTTATCCCCGATGGCATCTTCCATTAAACTCTCCGCTTCGTTTTTCGTAACCATCACAATCGGAATTCCCGGGCGAAATGATTTTATTTCGCTCAATACTTTCAACCCGCCCATTCCCGGCATCATTTCATCAAGTAAAATCAGGTCGAAGAATTGCGCCTTTACTGCTTCGATGGCATCATATCCGCTGGTAACGGTTTCCACAGCGTACCCTTTTCCCTGCAAAAATATTATATGGGGGCGAAGGAGTTCTATTTCATCATCCACCCAGAGGATAGTCCCTTTTGTTTCGGCGGAGGATTGTTGAGTTGCGGTTTGCACTGGTGTTTTTAATATTGTTGATTGTGTCATACGGTTGAAAAAGTGGTGAAAAAATACCTAAAATTGAAGTGGTAAAAAAACAATCCGTTGAGGAAAAGCGTTTCAATCTTCAAAGAAAAAATCCCATCGGGCATCTCCCTCTCCTTTTTCGGAACTTCACATTTTCAATTCAATCGTGCAGATGGCAGGTTTCACACCGGTAATCCCGAATATACTTTTCTCTCTGATGCGTTCGGAAGCGCTTGTGTGGTAGAGAATTTTCCTCGTCAAGCAATCTATATTTTATAGGTAGTAAGTACAATTTCAACGACCAACTCAACATCCCCGAAATCTATGAGAAGTTTCCCAACTGTCTTCGTGGGAGTTACGGACGTTGTTCGGGGAAGTTATTCTCTCATCCGGGGAAGTTTCGGCGCCATTTGCAGAGTTGCAGAGGTTATTCGGGGAGTTCCGGATGAGGTATCGGGAAGTTACGGCGTGGTATTGGGAAATCACGGAGATGTAACGGGAGGTCCGGGTGGAAAATGAGGAAGTTCGGATGTGGTATCGGGAAGTTACGGAAGGGTAACGGGAGTTCCGGATGTGAGCGCGGGGTTTCCGGATGTCATCCGGACATGTGCAAATGGTTTCCGGACATGTGCAGATGGTTTCCGGACAGGTGTAAATGGTTTCTGGACATGTGCAGATGGTTTCCGGACAGGTGTAAATGGTTTCCGGACAAGTGCAGATGGTTTCCAGACATGTGTAAATGGTTTCCGGAAATGTGCAAATGGCATCCGGACATGTTCAAATGGTTTCCGGAAATGTGCAAATGGCATCCGGACATGTTCAAATGGTTTCCGGACATGTTCAGATGGCATCCGGACAAGTTCGGAAATGATTTGTAACAGTGAAAATTGCGAAAAAACAAGGAATAACGTAGTTGGTGCCAACTTTTTTAATTTGTTAGAAATAACTCAATGAATGGAAAACCCCATTGAGAAAATCTGGTGACATTATAGAATTATTGAGTGCTGTGTAGAAAATCAAAGGATTTGAATTCGTTTTATTGAATTTATTATCAAAATTGTTATTTCAATTTTCAATAGTGAGAACAGCATTTTAATACAGGTAATTTATATTGTTTTTTAGTTTGGCATATTTCTTGACGGATAGATAGCAAATCATCATACAATTTCGGTTATCAAATTATTGTATAAAAATAATGGCTTTCCAAATAATAATTTGGTGCGAATCAAATCACTATTATTAATTATCATTATCTATTAACTTTAACCAAAAAAAATTATGAAAAACATTTCAACGCTCAGATACATATTATTAAATGCAATTTATTGCTGTGCATTTGCTCTCACCGCCTTGGCTCAAACGCCAACGATTACTTCGCTCTCGCCGACTGCCGGACCCGTTGGCTCGACAGTTACGATAAATGGTACAAATTTGGATAACGCTACTTCCGTAAAGTTTTTAGGTGATGGGAACATTACCAATACGTTGCAAACTGGGTATCAATATTATGATGTCCGTGCAGTTGCATTTAGTCCCGATGGCAATAAAATTGTCGCCTATGCATATCCCGAAATCAAAATCTTTGATGCATCTGATGGCACGGTTTTACAAACTATTACATATTATAATAGTGATTTGGTGTTTCTTGCATTTACCTCCGATGGAAATTCAGTGGTATCAGTAGATTATTACGGTACAGTTTCGGTATGGAATGTTAATGACGGAACTCAAACGATTTCTTTTAGTACGGATTCCGATAATTATACTGCGGCTCTTAGCCCGAACGGTCAAACAATTGTGGTTCCTGGATATTATAACACACGATTATGGAACCTCGCCGATGGAACCGAAATAATAAACTTTGGCTATGGTGATTATTTTAAGTATTCAGTCGCTTTTACTTCCGATGGACAAACACTTGCCATAGGACAATACGGGAATATCGCTCTATTGAACGTAAACGATGGAACTCTACTTCGTAATATTTCGACAAACTATACTCTACTTTCGCTTACCTTTAGTTCAGACGGCACAAAACTCTTTGCACAGGACGGACAAACTTATTATTCAGACGCACGAATAAAGCGCTGGAACGTGAGTGATGGTACGTTACTTAATTCTTTTTTGATAAATGGCTCAAGCAGTAACGCAGCGTTCAGCCCCGATGGACAAACAGTTGCGTTTGCTAATTCTGGAAACAAAATCAAGTTGTTTCGAATGTATAACGGAACTGAAATCGAAACCTTTACAAAAGATTACGCATACCGCCTTGCATATAGTCCCGACGGAAAAACGTTGGCGGCTGCTGTCTCAAATAATTATCCTTACAACACCGTTCGATTACACCGGATGTGGCTCGATGCAGATATTACCGCAAACACTACGGATGCTATAGAGGCAACTGTTCCTGATTATGCGATTCCTGCGCCAATCATTGTTACAACACTAAACGGTAATACAATGAGTTCGCAAACATTTACTGTTGAGCGTCCGCTCATTGAAGTTTCAACGGAAGAAATGAACTTCTCTAATGTGCAAATCGGAGAGAGTGTTCAAAAAACGTTTATGATTTATAACAACGGTTGGGCTTCTCTCGAATGTACTCTCAATGCGACTCTTCCGTTTAGCGCACTGCCAACAACCTTTTCTGTTGCTGTTGGTGATAGTCAGGAAGTAACTGTAACCTTTGCACCAACCGCTGTGAATGATTATAACGATGTTATCGAAATTACGCATAATGCTGGTAACGACCCGCGGAATGTTAGTGTATTTGGCAGCGGGGTAGAATTGCTAACCGGCACAAAAACCGTTGGCGCCGGAATTGGCAGAGATTATTCTACACTGCAAGCGGCATTCGATGCTATAAGCAATACCGGCATAAATGACAGTTTGATTCTTAGTTTAACCGATACATCGTACTCCACCACTACGCTTGAACTCTTTTTGCCTGCAACATATAATCCCGCCGTGCTAATAATACGAAAGACGGGACTGGCAGCGAATATTAAAGTAAGAGACGGCGGCTTTGGACTTGATTTAAATGTTGCGGGTTCAAACTCGGTTCAATTTGATAATGTTACTATGATACTTCGTAATATTGATGACTGGGAATTCGGCGTTTACCTGCATTCTGATGACAATGAAAATACAGAACTTCTCTCACTTTCCGGATTAACCATAAGCGGAAGTAATGAATTCTACAGAGGCATTGTTGTAGCAAACTTCGAAAACCCGAATGGCAAAATCGAAGTAAAAAATAATACGATTAACACCGCTTATACTGGAATTCTCGTTGAAGGTTTCGCTGTTCCCGAAGTTGCTATTGAAAATAATACTATCAATCTTCGAAGCGAAGGAGCAGAAGGCGGTATCGTGTTAGAAGGTGGATATAATCTATCGAATGACAATACCGGTTCAATTAGTGTGAGCGGTAATACCATCACTGCGCCCTCAGGATATATTGGAATCGGTTGTTATGGTGACTTTGAACGCTTTAACGAACTTCTTGTAGAAAACAATACGATTACCGGTTCTCAAGATGCAGATTTTGGAGATGGAAGTATTCATTTAGATAACATCATTGGATGGTATCCTGAAGATTTCAAAACAGCACCAAACACTGGAGAAAAAAAACAACGGTTCACAAAAGAGAATCGGAAAGAATATATCGGAACGCTCAAAGAGAAAATGTTGGAGCACAAAACAACACTCAAAGAAGAGTATTTGAAAAAACGTGAAGAGGTGCGAACGATTGCGAAGGAACACGACCCGGAGAAACGCCGCGCGCTTTCCGAACAACGGGTGGAGAAACTAAAAGCAAAAATCGAAGCAAACAAAGAAAAGCACAATATTTTTCGCAGTGTAAATTCAGGATTTAAATCGAATGATATGAATGTACATATTAACCATAATACGATGTCACTCGTTAGAGGAGGTGGAATCTGGTTTGGTGGTGATGTTTATGGCTTTTATGAAACCAATGTCTATTTCGAGTTAAAAGACAACACGCTTACACAAACGGATTTCATTGACGGCGAGGTGTATGGAGTATTCTTAGGAAATGGTATTTTCTCTTATGAAGGCGCTGTATCAGTAACGTTTGAAGGGAATACCGCCAACTCTATTGGTGCGGATATGTATTGTTATCCCTATAGTATTTCCAATTTAGAAGTGAATGTGAACAACAATACGCTCACTGGTCTTTATGTCGGTGCCGATGTTGGTACATATAGTGAAGATGTGGTTAATGGTTCTTTGAGTGGTAATGTTGTTACTTCGAGGGATTCAGTCTCTGGAGGATACTTTAATATATATGTCGCTCAGAGTAATCAACAAAATTCTGGCACGTACACAGTTGCTAATAATATTTTTAACGGATGTTCTTTATACGTTGGTGCTGACGATGGTAAAATTACATTCGATGTTAAAAACAATGGTATAAAAAATGTGCCTTCTGGCTATGCGATGTACGTTTCTTCAGAGGAGAATGTGAGTGCAACTATTCAGTCAAATGTTATCGCTGATAATGATTATGGATTGTATCTTCATACACATATTCAACCGATCATTAAAAATAATACAATAATCAGAAACCGGAATGAAGGACTCTATATTCAACGCAGTGATGAACCTCCCCGTCTCAGACTTAACAATCTCTACGGTAATGGCACGTATGATTTGGTAAATAATACTTCCAATACAGTTAATGCAGATTCTAATTGGTGGGGAGCAGCAACCACAGCAGAAATGGTCGCAAACACTGCCAACATCACAAAAATTTACGACAATCGTGATAGTAGTATTTATGGCTT
>JAGXRH010000077.1 GCA_018335975.1 Ignavibacteriales bacterium
GACAGGTGTAAATGGTTTCTGGACAGGTGTAAATGGTTTCTGGACAGGTGTAAATGGTTTCTGGACATGTGCAGATGGTTTCCAGACAGGTGTAAATGGTTTCTGGACAGGTGTAAATGGTTTCTGGACAGGTGTAAATGGTTTCTGGACAGGTGTAAATGGTTTCTGGACAGGTGTAAATGGTTTCTGGACAGGTGCAGAAGGCATCCGGACATGTGTAAATGGTTTCCGGACATGTTCAGATGTAATCCGGACAAGTACGGAAATGATTTGTAACTGTGAAAATTGCGAAAAAACAATGTTTTTTTTAATTTTAACACTTCAATCGCTCAAAAAGAACTTTTTTCTGACATTAAGGCAAAGGAAATTGGTTAGGTTGGATTGGAAAATGATTGGCACGGAACTTGCTAATTACGGTTTTGAAAAAACTTACCACCTCGCTTGACTTTGCGATAAAACTTTTGTAACTTCTTCCCGAAAAAATTTGTAGCAAATGGAAAAGAAAGTTTTCATCTCATTTTTATTTACGTGGTTGCTGTTTATGCCAACGTGCAGGAAAGCCCCGCCCGAATCCGATGTTCTCCCCGTTAATACCTCTGATGTTCTTTCCAAACATATTCCCGCCGATACCACTTCACATGAGTTCCGTTTCGTGATTGATACGTTAGGAGAACAAACAAGTTATATCAAAGATGTAAGTATCGTGAACGAAAATGATATTTGGGCTGTGGGGGAAATATATAAACGCGACTCGACAGGGCAGTGGGAAAACCCGTACTATAATCTTGCACGATGGAACGGTGAGCAATGGTCATTACACCGAATTTATTACTATTATCAAGGAGATTCATTTATTGCACCGTTGCGCGCTGTTCATGCATTCGCCCTAAATGATGTGTGGGTAGCAAGTTCTCAGCCGATGCATTGGAACGGAAGCGTATGGGAACAGTTTGATATTACGCCTAGTATTTTTAACGCGGTGGTGAACGAGATGTGGGGAAGTTCGAGTTCCGATATGTATTTAGTTGGTGATGCGAACGGTGCGATTGCACATTTTGACGGCACCGTATGGCGCAAGATGCATAGCGGGACATCAATAATGATAAACGACGTTTGGGGAACTACGGATGGTTCTCTGATATGGGCGTGCGCGTGGTATAATCTTCCTCCTGCTCATTTGTTACAGTATCGCCCCGATTTGTATGAACGAATACTCCCTGTGTGGAGAACAGTGTTTACTGATAGCATTTTAATTGTCAACCATAACGATATTCTTTCCGGTCCCTTTATGAGCGTGTGGATGCCCAATGACCAAAGTATCTACGTTTGCTCTCCGAATGGTGTGTATGCCGCAGATGTACACACACTTGGGGAAGCGAAAAAACTTCCAATGCCGATGGAGTATTTTCCTGCGTGGCCCAACAAGATGCGTGGCAACAATGCAAACGACCTTGTGATTGCGGGCGATTATTTTTTTCTTGCTCACTATAATGGCAAGACGTTTAAGTTTTACAACGAACTTCTCGGCGATGGAAGATTTTGGTCGGTAGCGCAAAAAGGTAATATTGTTGTTGCAGTAGGAGAAACGAACCATCCTTTTTTGAGTCGTGGAATAGTCTTACGGGGGTATCGTTAAAAGTTTTATTTATTCATTTTTTTATCCACAACTTTCATAGGAGATACCGCAATGAATACCATAATAAATTCGACAATAAGAACACTCTTTTCAATAACAATCTTAGTCTGTTTTCTCTTTTCGCAGAATCTTTTTTCGCAAAATAGACAAACGCATTTGCAAGAAAAAAAACAGAGAACGTTCACAAGCAAACAGAAGAGTAGAGCCCACGTAACACTGAACCAAGAAGAAAATGTTGTTCCACCCGTTCATCCGACAGACTACTCGCATCAATTCGGTGTGAGTATAACCGCTGCACCAACTTTTCAAGGGCAATTGTTTATAGGTGCAAATACGATTGAGGTAGATGGAGATTGGATGAGTCAGGGGTGGTATATCTCTGCAAACAGAGGTTTATCGTGGAGCGGAGGTGATACGTTATTACCTCACGTTTGGCGTCAAGGTGGATTGGAAAGATTTTCCCTTTTCAATCCATCGGTCGTTATGGATGTGTCCAATATGGTATATTTCACAACCCTTATCTATGATGCAAATACGGAGAATTATAAACTTGGGTTCACAAAAATCAATATCTTCTCGCTCAATTGGGATAGTTTAAAATATATCCGAGGTGGAAGTACCGATACGCCCACTTTGAATAATCTGACGATAGATAATACAGGGAGCAACAACGGCTATTTGTATCTTTGTTATACAGATTTCCACAATGCCAGTTTAACTGACCGCATTTTTTTTATGCGTTCGACGAATGGAGGTTCTGACTGGACAGCACCCGACCGTATCAGTTCTGGTCTCTATTACGATGCAGGCGCCAATGTGAAGGTCGCTCCGAACGGACACGTCTATGCCGTATGGTCAAGTTTTACTGACGACAATGAAGATTCCTTGAACATCAAATTCAGAAAATCAACAAATGCTGGTGACAATTGGAGTGTGGAAACCAGCGTTGCAGAAAATATATTGAATGTACAAAACACAAGTAATGACATCCCTGCATACTCACTCCCTTCAATGGCGGTTGATTACAGCAGCGTTCACAATGGATGGATTTACGTTGTGTATGCAGCATTAACAATAGAGGAGAATCCTGATATTTACTTTACCCGTTCCAGCAATGGCGGTACTACGTGGACTACTCCCCAAATAGTGAACCAAGACCGCACGGGACGCGACCAATGGAACCCCCAAGTCGCAGTTGACCGAACTACTGGAAAACTCTATGTCGTTTATTTTGACAATAGGAACTTTCTAAATAACGATACTACAGAGGTGTTTGTTTCGTGGTCGCCAGATGGTGGTAACACGTTTTATGATACGTTAGTAAGCGATGTCCCATTTGTTGCTGTTGATACTGCCGACTGGGAACCCAATTTTATGGGAAACAATATCGACATTACTGCGGCAGGCGGAGCGGCGTATGTTTGCTGGTACGATAACAGGACGGGAAACCAACAACTCTATTTAGCCAAAGTTGTAGGCACCGCGCCAAGCGGCATTTACCTTACATTCACCAATAAAATTGGCTCAACGAATGTAGGAGGACATTTTCTCGCCAATGGGTATCAACGTCCCTCGGGCGATAGTGTGCAATTTAAAATCGGAAGTATCGTTAAAGCAAGAACACTCAACGAGCGGTTTGAACCCGACAGTATTTATAAACATAATAACTGGAACCGTGTTAAAAGTGAGTTTAGACTAAGGCAAAGCAACTTTACCGTTACTAATCAAACACCAAAAGCACAAGAAGCGATATTCAATACTACTTCTCCCGTTACCATCCGTACGCAATTGCTTGATGCACCATTGGATTCCTTTAACGTCAACATAAAATTTCGCGACCCATGGTATGTCAAAACAAATTATTCACAACCCGATGCATTTCTCGAATTTTCAACACCATACACGCCAACGGGAGCCGAAGATTCAACTACGGGTGGTGTATTTTTAAATCAAGGCCAACCTCCGCCGAATTTACAACCACCGTATTATTCTATCCGAATAGAAAATAATGTATTAGAAAATATTTCCGAAATCTCTGGCGATATCTTTTTATTAGATTGGAAATCCGATGGAGCGCGTTTTTTTCCTTCCGATAGTGCTGTGGGATATTCAACGAGAGCAGTAATTTTCCAACAACCGAACGCGGAAGTAATTGCAGAGTATAAGGCGCATATGTTTTCAAGTACGGTTAGGGCTACTGCGCCAAACGCTCAGCACAAACTTGCCCGCGTCGAGGAAAATTTATTCGAGTTAGTGTATGAAAGCGGGGGCACACTTTTCCGCACAACTTCCGCGAATGGAGTGGAATGGTCGAATGAAGAAGTATTAGACGGCATAGGAAATTCAGAACATTACGATAGATCGCCGTCGCTGATTGTTGTTGATAACATTCGTTATTATACGTGGGAGTCAATTGACTTACTTGAAAATAACGGCGAATGGTTGCACAGTATAATGGCAGAAGTAAATGGAACCACGTATAAAATTTATGAGTTTGTTGCTGAAGAAACGTTTGCCGCAACTCCTGTACTTACAGTTGCCACAATGCAAGATGTAGGTTCAATGACTCTTCTTGTCTGGGGTACTCCCGATGCACTGTATTACGGAATGCAATACAATACACCGGAGTTTATCGTCGACCGCATTCCTGTTTCGGGAAGTGGAGCGCGCAATCCTTCTCTTTCTGCAGAAAGAGTGGGAAGCGGTGGAAATAAACCTTTGAAAACAAAAGATGAATCGCTTAAAGAAGAATTCGACGAAGGTTTCTATTTCCATCTTGTATGGGAAGAAGCAGAGCAAATTTTTTACACCAGAGGAAAACTTACGTCGCCCAATTACGCAATAGATTGGGGAACGGTGTTTTCACCGACAATTGAGTACAAAGAACTGAGTTTATCGGGCAATCCTGTCGTCGTATCGTTTCCCGAAGTTGTAGAGCGAGTAGGAGAATCTGCTCCTCACGTATTTTGGCATTCACGTGTCTCTGGTGATTTTTGTAAATCGAGTTTTGAATGCGGCAATTCAATCTTTTATTGGACAATAGATACACGCGAGCCCTCTATCGTTACTCTTACACAACTATCCCATCAAACAGAAGGGCGGTTTCATTCCG
Source organism: Ignavibacteriales bacterium (assembly GCA_018335975.1). Lineage (GTDB taxonomy): Bacteria > Bacteroidota > Ignavibacteria > UBA10030 > F1-140-MAGs086 > JAGXRH01. The sequence goes on from JAGXRH010000077.1 coordinate 4,749, forward strand.
AATATTTTCCTACTGCATCCATTCAGTCCTCGAACAATACAATTAGATGCGTGTGGCAATGCGACGACCATTTAGCAACGTCACGCCGAGTTTTGCCGGAAGGAAAATGGGAGGATATACAATATTTTAATGAACCTCAAAATTCGGGTGACGAGAGAAAATTTCCCAATATTATCTCTTTTGAAGACATAACTCTTTCTGCCTGGACAGTTGTTGGTACTAACTTTACAATACCTCACGTGGAAACAAAATTAATATCAGAAAACGAAAAAAGCAGTTCTATAAACAACGAAAATAACTTTCGTCGCGGCAGTGTAAATTTATCGAAAGTAAAACTTCCCGGAGGAAAAGAGCATCGTCTTAATGGCGCGTTGTGGGTAGAGTCAAACTCATATCAGCATAACATTGGAGGAAATCAAATCGCTATTCCATTTTCTATTGAGCGACATCCGAATAAATTGCAAGAGTGGTTAGGAACAGAATCGTTCACGGTTTCTGCAAATGATATTCTTACGGGAGAAAATGTGTTTACGCTTTCTGATTTTTCTGTCAATGAAATTGATTCCGTAAGAACAACGCCCTTCTTACTCGTAGAGTTAATAGATGCGCAAACAAAACAAACACTTTTGGAACTCGACAAACTCACGTTGCAGCAAATTGCAAGTTGGAATGTAAGCGATAGTGTTATTGTCCGTCCCATCGCACAATCATTAAGCGGGTTGGAAGGAAAAGAGGTAAACGTGCGTGTGCGTCTTGTCGGTCAAAGAGAGTTATTACGCGAGCCCGCGTGGACAGAAATAATTTATTCGGAAGATAGCGCTTCACATTCTGCAACAAAGCAGGGTGTGTTGAGCAAGGAGAATGGAGAGAAAGAAATCCCAAGTGAGTTTACACTCGAGCAAAACTATCCCAACCCGTTCAATCCCGTAACGGTTATTCGTTACCAGTTACCCGTGAATAGTGTTGTTCAATTGAAAATCTATGACGTGCTTGGGAAAGAAGTAACAACGTTAGTAAACGGCTACGAAGAAGCGGGATATAAATCGGTGGAGTTTGATGCGGGTAAACTCTCCAGCGGAATTTATTTCTACAAACTTATTGCAGGAAGTTATGTTGCCACGAAGAAACTTGCGGTGATGAAGTAGTGGATTCCGCGTTCGTGGGAAAGGCAATTTCTTTTTCCATTTGTAAGAAAAGAAATTGAAAAAGTGCAAAGGTCATTTGAAGGTTTCAGGTGACCTTTTGTATTTCTGCAACACCTACATTGAAAAGAGTGCGTAGAAAATCGCAGAAGTTTTTCCATTCCCTAATTTTTACCTATTTTTTGTCCCAATTTTGTTACAGAAAAAATAGAATTACAAACTTTTTATGTTAAAACCGAAAAAGAAAATTAAACTTTCGAGTAAAGAATTAAAGAAAGATGAACTCCTCACCTTTGTCGAACAGGTTTCGGCGTGGTATTATGAAAACCAGCGTAACGTTACAACAGTCGCCATCGCGGTTGTTATTGTCGTTGCGGCGACCGTCTTTTATTTTTACAATGCCAACTCAGAGAATGAGCGCGCGTCAGGGGAACTTGGTAAGGTGTATTCACTCTACGACCAGCAACAGTTCGAGCAAGCAATCGAAGGCGTTGCGGAAAGAAATATTCCCGGGTTGAAAACAATTGCCGATAAATATAGCGGCACCGATGCGGGAGAGATAGCCGAATTGTATCTTGCGAACGCATACTTTGCTCTCGGTAAATTCGATGAAGCGCATAAACATTACGATGACTGCAGCGTGTCTGATTCGCGTTTGCAGGCGGCAGTGCAGG
>JAGXRH010000078.1 GCA_018335975.1 Ignavibacteriales bacterium
AACACAAAACGATTCTCTCGTAAAAAATTTATGGCTCGGAAAAGACTCAACAGAAAAATATCAGAATGATGTCGCGTTTGAAATTTTTTCCAAAGAAAAACCTACAGAGGTAGTTTTAAATCCACGCGGAGATATTTTGCTTTCAAAAAAAATGCCGCCGCGATTAAGTGATTTGCGTGAACCATCAGATGGAACAATGATTATCGGCTCGAACGGAAATACTGATTCATTGTGGACTATGGCAAGAAGAGATTCTGCTGAAATGGATAAAGGGGGCTGGTGGATAACTATGAAAGTTGATTCATCAATTACGCTTGGCGATTTGCAACAAGAGCGTGTTATTTTGTATGGAACAAAAGAACAAAATTCTGTTGTGGAAAAATTTGTGAAGAATTTCCCTATTATATTTCACAACGATTCTTGCTTCTACAGAGATTCATCGTGGAGTGGTGATTCGCTTGGAGTTACACAAATTATTGACAACCCATTTCATCCGAACGGTTTAGTCGTTTGGGTCGTACCGCTCGGAAATTCTTCAGTAATGCAATTACTTCCGTTTCCTAATTCGTACATCATTTTTAATGGAAGCGAACACGAAGCAGAAGGAGTATGGGAAATTGAGGACGAAGAGTATATTTTCAAAATTAAGAATTAAGAATTTCAAATTACGAATTACATTTATTTTCTATTCAGCTATATTATTTACAACTATGAAATATCTATTTTTTACAATTGTGTTTTTCAATTTTATTTTTTTGAAGAATTCATTTTCTCAAAATGACTCGACAACAAAAGCGAGCGAATGGAAACACAGTGTTGTTTCCGGAATTACGCTTACGCAAGTTTCCTTTTCCGATTGGGCGCAGGGCGGAGAAAATGCGCTTGCATGGACTCTTTCGCTCGAAGGTAAATCGGAACTCGAAAGAGCGAAGTTCAATTGGGTTAATACATACAAGTTCGCGTACGGACAAACAAAACTGGGCGGCGGCGATTTAAAAAAGACCGACGATAAAATTGACTTGAGTTCTGTTATCACAATGAAATACGGTACATACATTAATCCGTATTTCGGTTTAACATTTAAATCGCAGTTAGATGAAGGAGTAAAGTATGATGGAACAGGGAAAAAAACTGTTGTATCGAAATTTTTTGACCCCGCGTACGTAACACAAAGCGCAGGCGTTGGTTATCAGCCGATCGCTCAAATCAAAACACGACTTGGCGCGGCGTTACGAGAAACTTTTTCTCCAAACTACGGTTATGCCGATGATGCAAAAACTATAACTGAAATAGAAAAATCAAAAGTTGAGGGAGGTATGGAATCGGTTACTGACATTGAATGGAAAATTGAAGAAAATATTTTGCTTACGTCAAAATTAGAATTGTTTGCACCGTTCAAAACATTTGACGAAGTTGTGTTCCGTGGTGATAATACGCTTGCAATGAAAGTAAGCAAATACATTACGACTAATCTCAACGTTCAATTTATCAATGAAAAGAAAATCACTCCAAGAACGCAGTTCAAAGAGACGCTTTCACTTGGGATAAGTTATACGTTTATTTAGTTCATCTCGAAAAATAGCTTTGTGAAATCAATTCGAAGAGAAGATGAGTAGCGCTAACGGGGCTCGAACCCGTATTTAAGCCTTGAGAGGGCCTTGTCCTAACCATTAGACGATAGCGCCGAATATTTTCGTGCAAAATATACAAAGGAAATAAATGATTACTGAAAATACTCCACTGCATTTCTAAAAATTTCTATTCCATCGCTGAACTCCGGGAGTTCTTTCTTTTCACGTTTGTATTTTTCTTTCAGCAATGTCCAATCCGGTCGTTGGGTAAAAAACATTCCGCGTTCAGGATGAGGCATTAATCCAAATACTCTGCCGCTTCCATCACAAATTCTGTTTTCGTTTCCAGAAATCCCATCTCCTCCTCAACCAGTTCCAATGCCGATTCAAAAGATGAATGGTAATGGGAATGGAAACTCTCAAGTGAAAGTAAACGGAAATGGTAATGGAAAAGCCACTGACAATTTCAAAGATGTAATGCTCCATTCTCTGAATAATGCCGTGGAAATTACTCATAGTGTAAATGGAATTCCATTCCAAAACGAGGACATTCAGAAGCTTGCGTCTTGCTTGTTTATAGCAAGAACAAGATAATCCATTGGATAATCAACGCAACGCACAATTCTATAAAGTTCAAAAAGAGAGAAGATTGTCGTTCAGGTTGTTTATGCCGGCACGTGGATAAAACAATTGCGGTTCAGATTTTCTGAGCCGCTTTTGTTTTAGGTTAAAAATTTTTAGAAAAAAATTAGAGAGTTTGAATTTCAAGTTGGAAGTGCGAAGAACGTTGTGGAAAGTTTGGATGCCGGTGCCAGCTTCGAAGACGGGGGGGAGGCGAGTCCCAAAATTGAAGGCGAGATTGGAATTGGAAAAATAATTTCTTACTTTTTCCCACATTCATTCTTAAGATTTTTATCATTCACTTGAAACACTTACTGCTAATAATTATACCAATCCTGTGTTCTTCCTACACGTTATTATTTTCGCAACTTCGACATGACCAATTTCAGTTTGAACACCTCACCATTGATGAGGGTCTATCGCAAAACACGATAACAAGTATTCTTCAGGATAGACAAGGATTTTTATGGATTGGAACACAAGATGGACTCAATCGCTACGATGGATTTTCATTTCGCGTATTCAAACATAATAGAAAAGATTCGCGAAGCATCAGCAATAGTTATATTCGCACGCTATATCTCGATAAACGAGGAATGTTGTGGATTGGAACTCGAAGCGGCGGCGTAAATATGTACGATGAACAAACTGCAACATTTACCCATGTTCAAAATGTTCCCGATGAAGCGAATAGTTTATCCGGTGATTTGGTAAATGCAATTCTCGAAGACAAATATGGAATGTTTTGGTTTGGTACATCGAAAGGAGTAGATGAATTTAATCCACGAACAAAAACATTCACGCATTTTACATTTGATTCTTCAAATGTCAATTCACTGTCAACGAATAGTGTGCGGACATTGTTCGAAGATAGGTATGGAAATTTGTGGATTGGAACGCTTCTTGGATTGAATCGTTTTGTTCGTGAATCACAATTCTTTGTTCATTACCGTAGTTTCTCGAACGGACACAATCCGAATGAAAAGAAAGTGTTTTATGGAGAGGAGCTTTCTACCATCCATGAAGACAAAGAGGGTGTATTGTGGGTTGGCACAATTGCCGGAGGTTTTTATCGCTACGATCGCGACAGAGATTCCTTTCGTACATACATTGGAAACGATAAAATAAATATTCAAAATTATGGACTTGAGGATAATTCTGTTCATGCAATTTACGAAGACCACAGTGGAACCTTTTGGGTAGGCAATGAAAATGGATTAATATCCTTTGATCGAAAAAAAGAACGTGGAATTCTTTTTCGAAATAATGCAGCAAACCCAAAAAGTATCAGCGATAATTTTATTACGACAATGTTTGAAGATCGTTCACAAAATTTATGGATTGGTACATACACCGGCGGATTAAACAAACTTGATCGGAAACGAAAACAATTTCACTCCATAAAAGGTGAATTAGGAAAACAAGGCGAGTTACAATCGAATGAAGTTCTCAGTTTCTGTATTGATTCTTCGCAAACATTTTGGGTGGGAACGTGGTTGGGCGGTTTACATAAATTCGATACTTCTTCGCAATCGTTTATGAACTACACACGAAAGAGTAACGAAAAGAATCCGCCACTATCAAGTTCTATTATTTATTGTATGGTCTCGGATAGCGGAAATAATATGTGGCTTGGAACCGCGTGGGGATTAAATCATTTTGATACAAAAAAAAATGTCAGTGAAATTTATCTGATTGACGATGTAGATTTTTCTGCTATAGATTCATTTCCGAAAACAGATATACTTTCCAATAACATATATGCGATACTTCCCATTGAACACGATGAACTTCTTCTCGGAACAAACAACGGATTGTATTCTTTCCGGTACAAAACAAAAACATGGAAACGATGGAAACACGATACACAAAAACCCAACAGCATAAGCTCGAATCTTATTTTCTCGCTTTTTCGTGATGCAAAAAAACGAATTTGGATCGGGACAAACGGCGGCGGTTTGGATTTATTCGATAAAGAAAATAATTCATTTACGAATTATCGTTATGATTCATTACGAGAAAATAGTTTAAGCGGCGATGTGGTGAATTCCATTCTTGAATCTTCAAATGGAACGCTGTGGATTGCAACGAACGACGGATTAAATGAATTTTTCCCCGACGAACAAAAATTTGTTGCATACACAGAATCGAACGGGCTAGCAAATAATGCAGTGCATTGTCTCCTTGAAGATGCAAAAGGAAATGTATGGATGAGCACGAATCGGGGAATTTCAAAATTTAATCCTACAACAAAAACATTTCGTAACTACACAAAAGAAGATGGTTTGCAGGGAAATGAATTCAATAATTTTGCTGCGTTGAAAAGTAAAACCGGAGAAATGTATTTTGGCGGAATTAACGGGTACAACATTTTCTATCCGGATAGCATTCACGAAAATCCTTTCATTCCTCCGATTGTTATCACTTCATTTCAAAAGTTCAATAAAGAAGTAGCATTGGAAAACGATATTTCTCGCACGAATTCCATTACGCTGAACTATGATGAAAATGTATTTTCATTTTCGTTTGCATCGCTTGATTTTACCAATCCGTTCAAAAATATGTATGCATATAAATTGGAAGGATTTGATAATGACTGGGTAATGCAAAAAGATAACCACACGGCAACATTTACCCATTTGGATCCCGGAGAATATATTTTTCGCGTGAAAGCAACAAACAATGATGGAATATGGAATGAAACAGGAACAGCAATTGCCATTACTATTATTCCACCGTACTGGGCAACGTGGTGGTTTCGTGCGATTGCAATTGTTACATTATTTTCGATTGGTCCGATTATCTATTTCCGAAGAATTACCGGTTTAAAAAAAGAACACGAACGTCAGCAAGGATTTTCGCGTCAACTTATCGAATATCAGGAAACAGAACGTAAACGTATCGCCGCAGAATTACACGATGGGATTGCGCAAAATATTCTCGTGATAAAAAATCTTTCGTATCTGGGAAAAGAAGCATCGAAACAGAATACGGAAGCAACAGAATCGTTTGAAGAAATTTCTTCCCTCACAAAAAATACGATTGATGAACTGCGGAAAATCACGCACAATCTTCGACCGATTCATCTTGATAGATTAGGTTTAACGGAAACTATCCGCGTGCTTGCAAAAAATATCGGTGAATCGTCAAAAATTGTCGTCAAGATTCAACTTGAAACTATTGACAAGATTCTTCCCAAAGATTTGGAAATCAATTTTTTTAGAATCGTTCAGGAAAGTTTGAATAATATTATAAAACATTCCGAAGCAACCGAAGTGACGATTTCTTGTGCGTTGCACGAACAATCGCTCCATCTCACCATCGTTGATAATGGAAAAGGTTTTGATGTCGAATCCACGCAGAACGAAAAATCACGATTCGGTTTTGGGCTTTCGGGATTAAGTGAACGCGCCAAAATTTTAAACGGCGAATTGAATATTCATTCTGAAATCGAAAAAGGAACAATTGTTTCGCTTTCTATTCCGATTGGAAAATAATTGTCTATGGTAGAAAATAAAATATCACTGTTGATTGTAGATGACCATCCGATTTTTCGGAATGGCTTGAAACAACTTATAGAAAAAGATCATTCGCTTAACATTGTGTGCGAAGCGGGAGATGGAATTTCTGCATTGAATTTATTACAAGAGAGTGAAATTGCAATTGCTGTTTCCGATGTTGATATGCCGAATTTGAATGGCATCGAAGTATTGAAACAATCTGCTCAACTCAACATTTCAACACAGTTCATTTTTCTCACGATGTACAAAGATGAATCCATTTTCAATCGCATAATGGATAACGGCGCGCGCGGATTTGTGTTGAAAGAAAATGCAGCGGAAGAAATTCTCTTGTGTGTACATTCTGTTATAGAAGGAAATATATTTGTGAGCAATTCACTTTCCGAGTTTTACTCTTCGTGGAAATTGCGAAAGAAATCATCGCAAAAACTTCCATCCATTGATGACCTTACTCCCACCGAACGAAAAATCCTCCATACGCTCGGCGAAATGAAAACAAGCAAAGAAATTGCGCGCGAATTTTTCATCAGTGAAAAAACGGTAGAAAACCACCGCACCAATATTTCCTGCAAACTTGAACTGCACGGAATGCACGCGCTTATCAAATTTGCTGTGGAACATAAAACAACTCTGTAAAAAGTAAACTGTCTTTGCGAACGAAGTGAAGCAATCCCCTAAAATCAGAGAGAAATAAATTAAGGTGATTTCTTCGTTCCGATACATCGGATCTCGCAAATACGAATTCTTTTTAAAGAAAAACAAGTGTTTTGAAAAAAATGAGGACTTGTTCCTATTTACATGTATTGGTCTATTCTTTAAATTGTACGCGAATTTTATAACCCGAGAATGGATTTCCACTTCTCATCACAAAAACAAATGAAAATATTAATCGCGGAAGATAACTTAACAATGCGCAAGGCAATCAAATTGTTTGTTCAAAAAAACGGAAACGATATTATCGAATGTTCAGACGGAACGGAAGCGGTAACGATGTATCACGAACAACAACCCGATGTTGTGCTAATGGATATACAAATGCCAATAATGGATGGCATTACTGCAACACAAACAATTTGCAAATCTTTTCCCGATGCGAAAATTGTGATGGTAAGTCAATATAACGATTCGTCATTTCGTTCCTCTGCAAAAAATGCGGGAGCGATGGGATATGTACTCAAAGAAAATTTGAGCGAGTTACAGCACATTTTACATTTACAATAAGTTGTTTTCACGCAAAGCCGCAAACCATATTTTTTAGCGTCTTCGCGTCTTTGCGTGAAATCTATATATAATTTTTACACAATCTTTTTTTTATCAACCAATATCCTTAATAAAGGATTCTTTTATTCACCATTAAATCAAATCACCAATATGAAAACATCTACCTCTTCATATAACAAATCCATAAGCAAAATCTTTGCTTCATTTCTATTCCTATATACAATCTTTTCGACAGTTGTGTTTGCTCAATCGCCGAGTGTTAGTACTGTTTCGCCGGCTAAAAACGCGCTTAACGTTGCGACGAATACAAATATTACCATCACATTTTCTACCACGATGAATACTTCAACTTTTACCACAAACAGGATTGTTGTGAAAGGGTATTCTTCCGGAAAACATAGTGGAACGATAACTGTGAACGGGACAACCGGATTCACGTTTGACCCCACTACTGATTTTAACGCGGGAGAAATTGTGACCGTTGATCTCACGAGTGGAATTCAAAGTTCCGGAGGACAAGGATTAACGAATGGCTATCATTGGAGTTTTAACGTAGCTGCAACGCCAAGCGCTTTGTTATTACCGAGAGTAGATTATGGAACGGAGGGTAATCCGAATTCCATTTTTGTCAGCGATATTGATGGTGATGGTGATGGTGATTTTATTGGAGTAAATTCTGCTGATGCTACCGTTGCTGTTTTAAAAAACAACGGTGATGGAACGTTTATGCCTAAAGTGATTTATAATCCGGGCGGTGTCTATTCTGTGTTTATGAGTGATTTAGATGGTGACGGCGATGCAGATATGGTTATATCGAATGCCCTACTATCAGGTGCCATTTCAGTCATGAAAAACAATGGCAATGGAACGTTTGCATCAAAAGTAGATTACGCAACCGGTAATGCCCCAGAAAACGTTTTCATCAGTGATATAGACGGCGATGGCGATGGCGATGCGGTAACGACGAATCATTATTCTAATTCCATTTCAGTCTTGAAAAACAATGGGGATGGAACTTTTGGTTCAAGAGTCGATTATGCAGTTGGGGTAAATCCGTGGTACAATTGTATGAGTGATTTAGACGGCGATGGTGATAATGATATCGTGTTGACCAATTATAGTTCAGCTTCAATGTCCGTATTCAAAAACAACGGTGATGGATCGTTTGGCTCCCGAATGGATTATGCGACAGGAGACTATCCGGTGTCTGTTAAGATCGGCGATTTAGATGGCGATGGCGATGGCGATGTGGTAGTTGGTGGATATGGTACTTATAATGTTTCTGTATTTAAAAACAATGGTGACGGAACATTTGCATCAAAAGTCGATTATCCGGATAACCTCCGACCACGTTCTCTTTTCATCAGCGATATAGATGGCGACGGCGATGCTGATCTTGTGGTTGGAAATGTAAATACCAGTCTATCCATTTTTAAAAATAACGGAAATGGAACTTTCGCCCCAAAAATTGACAATTTTAGTCCGTATACCCAGGTAGCCGATATTTTTGTTAGTGATATAGATGGTGATGGTGATGCAGATGTATTAACGGCAAATGATGGAGGACGTACTTTTTCAGTATTGAAGGGGGCATTGCCAACAATTACAGCAACTGCAGGAGCGAATGGAACAATTTCACCAATCGGAAATGTGGCGGTAAGTTTTGGAACTAATCAAACATTCACCATCTCACCCGATAGTGGTTATTATTGTGATAGCATTATTGTTGATGGAGTAAAAATAGATTCAACAACGAGTTATACATTTACCAATGTTATTATTAATCATACCATCAGAGCAACGTTTACCTTAAAAGTTCCTAAAATTTCGGTTTCACCAACATCTGTATCATTTGGTGGCGTTTTGTTTGGTACAACAAAAGATGATAGCCTTATTGTCAATAATCCGGGTCAGTTACCGCTTTTCATTTCCGATGTTGCATCGAATAATGCAGAGTTCACCGTAACACCAACATCCGCAGAAATCCCACCAAACGAAACACAAAAATTTTATATTACATTTGCGCCAACTAATGGTGGAGCAAAAAGCGGAAATATTTCTTTTACGCATAATGCTGCTGGTTCACCCAAATCAGTTGCCGTAAATGGAACGGGACTTGCCCCATTATTTTCAATTTCTGAAACAGAAATTTTTCATGGTTTTGTTTTACCCAATACAACCAATGTAGATAGCGTAACGGTAATGAATACCGGTACATCTACACTGAATATTACTTCAGTTACCTCCAACAATGCAAAGTTTGTTGTTTCTCCCACCAATGGATCGTTGAATATCAATGAATCAATGAATTTTTATGTTTCATACAAACCATTATCATTTTCCAACGATACAGCAAAAATAACATTTAACCATAATGCTGTTATCTCCTCTAACATTCTCTCTGCAACGGGAGTCGGATTCGCTTCATCATTTTCTTTTTCAAAACAATCTCTGAATTTCGGCGATCTCAAACCCGGAACAAGTAAAATGGATAGTGTAGTTTTAACGAACAGTGGAACTGCACCGCTTGTTATTTCATCCGTTATTAGTAGTGTTCCTGAATTTTCTATCTCACCAACCACTGATACTATTAGTGCGCAAACGACGGCAAAATTTTACGTTACGTTTTCACCAACTGCAATTGGTACAAAAAATTCAAATATCCGCTTCAATCATAATGCAGTAAACACACCTTCACGTATTGCAGCGATGGGTCGTGGTGCCGCAGCACTCTTTGCAATTTCAAAAACGAACATCATCTTCCCTAAAACAACTTTGAATGAGACAACAAGAGATAGCTTCATTATTACAAACAGTGGAAACCTAAAGCTGATGGTAACTTCAATTAGTTCAAACAGCGACCAGTTCGGTGTGTTGAATGCCAGCGATTCTGTTGAGCCAAATTCAACTAAAAAGTTTTTTGTAACATTTACGCCAACAACTGAAGGAGTAAAATCGGGCAAAATTTTCATATCGCACAACGCTTCCGAGACATTAAGTGAAGTAAATCTCACCGGTTCAGTTGGTTTTGCGTGGTTTTCTGTAACTCGGGCAGAAGGACTTACATTTGGAAGTGTTTCCAGCTTAAATCCCAAGGTTGACAGTATCACTATCAATAATAGTGGGGAGGTTCCGCTCAAGATTTTGGCTACGGGAACAGGCGATTCAGAAATTACCTTTTCTCCTTTAACAGCCCAAGACATTAATCCGGGACAGAGTAAAAAATTGTATGTAACGTTTGCTCCCGAAGCGACTGGATTTCGATATAAATCAATATACTTTACCGCTGTCGGCCGGCCGGATCTTACCCAACAATTAAATCAACAGGTTCTTGCTTCCGGGAACGGTTATGCAAGTCCGGGGTTAGCTTTCATCTTTGATGGAATTGATGACCGGATTGAAATAAACAATTCCACGACTATGCAGACGGATAATGATATGACCATTACATTTTGGTTAAAACTTGATGATCTACCAAGAAATACGGGCAGAGTGAACATTATGAATAAAGAATCTGTGTATGAAATTTTCTATGATTATCAGGATGACAACTTGGTGTTTCTCCCTAGGTTCGGGAACGGTAATGATTTAGGCGGAGGCAGGGGTGGTTATAATGGACCAATAATAACTAAAAATAAATGGTACCACATTGCATTTGTGGTTTCCCAATCACTTAAAAATGTTAAAACCTATGTTAATGGCGAACATGTTTTTACTGCAAGATTCATCAGCTGGCCAAGTTCTTCCTCTAAAACTATTATTGCTCCCAGAATATTATCTAATTTCTTCTACATTAACGGATTTCCCGGCAAACTGGATGAGTTTACGATGTGGAACAAAGCGTTAAGTGAAAATACACTTCGCGCATGGATGGGAAAAACAATAACTCCTCAGCATCAAAACTATTCAAACCTTGTTGTCTATTACGACTTTGACGAAAATGTTCTTCCCATTCCGGACAAAAGCGGAAAAAATAACAATGGAAGTGTTTTCAATTTTAATGCCAACCCATCTTGGATTACTTCAACCGCAGGTGTTGGTGTTCCTTATTTTAACTTTAAAGAAATTATTCCATTTAAAGATTTCGGAACACTCGTTGTTGGTGAAA
>JAGXRH010000079.1 GCA_018335975.1 Ignavibacteriales bacterium
CAACAGGTACAGCGACAACCATCGGTGCGTTGTTAATTACCGAACTGCACGGACTTTCGATTCATCCAACAACAAAAGTACTGTATGGAATTCGCACAACATCTTCGGGCAGTACGTTGTATCGCGTCAGCAGTTTATACGGAGAAGTATTATTCCGAACGAACATCAACATTCCCAATCTTCGGGCGATTGCTTTTCGGAACGATGGAACTCTTTTCGCGGGAACGACATCCGGCGAACTCTTTGCCATTAACGAAATGAGCGGAGAAGAATTATATATCGGAAATACTGCGAGTATTTTTTACTCCGGTTTTTCTTTTCAACCAATGACAAGCAAACTGTGGGCATCGGTGCGACCTCCGATTTCCGGCAGAGATAAAATTTATACGGTGAACACAATGACCGGGCAAGTTACACTCGTCGGGAATACGGGCGATAACCAAATTACCCCGTCGCTCGCGTTTGATGGCGCAGGAAAACTTTATGGGTTGAAAGGAAGTGGAACAAATACCAATACACTCATAACGATTGATACAATTACTGCAAGCAGTAGTGTGATTGGCTCGACAGGTGTTTCAGGATTACTTGCAATGGCGACACGAGCGGATTCATTTCTCGTTTCTGTTAATGACGAACAGAGAAAGGAAATTCCACAGTCGTACTTCCTCGAGCAAAATTATCCCAACCCGTTCAATCCGACAACGCAATTCACTTTTGGCATTCCGTCAGATAATTTTGTTACCCTTAAAGTTTTCAATATACTCGGAAAGGAAATTGCAACGCTCGTCAACAAACAAATGAAAGCGGGAAAACATTCTATCGAATGGAATGCAACGAATGCTCCGAGCGGAATGTATTTCTATCGTTTAACATCGGGAACGTTTTCTGAAACGAAAAAAATGATTTTCTTAAAATAATTCATCTCTTTTATTCACTTTAATTTATTGAAAGGTAAATTCCTATGCGTAAATCACTTATTATTATTGCTTTCTATTCAAATGTGCTTTTTGCACAATCCGGTTGGAATCAAATTGGAACTATGTCCGATAACGTCAATACAATATTTTTTACCGATTCATTAACAGGTTGGATTGGTGGTTATACGAACCTCCCTGGTAATAATGGAGTTATTCGGAAAACCACTGATGGAGGATTTTCGTGGACTCAACAAATGTTTCCCGATTCAAATTCTATATTCAAGATAAAATTTCTCAACTCCTCAACTGGATTTGCTGTAGGAGGGAACGGTCTTATTCTTAAAACTACGAATGGCGGAACCGACTGGATAAAGAAAAATTCACCAACGTCAAGCGGCATAGGTTCAGTTTTCTTTTTAGATAATCAAAATGGATGGGCTTGTGGAACACAAACTATCATCAAAACAACTGACCAAGGTGAAAATTGGACTTTGTTGACTACAGATAGTACTGTTATTGCTATTACGGATATTTCTTTTGGTTCTCTTACCTCAGGATGGTGTGTAGGACTCTATGGGAAACATATAAAAACAACTGATGGTGGAAGTTCATGGATTCCAACAAGTTTTCCGTCGAGCGACCGCAGTTGGTATGGAATCCAATATCTTTCTCCTTCTATAGCAGTTGCCGTTGGGGGTGGAAAAATTGCAAGAACAACTAATGCTGGCGAATCGTGGGACATTGTTTGGGTTCAATCGGGCGACCAACTCAATTCAGTTTCTTTTGCAAATAGTGAAATTGGATGGGCTGTCGGCTCAAGCAAAATACTAAAAACTACTAACGGTGGAGTTTCTTGGGGTGCTCAACAGTGGGGACCATACCACTATTTGTCAGAAGTTCATTGTAGTGATTCACTGCACGCGTGGGCAATAAGTTCCGTGGGAGTTTTTTATAAAACTACTAATGGTGGTGTCACTTCAGTAGAAAATACTCTAAATGGAAATGACCCAACTTTGCTTTCTCTTTTTCAGAATTATCCTAATCCTTTCAATCCAACGACTGCAATAAATTTCCTAATTCCAGAAAGAGAATTTGTGTCCTTGAAAATCTATGACCTCTTAGGAAAAGAAATAGAAACTCTTGTCAACGAAGAAATGAAGATTGGAAATTATACTGCTAAGTGGGATGCTACCAATCTTCCCAGCGGAATGTATTTCTATCGTTTAACATCGGGAACGTTTTCTGAAACGAAGAAAATGATTTTGATGAAATAGAATAATATATTTTTTGTAGAGACGTAGCATGCTACGTCTCTACATATTTTAAAAAATGAACTATGAAAACGTTATTCGTTCTGAATATTTTCATTTCTTCTATCCTTTGTGGTTGTTTTTCACTTTCAAGTATGCAGTCACCAAAAGTTCTCAAAGTTAATGAAGTATTGTTTGGAATCAGTGTAGTTCCTTCAAACAGAATAAAAGAGATAAAAAAATTCGGATCAATTCTGAATAACGAACACTCTTTGTACGGAAGGACAGGAATAATGAAGAATATTGATGGAGGAGTAAAATTTTCAGGAGTACCGTATTTTTGGAAAGGAGGAATATCCGGCGATATTAAATTCCAATTAACAGAAAATCCTGTTTTTATGTCATTTGATATTGAATCTTCTTATTACACTATTCAAACAAATACTCACGGTGAGTTTAGTGCGTTTGATTTCATACATATTTATTCTATTCACCCACTTTTACTTGTTGGTAATGAATATGTGTACTTTGGAGCAGGTATTTATTTTTTTTCTTCTTTTCATAATGAGAATATTCGCTCGTATAATCTCATTTCAGGAATAACATATCCAGGGAAGAAATTACAACCAAGAATAGAAGTAAATACGAACTTAAAATTTGAAAACCGCAATTTTACTTTCATCAGTTTTGGAATTGAATATCATTACAACGACAAATAATTATGCAAACAACTCTCAAAGAAAAACCAACACAACAAAAAACCGAAATTCCAACGCTGAAAAATTTCATCAATGGAAATTGGATTTCTTCTTCAAGTGGAAAAACTACACCGAACATCAATCCCGCAAACACGAATGAAATTTTATGCTACACTCCACTTTCCACACGCGAAGAAACGAAAGAAGCAATTGCGTATGCGAAAGAGTCGTTTCACAAATGGAAATCAACTCCCGCACCGGTTCGCGGCAAAATGATGTTTCAAGCCATGCGATTATTGCAAGAGCGAGTTGAAGATGTTGCCATCGCCCTCACAAAAGAAGAAGGAAAAATTCTTCGTGAATCGCGCGGAGAAATTCAACGCGCAATAAACATAATGGAATTTACCGCCGGCGAAGGTCGGCGAATGAACGGAAAAACAATTCCTTCCGAACTTCCAAACACATTCATTTACACCATTCGTCAACCGCTTGGCGTAATGGGACTCATCACTCCGTGGAATTTTCCGAACGCAATTCCGTTATGGAAAATTGCTCCCGCGCTCGTTGCGGGAAATACCGTTGTGTTCAAACCGGCGACCATCACTCCGCTTTCTGCCGTAAAGATTGCAGAGATATTTGAAGAAGCGGGATTTCCTCCGGGAGTTTTAAATTTGGTTTTCGGAAATGGAAGTGTTGTCGGCGATGAGATTGTCAACAACAAAGATGTTCACGGAATTTCTTTCACCGGTTCAAACGATGTTGGAAACGCATTGAACGAACAAGCATCGCGCCGTGGAATTCGTGTTCAATGCGAGATGGGAGGAAAAAATCCACTCGTCATTCTTGCTGATGCAGATTTAAATCTTGCAGTTGAAGGAGCAATTCTCGGCGGTTTCGGTTCAACGGGACAACGATGCACGGCGGCAAGTCGGTTGATTATTGAAGAAAGTGTCGCGGCTCAATTTACTGAATTGATGTTGCAGCGCATCGAAACAATGAAAGTCGGTGATGGAATAAACTCCGCAACCGATATGGGTCCAAGTGTTGATGAAGGACAAATGAATACAGTTTTGAGTTACATTGATATCGGAAAACAAGATGGCGCGCGTTTACTCAAAGGTGGAAAACGTTTGACGAATGATTCATTTGCAAACGGATTTTTTGTTGAGCCAACGTTGTTCGATAACGTAACTCCGAATATGCGGATTGCTCAAGAAGAAATTTTTGGTCCCGTTGTCTCCATTATTCGCGCAAAGAATTTTGATGATGCAGTAGAAATTGCAAACGGCGTGAAGTTCGGTTTATCCGCTTCGCTCTATTCGCACGACATTGCAAAGATTATGCGATTTTCTGAAATGAGTGAAGTGGGAAAAGTTCACATCAACTCCGCAACCATTGGCGGCGAAGCACAAGCGCCATTCGGTGGAAGCAAATCAACCGGCATCGGTCCCCGCGAACAAGGAAACGAAGTTTTTGATTTCTACACGGAAATAAAAACTGTGTATATAGATTTTACGGGAAAGAAACGAGAAACGAATATTTATTGATTTGTTAGTTCGTTAGTTGGTTTGCTCGTTAGTTAGTTGTATGACAATTGTTCGGTTTGAAGAATTGGATTGTTGGAAAGAGGGAAGAATTTTGTGTACGATGATTTATGAAATTACGAGTAAAGGAAATAAACCCCACGCTTCAGCGTGGGGAGAAGAACACAAAGACTCCATCGGGCTTTAGCGCTGAGTAACAAGAATTATGTCGCACGTCAAAATATGGGTTCACGCAGTTTGGGGTACGAAGAACCGAGAGCGAATTCTCTCGAAGGAAATTCGGCAACGGCTTTTTCAACATATCCGAGAGAACGCAAAAGAGAAGCAGATTTATATTGATTCCATAAATGGAGATGTTGACCACATACATTGTTTGATTGCATTAAATGCCGATATGACAATTGCAAAAGTAATGCAACTGATAAAAGGCGAAGCCGCACATTGGGCAAATAAAAACTCGTTATTGAAACAGAAATTAGAATGGGCGGATGAATACTTTGCAGTATCGGTGAGTGAATCTATGCTCAATAAAGTTCGGGAGTACATAAGAAATCAAGAAGAGCATCATAAGAGAAGTACATTCAAGAGCGAGTATGAGGAATTTATTAGAAAGTTCGGGTTTCAACATCATGGCTAAAGCCATCTTATGTTGCACCGTAACCCCCACGATAAATCGTGGGGTTAAGTATCAAGTATGCACGATTATTATGAAACAAATTTGTGCGATAGCAGATTTTACCATAACCCCAAACTTTAGTTTGGGGGTGAAACGAATTCCATCTTTCTCTTTATGGGTTTTAACCCTTTGGAAGAACAAACTAACGAACTAACGATTATGAAACACCTCCTCCTCTTTACAATTTTATTTTTTATTTACCATACCGCCAACGCACAAGACAAACCCGAAATTTTTGTGCAACTTGAGCATACAGAAGGTGTTACTTCCGTTGCCTTTTCACCAGATGGAAACTACGCCCTCTCGGGAAGTTGGGATAAGACACTCAAACTCTGGGATATAAAAAGCGGAAAAGAAATCAGAACCTTTTCAGAACATTCAAATGTTATTTCCGTTGCCTTTTCTCCTGATGGAAACTACGCCCTCTCTGGAAGTGCTTATGCCCTGAAACTCTGGGATATAAAAAGCGGAAAAGAAATGAGAACGTTTTCGGGACATTCAGAATTAGTTACTTCCGTCGCCTTTTCTCCCGATGGAAACTACGCCCTCTCGGGAAGTGAGGATAAGACTCTCAAACTCTGGGATATAAAAAGCGGAAGAGAAGTCAGAACGTTTTCGGGACATACAGGTTGGGTTCGCTCAGTTGCCTTTTCCCCGAATGGAAACTATGTGCTGTCGGGAGGTGGAGACAATACACTGAAACTCTGGGATATAAAAAACGGAAGAGAAATAAGAACCTTTTCGGGACATACAGATGATGTTTTTTCCGTTGCCATTTCTCCTGACGGAAACTTTGCACTCTCCGGAAGTGGGGATAAGACTCTCAAACTCTGGGATTTAAAAAACGGAAGAGAAATAAGAACCTTTTCGGGACATACAGGTGATGTTTTTTCCGTTGCCATTTCTCCTGATGGAAACTATGCACTCTCGGGAAGTGAGGATAAGACTCTCAAACTCTGGGATATAAAAAGCGGAAGAGAAGTCAGAACGTTTTCGGGACATACAGGTTGGGTTCGCTCAGTTGCCTTTTCCCCGAATGGAAA
>JAGXRH010000080.1 GCA_018335975.1 Ignavibacteriales bacterium
AAACCGACAGGTGCGCCGAATGACCGCCGCAGTTGGCTACCCGACATTGCGGCTAGTGCGAATTGCAATCGGAAATCTGACCATTGAGGGATTGGAAGTAGGGGAATGGAGAGAGATTAAAAAAAGCGGGATTTGAGAAGGTGATAACTCAACAATGAAAAAAATATTCCGGACGCGATGCTGCAATTAACCTCAATCTTATAGGGCAAATAATTTCAAGGACTCTACTTTGTGAAAATGAGTTACTTTCCTATCTTCTCCTCCGTTATGAACAAGATAACGGTACATAACTTTTCTTTCCTGAAATTTTCTACCGGAAATTTTCTTTCCGCGATTGTTTCTTTTCTCTTTCTCTGTTCAGTCATTTCTTCTGCGCAGACAATGGATTTCAGCGACCAATCCCGCTGGACACATTTTACAACTGAGTCAGGACTTCCTTCCAATCACATCAATCAAATTTATGAAGGGCGCGACGGAACAATGTGGGTTTTAACTCAGAATGGATTAGCATACTACGATGGATTTCAGTGGGTACCTCTTGATAGTTCAAAAGGCATCCCCCACAACCCGCTAACAATTTTTTCTTGTGAAATAGGTAATAACATTATCGTCGGGAATAATTCAAATATATTTATCGGAACGAAAGATGGTTTTCGAAAAATACCATTGGAGAATGTGAGTTCTGCGGTATATTTTCGGAACGATACGTTATTATTAACTCAAAACAATCAGTTAAAATTTTACTATCATGGAATTCTCGGTGTCTATTCCTTTCCGTTTCCATTAGCAACAGTACGTGGTTTTTACGGAATAAATAGTGATGCATTATTGTTCGCTGATGAATATAATATTTACCGTTGGAAAAATAATAGATGGAATATCCATTTTTCACTTTTGTCGAAATTAGACGTGTGGATGCTCGAAGAAAATCGTAATGGTTCAGGTATAATGATGTGTTATGGTTCGAAAGAAAATACCGGTGTGTGGGAGTGGAAAAGTCAAACAATACCCAAACGTTCGGTAACAGAAAAATTCAGTTACAATACTCCAATGGCGATTGGACCAAACGATGAAGCAATAATTTCCTACCAATCGGATTATGTGCGTGTGCGGGAAAATGACAAATGGTACTCTCCTCCCTTTGTTCCGGAAGAAATGAAAGGCATTACAATTCTGAAATTCAGAAGCAACGGCGATTTGTGGCTCGGAACAAGAACCGGACTGAATATTTTCCGCCGCTCAACATCTCGGTGGTCTTCAATACAATTGCCGCAACCCGATATGAGAAATAATATCAACGAAGTTGTACAAACACGGGATAGAAATATCTGGCTGGGGACAAGTGAAGGTGTAACAATTATTCAACCCAATGGAACACTTCAATTTATTACGGAGATTAAAAATAAACCGGTACAAAATGTTACCGGTATTGCAGAAGATAACGAAGGCAATGTGTGGCTCTCAAGCGGTTCATCGTTTAGCGGCGCGTATCGCTGGGATGGAAAAGAGTGGGAGCATTTCATCATCAGTAATGATTCGGGTTTTCCTATTCACAAAATTCGCATTGATAGAAAAGGAGGATTGTGGTTTCTCGGTTTAGGATTCGGCGATATAATTGCAACAGAGAATAGCCCAGGCGCATATCTTTTTGAGAATGGAAAATTTACACGATGGGGAGAAGAAGAAGGATTACTCAACGGGCGTGTGTATGCGTTTGCTGAAAGTAACGATAGCGCATTCTGGTTTGGAACCATCGGTGGAATTAGCAGATGGAAAAATGGAAAATGGAAATACTGGACTTCCGCAGACGGATTACAAAGCACTCGCGTGTTCACACTTGCCGTTGACAAAAACAATAGAGCGTGGTTCGGTGATAATATTTCCCTTGCCGGTCTTGGTTATATTGATGAGAAAGATAAAATTCACTATCTCACTACGAAAGATGGAATTGCAAATGAAGAAATTTGGGATGTTCGTGTTGATTCTTCGGGAATTCTGTGGGTTGCGACGTCAAAAGGTTTATGCAGTTACATAAATGGAGATTGGAGAGTTTATACGGAGAAATCCGGACTGCATCACGAAGCATTGTGGCCAATTTTCCCCACGGCTGAAAAAGTGTACGTTGGAACGAGGGGGAAAGGGCTTGCAATCCTCGATAGAAATATAGAAATCTCTCCTCCCCCGAGAATTATTATGCAACAACCGGTCATTGATGAGAAAGACGCATTATTGCGATGGAAACTCTTTTCCTATTACGGAGAGATTGAACCGGGTGAAATTCTTTCCCGCTTTCGGATTGATAAAGATTCTTGGTCGTCCTGGAGTACACTCCACGAGATAGCGTTCTATCATCTTGATGCGGGAAAACATTCTGTAGAAATACAGGCGAAAGGAGTATTCGGGCAGTACACAACAAAAGGTGGGCAGCGAGATTTTTACATCCAAGCCCCGTATTATCTTCGCCCGTTGTTTTATGTACCGGCAGGTATGTTGGTTGTTGGATTTTTATTTTTGGGCGGAACGCTCATTAATAGAAAACGGAAGTACGATAAAAATATAAAAGCGAACGAAGAACGCTATCGCATCATCACGGAGTTGATGGCTGATTATGCATACCTCGACCGCGTTAATCAAAACGGTTCGATTGAAATTATCTGGTTGACGGAATCCTTCACACGTCTCACAGGATATTCTATCGGGGAAACGAAAGTTCGCGGGTTCTTTTATGCTATGTTTCATCCAGACGATAGAGAAATCTATGTACAGCATTTTCAAAAACTTCTTTCCGGAGAACGAGTGCAGGGGGAAGCGCGCATCATTACGAAAACGGGAAAAGTTATTTGGGGTTTTCACGATGCCACGCCGATTCGCAATGAAATGACAGGGCAAGTTACACACATCTACGGCGTTGTCCGCGATATTACGAAACGCAAAGATGACGAAGAACAGTTGAAAATGCTTGCCGACGAAGTAACTGAAAATGAAAAACGGTATCGCATTCTTACCGAATTAATGGCTGATTATGCCTACTATGATGAGATAGATGAAAACGGAAACTATACAATGCTCTGGATGACTGAATCATTTGAACGGGTAACCGGTTATACGGTCGAAGAATCGCGCGCTCCGGATTTTGTTCTCAAATATGTCTATCCCGATGATATTCCCAAAATGCAGGCAAATTATTTAAAACTGGTAAGCGGAAAAGCGGATAGCGGGGAAGGACGCATCATTACCAAAGACGGGCAGGTGAAATGGCTGCTGCATCACGCCGTGCCTATCTGGGATAACAAGTTAAACCGCGTTACCCATCTCTACGGCATTGCCCGCGATATTACCGAACGTAAACAAAACGAAGAACGATTGCGTACTCTTACTTCCGAATTAATGGTGACTGAAGAGCGCGAACGACGGCGAATGGCTGAATATCTGCACGATGCAGTCGGTTCTACGCTTGCTTTATGTAAAATGAAATTCCGTTCTCTCGAAAAATATCTTTCCCCGGACGTAGTGCAGGAGAGTTTTTCCGATGTTCGCACGCTGCTCGACCAATCCATAAAAAATACGCGCACACTTACCTTCGATCTCAGTCCGCCAATTTTGTACGAACTCCGTTTCGAATCCGCGCTGCAATCTCTCGCCGAACAACTGCTCGATGAACATCATATTTTGTTCACCTTTTCTGATGATAAAAGCGAGAAGCCGATTCGCAGTGAAGTCCGCGTCATTCTTTTCTATGCCGTGCGCGAAACATTATTGAACATCGTAAAACATTCTGCCGCGCGCCACGTAAATCTTTCTTTAATGACAAAAGAAGACAACTTTATCATCACGATTGTTGATGATGGAAAAGGATTTGACGTTACCCAAATGGGAAAAAGCGCGAATCGTGAAAGCGGATTCGGTTTGTTCAGTCTGCGCGAACGCTTATCATATTTGGGCGGCACGCTGGAAATACATTCTCTTCCCGGGAAAGGAACGACCGTAACAATGCAAACTCAACTACAAAAACTATGACCACAGAAACTTATACTATCGTGCTTGCCGACGACCATACAATGATTCGCGAAGGAATCCGCAGTATGCTGGTAAACGAATTACATCATACCGTGGTTGCGCAGGCAAGTAACGGTCGCGAAACGATTACACTCGTACAACAACATAAACCCGAAATTGTATTGATTGATATTACAATGCCGGAATTAAACGGCATCGAAGCGACACGGCACATAGTTCACGAATTTCCCGATATAAAAGTCATCGCGCTTTCCATGCACGCCGATAAAGGCATTGTTTCCGAAATGCTGAATGCAGGCGCGAGCGGTTATCTCCTCAAAGATTCTTCCGCGTCGGAATTAGAACAGGCGATTCAAACCGTGATGCGCGGGAAAATGTATATCACGGGTGAAATCACCGATGTTGTGGTGCGCGGCTACCTCCACAAAAACGAAAGCAACCACGACGATGTTGTTCCGGAACTTACGCCGCGCGAAAAAGAAATAATTCAACTCATCGCCGAAGGGAAGGCAACCAAAGAGATTGCGGCACTCCTCCACGTCAGCGTTTCCACTGTGGATACACACCGGCAGCACATTATGGAAAAACTCCATCTCCATTCCGTTGCCGATATTGTGAAGTTCGCCATTCGCAAAGGCTTGACTTCGGTGGAAAAATAAAACCTTTCTACGCTCACACGACCATTCCCTTCTACATTCTCCATTGAACATTGAACATTGAACATTGAACATTCTCCATTCAACATTGAGCATTGAATATTGAACATTGAACATTCAATATTGAATACCCAAGTGAAATATGTTTGTGGGCATCTCTTAAAACTATTTTTTAAACACAAAGAGCGCAAAGTATTTTCACAAAGAACACAAAGAGCAATCCAATCACAAAAAGTCTTCGACAAAACTTTGCGCCCTTTGTGCCTGCTTTGTGTCCTTTGTGTTTAAATTCATTTTTGTCTATGACTCGTAGAGAGTCTTTAGAGTTGCCACTGTTTTTGTACTCTCCCTCTTTCTTCAGTAGAAAAATTTATTAGAAAATAGAACACGGAATACCACGGATGAATCGGATGTACACTGATTGAAATCCGTGAACAATCCGCACTCATCCGCGTCATCCGTGGTCTATTTTTTCCCTCAAAATCACCGATTGTGAATTTCACGATACCCAAATCGTGATTTTCCCACCCCAAAATCATTGTTTTCGCTATTGATTTTAGTACCCCCAAACGATAAATTGTACCCCAAGAAAACACAATTTTATTTTACACCAATTATATGTCACTAATAGAATCGAAATTTATCTATCCCAATCCGCTCAATCCGGCAGGATTGGAAATTGAATTGAAGGACGATGCGGAAGTAACCCTTACACTATTGGATGCACAAGGCAATACAACGTTGAAAGTCTTTGAAAACAAAATGCTCCCTCACGGCAGACACGAAATTGATTTTCCGAAAATAGAGAAATCAACAAACTACTGCTATTACCGCTTAATTGCCGTATCGCCGCTCGGAAAATGGGAAGAAACAAAGCGATTGCCGCAATACGAAGCAAAATTCGGAGAAAAGTGATTATGCCGTATAAAACCCACAATCCACAAACCGAAACTGCTTTTTTAAGCAGAAAACAATGTTTTGAATGGCTTCTGAACTCCCGTGGAAACTCCATGGACTCCCGTAGAAACTCCACGGACTCCCGTAGAAACTCCACGGACTCCCTTGGAAACTCCACGGGCTCCCGTAGAAACTCCACGGACTCCCTTGGAAACTCCACGGGCTCCCGCAGAAACTCCACGGACTCCCGTAGAAACTCCACGGACTCCCTTGGAAACTCCACGGATTCCCGCAGAAACTCCACGGATTATGGTAAACCTTCAAAGTTTATCATTTCCGGAAACTCTACAAATTCAGAATGTATGAATAATCAATGCTCAATGTTCATTAGCCAAGTTCAATGTAAGAGCGTTTTACTTGATTATTCATCATTGAGAATTGGATACTTGCCTGCGCAAGCAGGTTGGAAATTTTTCGGAGTGAGACTTTCGGGCAAAAATAGATGTTGGCGGTCTCTTTCTATGAACTATGCAGCGCTTGTTTTAATAGAGCAAAAAAAAAGTTTTGAACCTTCGGCGATTTTTTCCCGGAGCGTTCAAGAACAAAAATCATACAATAACATTAACCACTAATTGATAAGGAAAATTACAATGAAAGATTACATTCCGGGCGGCGAAGCGGAATTTTCCGTTTGGCTCGAAAACGTAAACACAAAACTGCCGGCATATACCGATACGCTGGGAGTATCGCACGAAGACATCGCTGCATTGCAAAGTGCGTTCAACGATGTGAAAGCGAAAATTGCGGAGCATCGCGCAATGAGCACCTCGTTACATTCGCTGACGCAAGCGAAAGTCAACGTCCTTGCTTCGGCGCGCTCCTTTGTTCGGAAAGTGATGAACCGGCTAAAAACGCACGATAGATTCACCACCGTAATTGGTGAGGATTTGGGCATTATCGCTCCGCCTCAAGGGGCAATGCTCCCGGGCGCATTGGATGGCGTTGCCCCTTCTTTTCAACTAACTGTGCTGCCGGATTTGGTGCGCAACGATTGGGTGAAGGGAGATTTCGATGGTGTTGTGGGGCAGAGCCGCCGCAACAATGAAACGACGTGGGTATCCCTCGGACGCGATAGCAAATCGCCGTAC
>JAGXRH010000081.1 GCA_018335975.1 Ignavibacteriales bacterium
AAGAAAATGTTCGGTAGCGATAATTGCCTTTGTGTGCTGTTACCAATCGATCAAAAATATGTTTAGGAGCGTAGTCCATGATTTGTGAAAATATAGTTTTTCCTTGATTCATCTTGAGTCGTATTTGTTTGTCTCAAAATGAACAAAAATGAACTTACCGTTTCAAATCGATTTTGTATTTTTTCACTGGAACTATGCATTCTGTATGAGCTTGTTGCCCCTTCTAGTTTTCTTAACGGGACAGTAGTGACAATAAAAAATTAATTTTACCATTATGAACCGACTTGATAACAACATCCACCAAATCGCCACTCCTCCCACTGCCTCTGCAAAAGAAGTCCCATTATTTTTATATGAATTTATCAAATCGTTTCTGTATGCTGTGTACACAAAGAAAAAACGATTTGATGAGTTTTCAGTAATTACTATGCTGGGAATGAGCGATTTAAAAGAAATGAAGCCCAACCATATTTCACTAACCGATGAGTTTGGAAGCGATTATTTTCGTGTTTCCAACTCCCACGTTGACGCTACCGTTTGTTACAACGGTACATTGTATCAACTTACACTGCGTCGCATCGAAGATTACCGCGACTTTCTTCAAAACTATATTTATATTCTTGGACTTGAACAGCGCTCAAAATCGTCATCGGAATTACATTCCTTTTTGTCAAAAGAATCCGTTTCGCTTTCTCCGTTCAACAACTCACTGATCGAAATTAAAGAACCGCCGAGTAATTGGTCGGAAGATAGAAAAGATATTTTTGTTTTGCCGTTTCAACTGGAAAGTGATGTGTTGAACGATATATTTCTTTCGCAAACAATTCGACAACATATTGAACTTTTTATTCAAACGCTGAGCAATTACGCTCTGGCAAATAAATCGCTTCGATATCTTTTTGCCGGAAAACCGGGAACAGCGAAAACAAAAATCATCCGCGCTATTGCACAAGCGTGTAAAGGAAAGGCGACATTTATTTTTACGAATGGAAACGAGCGGCGTATTGAATCGCTATTTGAATTTACAGAACTTTTTTCTCCCGTGGTGTTGTGCATTGATGATATTGATTTAATGACCGGTTCGCGCGATGAAGGAGTGTACACCAATACGCTTGCGCAACTTTTACAAAAAATGGATGGCTTTGTGAAGCGTGATTTTTTCATGCTTGCAACGACGAATGATAAAAAACTTGTTGACCTTGCCGCAAGTCGTCCGGGGAGATTTGATTTAATTCTCGATGTGAATCTGATTCATCCGGATTTGTATCTTTCACTTGTAAAAAGTAAAACGACCAATGAAAATGTGATTGCATTATTCGATTCGGAAATACTTTACACGATGGAAAAGAAAAGAGTTACCGGCGCATTTATTGCCAACCTCGTTAAACATTTGGAACTCGTTTCATCCTTTGAACCGAATAAACTTACGCAGGAATATATGTTACAAATGATAAAAGAATCATTTCAAGGATTTTACAAAGAACCGGAACCAACCAATGGAAAGACAGGTTTTGTTCTCGCATAAATAAATATTTGTCTTTGCGAGTCCCGATTCAAGCGGGACGAAGCAATCCCCTAAGTTTTTCACGATTTAGGAGATTGCTTCATCGCTTCGCTCCTCGCAACGACAATGAATGAATGTTTTTCAAAGGCTCCTCTATTATATGAAGTGGTTTTCTTATTCTTTCAACAAACGAAAATAATTCTATGAATACACACAAACTCAGCAAATCAACTTTTGTACGCGGGATGCAATGTGATAAATCGTTGTATCTCAATAAACATTTTCCTGAACTTCGCGATGAAATCAGTGATTCTCAAAAAGCCATTTTTGATAAAGGAACGGATGTCGGTTTACTCGCGCGAAATATTTTTCCTGGCGGTGTTGATGTAAAACCGGAAACGCCATGCGATTATGCAAAGTCCATTTCGTGGACGAAAAAACTTATTGGTGAAGGAGTAGAAACAATTTATGAGGCGGCGTTTCAATTCGATGACGTATTGTGCGCTGTGGATATTCTCTCAAAGGTGAAGGGGAAATGGAATTTGTTTGAAGTGAAAAGTTCAACAGAAGTGAAAGAAGTTCATTTCTGGGATGCCGCCCTTCAGTATTACGTTCTTACAAATGCCGGAATTAAGTTGGATGATATTTTTATCGTTTTCATCAACAAAGAATATGTGCGAAAAGGAGCACTCGATGAGAAACAATTATTTACGAAGCAATCGGTTTTCGATTCAGTTCGTGAAAAACAAAAAGAAGTGGAGAAGCAGGTTCAGAAATTCAAAGAAACACTTGCGAGCAAATCTGTTCCCGATATTGATATTGGTTTGCATTGTGATGAACCATACTCGTGCGATTTTAAAGGATATTGTTGGAAACATATTCCATCGTATTCAGTTTTTGATATTTCGCGGCTTGCATCAAGAAAAAATTTGAGTTGTATGAAAAAGGAATCATCAACATCGGAAATTTGCCGGGTACTGTTCGACTGAACGAAAAGCAGAAAATACAAGTGGATTGTTGGAATGAGAAACGAAAGCATATTGACAAAAAAGCAATCAAGGAATTTTTGAAATCACTGCAATCGCCGTTATACTTTATGGATTTTGAAACATTTATGCCATCGGTTCCACTATACGATAATACTCATCCGTATCAGTTTCTTCCGTTTCAGTATTCGCTGTATTACCGGAAGCGGAAAGGGGGCGCGTTGAAACATTTTGAATTTTTAGCGGAAGCAGGAAAAGACCCGCGTGAGGATTTTATTATACAATTACTCAACGAGACACAAAGCGCCGGAGAGATTCTCGTTTTCAATAAAACATTTGAAGCGTCACGATTGAAAGAACTTGCAAAGGATTTTCCGGAGTATGCAACGGAATTGAACGAACGGATTTCGCGCATAAAAGATTTGATGATTCCGTTTGAAAAGAAATGGTATTACGATAATGCGATGGAAGGTTCGTACTCGATAAAGAAAGTTTTTCCCGCGCTTGTTCCGAAAGCAAAAGAAGGGTACAAAAAATTAGTAATCCAAGATGGAGGAATGGCGATGAAAGTGTTTGCCGAACTCCAAACAGAAACCGATAAAACCAAAATTGCGACGACGAGAAAACATTTATTAGAATACTGCAAACTCGATACGCTTGCGATGGTGAAGATTTTGGAAGTGTTGGAGAGAGTGTAAATTTTCCTAATTTTTCCATTTGATTCCTTTTATTATAGAATTTAGCTCTTTGTAGTCCTCCGTTAGAAATTTTTTCCATTTAGTTGAAATTTCATCTTTGATATTGTTAAGTTCTTCATCATCGAATAAGTTTTGATTTTTTTTATTTGCTTTTATAATATTGAAATTACATATACGTTTTCTTCCTGAGCCAAATGATGAACTTTCCTTTATATTAAATAACATACATTTGCTTGAGATTATACTTTGATAGATTTTTTCACGTACCTGCTTTTCTCCTGGCCAAATAGTTAATAAAAGCTTAATTGATTTTTTTTTAATTTCAAATCCAAAGAGTAAGATTTGTTTTGATTTGGTCAATTCTCCACTCTTTAATGACGGAATATTGTTCCACTCATTCGGATAGAATCTAATATAAGTCTTTGAAGAGTCGTCTAAACTGAAATTTTTAGAGTTTGAAATAAGATCCTTTATGTATTTTCCCAATGCACTGTTTTCGGGTTGATTACCAATAAGTACTTGAAGCACATCGTTATGTTTTCTCCAGATTTCAGCACATAATTTTTTTAAGTCACCGTCATTCATAAGATATTTCCTCAATGCAAGATAATGTTTTAACAATATAAAAAGGTCCGTTCCTTCTAATATTTTTTGTGTTGATAGTATTTCTTCTATAATTTTGAAAATGGCCTCATAGCCAATTGGTTCATATTTCCCAGTCTCTTCGTTCGGTATATCTCCTTCTGGAGTCAAGTATATTCCAATAATTGGAACTCCATCAAATCGCGCTTTCATTCTATTGTAATATGTGCTTAACTGTTTACCATCATCTTTTGAACGAATTTTATTTTCAATAATAATAATAAACTTGTTTTGTTCATTAACAACTAAAATGTCTATGTTTTCGTCTTCTCTCTTTACATAACTCCTTTTAATGTTCCACTTTTCAATATCATCTGGACGAATTGATGTCTTGATTATTTGTGGATTTGAAATTGTTCTTATTAGTAATTTCTTTAAGAAAAAATCTTCCAGACCGTGATTTCGTTTCGGGTCAAGAAGATAAGCTAAAAAATTTGAGTGTTTCAACTCGGCTTTGTCTATTCCAAGTGTTGTAAAAATATTAAACTCATTTATCAAAGATTCTAATTGTTTAAATTCTTGACTATCAATCAGATTTGATAATTTTTGTGTTATGTCGTCGTATTTAATATCCATCAATAATTACTTCAAAATATAATAACTGATGAGAATATACATTTATTCAAATTTAAAATAGAAATTAAATTAAGAATTTCTTCTACGAAATTATTATCATTCAATGATACAGTTTCCTTTCAAATTGTGGTTATCTTTTCACTCACATTTTGAAAGAATAAAATTTGAAAGAAATAGTTAAAAAAATAATTGTTGTAATTTTTTCCCCCTTCCTCTTCTTTTACGATATCTACGTATTTCAGTTCATTGCATTTTGTAATGAGCGAAAAGTGAGCGATGTTGCGTTATTTCTTTTATATCCGGCATATTGGGTAGTGTCAAATACGAGTTGACATTTCATTGTTGTAATTAATGATAAACAACTTTGTTACTCCATAGTGCATATAGTCTGTCTTTGAAAACGATAATGTTCTCCGCACATATCGTGAAATTCTTTGCCGAAGTGTATTGTTCCACCGTTCAATATGTGCTGTTTGTCCGGTTTCTTTGCCAACCGAAGAGTGTTTGCCGGTGCCAAGTGTTTTCTCATACGCTTCCCAAAAATCACTGTACGTATGGCATTGTTGGTAATCATTCGGAACACGTTCCCAAAG
>JAGXRH010000082.1 GCA_018335975.1 Ignavibacteriales bacterium
AATCTTGTAAACTATTTAGTGTCAGTAATTTTTAGGCTACAATTTTAAAATCGATTTGAAATCCCCATTTCAAAAAACTTCGGATTTTCATATATAATCGAATCTTTTTAATAGAATGTTTCCTTAACGGGACAGTAGTGAATTGCCCTTACAAATAAGAAGTTACAAGATTGATTCACAGCAGATTAATGGAAGAAGGAGAACACGAAATACAATTTGATGCGAAGGGATTGACGAGTGGTGTGTATTTCTATCGTATCACTGCATTCACCAATGAAAGAAATTTTGTTGAAGTGAAGAAGATGGTGCTGATGAAATAGTACTTTGAAAATGTAGGATAAGGAATTTACAATATAACATAGGTTCATTCCTCATTCTAAAAATTGAAAAGCGGCTTGCAAAAATGTGAGTCGCTTTTTTTATCGCTGATTGTGAAGCAATGGTTCTAACATTCTCTCTCTATAAAATGAATAGGCGTTTCAGGAATTAAAAAACACCAACTTTCCAGATTATTGTTGGTTAATTTCAAGAGAATCCCTATCTTTGCGACGAACATTGATACAGAATTGAATTATAATACCATTTCGCAATAAGACATAGATACTTTTATTCATTTATCAACCAATAACTTTATGCTAAAATTTATTATACAATTATCCCTTTTCACACTCCTCATTTCTTCCTCTACATTCTCCGGAATTGTTCAAAGTACCACTACTGGTGGCAATTGGAATTCCACTTCAACATGGCAAGGTGGGGCTGTTCCAATTGATAACGACGACGTTATTATTGCAACTACTGGTGCAAATTCCGTTGTTGTAAACGTCAATACTGCGAAAATTGGTTCTTTGGTTATAAACAGTGGCTCAATTTTACAAGGAGGGGGGAGTTTCACTTTATTAGTCGGTGGAACAAGTGGGAATGATGTTTTGAATAACGGAACTATAGAAGCGATTAACATAACAGTAAAATTGCAAAGTCATTCTACATTTGTCGGAAATGGAACCTATAATTTATACAGGATTGATTTTAACGGAAAAAACTTAACACTACGCTCAAGTTCTCCGGATACCCTCCATTTTTCAGCCCCGGGTGACCCTTTTACTAATATTGGAAATCTTTTAGATACGGGCTGGGTGTTTGATTATAATGGCACTTCAGTTCAATACCTCAGTGATGATAATGAAGCATATTTTGACCACATTGATATTAGTAATTCTGCGGGTGTCCGATTGCTACAAAATTTAACAACAACGTATCTTCGCGGAAATTTGGTTGTCCGTCCCGGCGCAATTCTACATACTGGTAGTTATACAATTACCGGTTCATCAGGTAAAATATTTGCATTGGATTCTAACGCTACGTTCAATGATAGTGTCACATTTCCAACAGGTTTTAGTACGTACTCGCTCAATGTCGCCAGTACTGTAAATTATATGAGTGTGGGTTCACAAACGATTTCCTCAACACCGGCGTATGGTAATCTAACATTTAGTGGCGGGGGGACAAAGACTGCTGGCGGCGATTTAACGGTGAACGGAAATTTCACAATGGGAGGTTCAACGACTTTTAATGGCGGGACATCCCGTTCACATACATTCAAAGGTGACTGGACGAATAATTCTTCGGCGGGAACACCATTTACTTACACAACCGCGAGTACGATTATTATGGCGACACCTTCCACGCCAACAAGTACCGCATTCGGAGGTTCCACCAGCGCAACAACAGCATTCAACAATTTTACGGTCAGTAATACCAGCGGTGTAACGGCTTCTAAAAATTTTAGTTCGTCAGGAACATTTTCCATACAATCGAATGCGACTTTCACACCAGATGCATCAGTTATTGTTAGTGGAACAGGGGCATTAACCGTTACTGGAACATTAAAAGTTACACGAACTTCGGTAACAGCAAATTTAGTTAATCAATATACCCTGAGTGGAACAAAAACACTGACCGGGGGAACGGTTGATTTTGCTGGCACTGGAGAAATTGTAGATAATCTTTCGTATGGGAATTTGACAATTAGTGGAACCGCTTCTATCAACTCGACTTTTTCGGTAGTTCCAACCGGCAATTTTATCGTAACGGGGACAGCAACATTGAATGCGAGTCAAACGTCTGCGTTCGGTGGAAATACAACTGTCAGCGGTACAGGAATTTTAGACATCACCGCTGTAACATTTTCACAATCAGGAAGAACTTTGACGTTGTCAACGGGAGGGACATTAAAAACTTCCGGAACGTTTCCAACATTCTCCACTTACAGTTTGACTGGTGGAACGGTAGAATATTATGGAACAGCATCCCAATCCGTGAGTGCACAATCGTATGGTAACCTTTCGTTGAGTGGAGCGAGAACTACAAATAGTATTACAGTTCCATCATCTACAATGTTCATTTCAGGAACATTTTCTCCGACCGCGACTTTTAGTTCCGGAAATTATATTATCACCGGGAATACTATTGATTTCAATGGTTCAGGTTCACAAATAATCCCAGCATTTAATTACAACAATCTCACGAGTAGTTCATCAGGAGGTCGCACACTTGCTTCAAGCGGAACAATTGGAATCTCCGGTGTATTTACCCCCGGAACAAATTCTTACACAAATACCGGAAGTACCATCAACTTTAACGGCTCCGGAACTCAAACAATATCTGCATTTAATTATAATAATCTTACCAGTAGTTCTTCCGGTACAAGAATTTTATCATCGAGCGGAACTATCGGAATCGCAGAAGTTTTTACTCAAGGGTCGAATAGTTATACAATCGCTGGAAGTACTATTGATTTTAATGGGAGTGGCTCTCAAACGATTCCCGCGTTTACATATCAAAACCTGATAAGTAGTTCAAGTGGCGCGCGGACATTAGCATCGAGCGGAACGATAACTCTCAATGGCGCATTTACCCCCGGAACAAATTCATATACAGTTACAGGAAGTACAATTTCTTATGTTTCCTCCTCATCACAAGCGATTGCTTCTTTCTCGTATAATAATCTCACAATTGCTGGTTCAGGTAACCAAACAGCAGACGGTGACATTACTACAAATGGAGTTCTTTCATTAAACAACAACCTTGATATGGGAAGTAACACATTAACTATGGGGAGCGCTTCAACCACATTAGGGACGTATGATGTAAAGGGAAAAGTGCGAAGAACATCGTTTACACCATCCACGGAATATACATTTGGGAACAGATATACGTCTGTTACTTTTGGCTCAGGAGGAACGTTTCCAACCCAAATTGACGTAACAATATCCATCGGCGCCGCTCCATCGGGAAAATCTGATGCAATTCTCCGCTCGTATGTAATAACCGCGACCGGAGGAAGTGGATACTCTTCAACTCTTCGACTCCACTATTTAAACGGGGAACTCAATGGTAATACGCCAACTCAACTCTCACTTTGGAAATTTATTACTTCATGGAACGATCTGGGAAGATTGGGAAGCGTTGATACGACTTCAAATTATGCCGAATTGGATGGCATCTCTTCCTTCGAAACGTTTACACTTGCAAACGCTTCACTCGACCACTTTGACGTTTCCTTCAATTCACCTCAAACGGTGGGCACTGCATTCACGGGGACAAACACCATTACCGCTCGTGACCAAAATAATAATCTTCTCACAACTTATTCCGCAGCCGCAAACAACGTTAGCGTAACTTCAACTCCCACTGATGGTACCATCTATGGACTGGGTTCCGGAAATAATGCGGTTTTAAATCAGGCGGAAAATTTTGTGAATGGTGTGTGTTCTGTTACATCACAACTTTTATTTATCGGTACGAATGGAAACCACACCTTCACCGCAACATCATCGAACGGAAAAACCGGGACAAGCGGTACTGTTACTCTGGAAACAGGCACCGCAGTTCGGCTTGCATTTTCCACACAACCGGGAGATGGAATCGAGAGACAAAACCTATCCGCTCAACCCCAAGTTACGATACAGGATACTGGCGGAAACACCGTTACAACCGCTTCTAATTCAGTTTCACTCGCTATTGCAAATAATCCTTCCGGCGGGAGTCTTTCAACCGATAGCAACCCATTGAATGCAACAAGCGGTGTTGCAACATTTTCCGGTGTTCGAATTAACAAAGCAGGCACCGGTTACACACTATCAGCAACTACCTCTGGATTGACATCCGCAACAAGTTCCACCTTCACCATCTCAAATCAAACACCAACAATTACAACAATCTCCCCGATGAATAAAGCTCGCGGAGATGACGGATTTACGATCACCATTTCCGGTACGCGATTTGTGTATAATTCGGTAGTGCAATATGCAGGTTCAAACCGAACCACAACATTTTTCAATGATTCTGTTCTCACCGCAGAAATTACCGCAAGCGATCTATTCACCGCCGGAATTTATGGAATTACGGTCGTTAATCCTGCGCCGGGTGGTGGTACTTCAAATGAGGTTTCATTTACAGTTTTAACAGCGTCCATCAGCGGAACAGTAATTAGCGATAGCAATGGGAATGGGTCGAGAGAGGGATTCGAATCCGGTTTGCAGAACTGGCGGGTCCGTTTGGCAAAAAACGGTGTTCC
>JAGXRH010000083.1 GCA_018335975.1 Ignavibacteriales bacterium
TTTTTTGTTCAAACGATTGCGATTTATCATTATTCTCTGCAGTTTTATTTTCCTTTCCGGGTTGCAGAAAGGCAGTGATGCTGCTGAGTTAAAACAGTCGGCACCATTCACTTTCTTTGTAGGTGAGGACTTGCTGTATAATGTCAGTTATGGGTTTATTGATTTAGGCACCGTGAGAATGAAAACGCTCGAATCTTTTGAGGAAGACGGAGTGAAACTGTATAGATTACAGTCGTGGATAGATTCATACAGCGGTGTTCCTTTTGTAGATTTACACGTCGTTTACGAAAGCCATATAGATGAAGAAGGGTATCCACACCATTTCATTTCAAGGACGAAGGATAAGGAGAAGTGGTATTATACGAAGTATGATTTTGACAATCAAAAAAATAAAATCTATCTTCGACGCGGAGAAGGAACAAAAGACGAGTGTACGAAGTACAATTTTTTTGATACCATTTCCACATCATCAAATTATCAGGATGGGCTTTCAATTTTTTATTATGCTCGCAGAAAATCGGGTAGAAATGGGTTTGAAATTATTCCTACTTATCAAGATGATAAAAAATCGACAGCAGAAATAAATTTTACCGACCAAAGTGAAGAAACCGAAATTGATGCCGCAGAAAATCCTTTTCAAACAAAATTTTTGAAGGGCGTTGCCAATTTCATCGGCGTATTCGGACTCACCGGCGGTTTTCGCGGATGGTTTTCGGATGATGAAACACGAATACCTATTATTGCAAAACTTAACGTTATAATAGGAAGCGTAACCTTAGAACTCATTGAATGGAAACGCGGCAATTGGCAGACGAATAACCGTAAAAAGAATTAGGAAAAATACCATTGTTAATATCGTTCAGAGGGATTACTCCAAATATTCATCCGACTGTTTTTCTTGCAGAGGGAGCAAAAATTATCGGCGATGTGGTCATCAATAATGATTCCAGCATTTGGTTCAATGCTGTCGTGCGTGGTGATGTAAATTATATTCGAATTGGCTCGCGCACGAATATTCAGGATGGATGTTTGCTCCATGTTCGAAACGGCAAATATCCACTTATCATCGGTTCAAATGTTACAATCGGACATGGCGCAGTGGTTCATGCCTGCACTCTCGGAGATTACACGCTCGTTGGAATGAATGCAACGGTTCTGGATGATGCCCAAGTCGGGCAGTATTCATTGATTGCCGCCGGAGCCGTGGTGCGCGAACATCAAGTAATTCCCGATGGTGTGCTTGTTGCAGGTGTTCCTGCCAAGGTTGTTCGTCCATTAACGCAAGAAGAGAAAACATCACTTATGCAGAGTGCAGAAAATTATGTTCAATATGTTCGTTCATATCGTGAAGAAGAAATATTTACCGGAAAGGTATAATTTATGAAAGTTACTTTTTGGGGAACGCGCGGTTCTATTCCATCACCGGGTCAACATACGGTTCGCTATGGAGGAAATACGCCCTGCGTCGAAGTTCGGTTGGATGATGATTCCCTCATCATTTTCGATGCCGGTTCCGGAATCCGCTTATTGGGTAATCGTCTTGCGGCAGGAAAAAAAGTAGTCCGTTCTTCCATTCTCATCACCCATGAACATTGGGACCACATTCAGGGATTGCCTTTTTTTGTACCGGCGTTTATTCCGGGGAATGAATTTAAAATTGTGGGAACCGGTCCCAATCGTTTCTCTTTAAAAATGGCGCTCTCGAACCAAATGAGAAGACTATACTTTCCCGTAAAGTTGAAAGAACTGGAAGCGCGGTTTTCTTTTCATTCCGTGAAAGAAGAAGAATTTGAAATCAACGGTGCATCTGTGAAAACCATATTCGTGAATCATCCGACATTTGCTTTGGGATATCGGCTGACACACGGTGGACGTTCCATTGTTTATGTAAGCGATAACGAGCCGTTGGATAAAAAAACGCTTGCGCAAATGGGAACGCGTCGTTCGATTATCAAGAGTTTTGTGGAGGCACACAACGACCCCAATCAGCGATTGTATGATTTTGTTCGCGACGCAGACCTTTTCATTCACGATTCATTTTTCACACCGGATGAATACGTGCAACATATTGGTTGGGGACATTCGCATTATCTCTTTACTTTACAAGTTGCCCGCGAAGCAAACGTCAAACACTGTGTTCTCTTTCACCATCATCCGAACAGAACGGATGATGAGATTGATGAGATTGTTACAATCTGCAGAACGGAAATAACACGGATGAATTTGAAAATGCAGTGTTCGGCTGCCGCAGAAGGTCAGCAAATTGTTTTATGACCGGAAAGAAATTTAATCTTCTTTCTGTTATTCATTATCAAACGCATTTTCGCTTTCCCAAAGTATTGACAACATATTTGGTTTTCAACGTTCTTGAGGAAGAAAAATTTTTCTATGAAAATATCAGTGTGGTTTTTGTGGGGGAAGCATATATGCGGACATTAAATCGAAAGTATTTTCATTCATCAAAAGGAACGGACGTTATTAGTTTTCGGCTTAATGAAGGAAAAAAAATTGAGGGGGAAATTTATGTTTGTCTCGACCAGGCACAACGGCAGGCACCCCGTTTTGGGCAAACGTTCACAAATGAAGTTGCGCGGCTCGTTATTCACGGAACACTCCATTTGCTCGGTTATGATGACCAAACCGATTTCCAACGCGCTGCAATGAAAAGCAAAGAAGATTTTTATTTAAAATATTTTTTACACTATAAAAACGATGTACGAAAAAATCGTAGAAATACTCGTTCTCATTCTGCTCGAGATTAAACGAACACGCAGTTTGAATGACCTCGATTTGACGGAGATTGAAGCTAAAGGTTACTCTCCTTCAGAAATCAGTACGGCTTTAAGTTACCTTTTTGAAAAAGTAACGTTCACGGATGAACAGGGAAATCAAGCAGCGCATTCATCACCGCATTCTCATCGTATTTTTCACGATGTGGAAAAAATTGCAATGGATGCACAGTCGCGGGGATTTTTGTTGCAACTTCGCGAACTCAATCTTATTTCCGATATCGAATTTGAATACATTGTTGAACGCATCATGCTCAGTGGATACACGAATGCAACATTGGAAGACGTAAAAGCAATTGTCTCCTCTGTTTTTTTCGAGATAAAAGACCCGTTGTTAAGTGGAACGCGCTCTTTAATGCTCGATGGTGATGGTACGATAAATTGAAGTA
Organism: Ignavibacteriales bacterium; assembly: GCA_018335975.1. Classification (GTDB taxonomy): domain Bacteria; phylum Bacteroidota; class Ignavibacteria; order UBA10030; family F1-140-MAGs086; genus JAGXRH01. The sequence continues at coordinate 3,179 of JAGXRH010000083.1, forward strand.
GAACAGGAGAAAACTCGAATGGCATCTGAAAAAACGTTGGTGATTGTCGAATCGCCATCGAAGGCAAAAACTATCAGTAAATATTTAGGAAAAAATTTTACTGTCGAAGCATCCGTCGGTCACGTTCGTGATTTACCGAAAAGTAAATTAGGCGTTGATGTTGATGATGATTATCGTTGTGATTTCGTTACGATTAAAGGGAAGGGGGACATCATAAAAAAACTTCGCACGAAAGCGAAATCGGTGGATAAGGTGTACCTCGCAACCGACCCTGATAGAGAAGGCGAAGCTATCGCATGGCATATCGCGCACGAAATTGTCGGTGAAAAAGAAAACGGAAAGTTATATCGCGTCCTGTTTCACGAAATTACGCCGAAAGGGATTGCCGAAGCGATGAAATCTCCTCTCAAAATTGATGACCGACTTGTTGATTCGCAACAGGCGCGTCGTGTGATGGATAGAATTTTAGGGTACAAAGTCTCTCCCTACTTATGGAAGCGGGTGTACTACGGACTTTCTGCCGGAAGAGTTCAATCCGTAGCACTCCGGTTAATCTGCGAGCGGGAAGAAGCAATTCAGAGCTTCATTTCGACGGAATATTGGTCAATTATTGCCGATTTTGAAGCGAACAAAACAGATTCATTTTTTGCGAGACTTTTCAAGATACACGGCAAAGAAATTATTGTTCCCGACCATGAAACATTGGACGAGATTTCGAAAAAAGGAACTCAGGATAAATACACCTCTATCAACAATCGTGAGGAAGTTGAACGACTTCTTGGGGAAATTCAGCAACAAAAATATGTTATTACGGATATTCAGAAAAAAGAATCGAAACGTAATCCCGCCCCTCCTTTTATCACAAGTACTCTGCAACAAGAAGCCGCATCAAAACTTCGCTTTTCAGCAAAAAAGACAATGCTCCTTGCACAACAACTTTATGAAGGCGTTGAACTTGGTGAAGATGGCATAGCAGGGCTCATCACGTATATGCGTACGGATTCCACTCGAATCAGCGACGACATTTTGCTTGAATTGCGCGAATACATTTTTCGTTCGTACGGGAAAGAATACCTCCCGTCGGAAGCCCGTTTATTCAAAAAGAAAAAAACATCACAAGATGCCCATGAAGCAATTCGTCCGACGATGCTCAAATACGCGCCAAAGACAATAAAAAAATTTCTTTCCCCCGAACAGTTTGCCTTGTATGAACTCATCTGGAATCGCTTTGTTGCATGCCAGATGTCGCCCGCAGTTTTAGAAACAAGAACAGTGTTGGTAGAAGGGGGACCGTTTCTTTTCAAAGCAACGGATTCCAATTATACGTTCAGAGGATTTTTGCAAGTGTACGACGATTCAGCAGTGGAAGAAATCGTGATTGATGAGGACCCCGAATTATCGAAAAAGAAAATTCCTGAGAACATTTTCCGAAATCAAAGCGTAATTTTGGATGAGTTGATTCCCCACCAGCATTTTACAAAACCGCCCGCGCGCTATTCTGAAAGCACGTTGGTAAAAGAACTTGAATCCTTAGGAATCGGAAGACCGAGCACGTACGCTTCAATCGTGAGTACGGTACAGGAGCGCGAATATGTTGAGCAAAAGGAACGGCGTCTTTTTCCAACAACACTTGGCATTGATGTAAATAAAATTCTCGTTCATAATTTTCCTGAAATATTTAACGTGGATTTTACAGCGAGGATGGAAGATGAACTTGAAACAATCGCATCGGGAAAACAAAAGTATAAAAAAGTTCTCGACGATTTCTATCACCCCTTCATCAAATCGCTCGAACACGCAGAAAGCCAGGAACACGCATTACCGAAGGAACACCAAACCGAAGCGCACGGGCAGGATTGTGAAAAATGTGGAAAACCCATGATAGAGCGGTGGGGACGGAATGGAAAATTTCTCGCATGTTCCGGTTATCCTGAATGTAAAAACACGCGACCGTTAAAATCTGAACAGGAAGCAATTGCGAAACCGACGGGAGAAATTTGCGACAAATGCGGTAGCGATATGGTTTTCAAACGAAGTAGATTCGGA
>JAGXRH010000084.1 GCA_018335975.1 Ignavibacteriales bacterium
TATTATTTTCTCTTATTTATTACAAAGAGCATTGCTGAAGAAATAATAGACATTACTACAGCGCTCATGATAAGTGCATTTTCTTTTTGTGAAATTCCAATGAAGAAGTCGCCAACAAACATTACTAAAAAGAAAACGTAAGCAATGGTCAGCATAGGAATTGATTTTTTAAATGTCGCAAAGGCAAAGATAAAACCAAGGGCAAATTGACGGACAGCCCACATATACACTATGTAGTCAACGCCTTTTGCGCTAAGGTCAACGGTCTCCAAAACCGATTGGGGCGAAAAACATATTGCAAAACTCACCCCAAGTTCCATTAATGCAAAAAAATGCTGATACGATTAGTATCCACTTGGGTAATGATTTTTGATCTTCTGCCATAATTTATTCCGAAACCATTTTACTCACTCGCAAGTAATTTTTCCACAATTGAAATTGCAGAAACTCCTTCTGCTTCCGCGTTGAAATTGGGAACAATACGATGACGCAAAACCGGTCCCGCCATTGATTTTACATCGGCAATTTCCGGCGTGTGTCGTCCTTCGATAATCGCTTTTGTTTTTGCGCCGAGAATTAAATATTGCGACGCGCGTGGTCCCGCTCCCCAACGAATCCAATCTTTGATAAATTTTGGAGAAGTCGAATCTGTTGGACGAGTTCGCGTTACAAGGTTCACTGCAAACTCAATCACATTATCTGCAACCGGAACGCGACGAACTAATTCTTGGAAAAACATTATTTCGTTTGCCGTTAAAATTTTTTCCAACTTTGGAACAACTGCGCTCGTGGTTGATTTTACAATCGCTCGCTCTTCTTTCGCAGAAGGATAATCGAGCCACAAGTTGAACATAAATCTATCAAGTTGCGCTTCGGGAAGCGGATACGTTCCTTCCTGCTCAATCGGATTTTGTGTTGCGAGAACAAAAAACGGTTCATCGAGGTGATACGTTTGTCCCGCCGCAGTTACGTTATGTTCTTGCATTGATTCCAACAGCGCGGCTTGTGTTTTCGGCGGCGTACGATTGATTTCATCCGCGAGAACGATATTTGCAAACACGGGACCTTTGATGAACTTGAATGATTTTCCTCCGCTCGTATTTTCTTCGATGATTTCTGTTCCGGTAATATCGCTCGGCATCAAATCGGGAGTGAATTGAATGCGGGAAAATTTTAAATCGAGAACTTCGGCAAGCGTTTTGATGAGCAATGTTTTCGCAAGTCCCGGAACACCGACAAGCAGACAATGTCCGCGTGCAAGTAACGCAACAAGCAAATGCTCGACAACTGTTGTTTGTCCGACAATGACTTTTGCAATTTCTGAAGTGATGCGTTGATGGGCAGTTTTCAATTCGGTAACTGCTTCAACGTCGTTAAGTTGTGATAAGTTTTTCATTTCAATGGTTTGAGGTTTGGGATTTGAGGTTCGAGGGATTTTGGTTTAAACACAAACCACCAACCTCAAACCGCAAACCGAAATTATAGCCGTGATTCCCAGTAAATATTTTTTTTCAATTCTTCAATCCAGTTTTTGTACTCGTTTGTTCGTTTGAATTGAAGCGCAAGTTGTTCAATGCGTTTCCAATCATCCTGCAGGTTTGCCTGATGTTCCGATGTTTTCTTTTTCAAAAGAACAAGGTGATAACCGGAATTTGTCCCGACGATAGTTTTCAACGGTTCGGTGATTTGTCCTGCGTTCAGCGAATCAATCTTTTCTTTTAATTCAGTTTCGAGTTGTGCAAGAGGAAAAATTCCCATTGCTCCGCCAACAAGCGCAGATTCCGTGTCTTCGGAATATCTTTTCGCAAGTTCTGCAAATGTTTTCCCCGCCAGTATGGAGTCGTTCAAGGAAGATAAAAAACTGATTGCGAGACTATCGTCGGATTCGCTCTTTCCGACTTTGATGAGAATATGCCGCGGACGAACAGCATCGCCTCTTCTTTCAAGCAGTTGAATAATATGAAAACCGAATTGCGTTTCAATAACCGGCGCGAACTCTCTGTCTTTCAACGCAAACGCTGCTTCTTCAAATTCTTTTACAAATTGTCCGCGCCGCACAAATCCCAAGTCTCCCCCTTCGATACCGGACGCGGCATCATCAGAGTACTGCTTCGCGAAAGTTTGAAAATCCCCGCCTTGTAATAATGAATCGCGAATGCGCTCGGCTTTTTCCCGCGCTTTTGATTTTACGTCCGCGCTCGGCTTCGGTTTTATAAAAATATGCGCGAGTTCCGCTTCTGCAGCAATGACGGGTAAACTATCGCGATAGTTCTGAAAAAATTCTTCAACGTCTCTTCGCGAAATGGTGCTTCTCGAAAATTTTGTTTGTTGCAATCGCTGCACTAACAATTGTTTTCGCATCTCCTCGCGAAATTCAATTTTCATTTTTGCAAGGGACATTCCATAAAATTCCTCGAGTTTTTTTTCACCACCAATTTGTTGCGCTCGCTGCTGAACAATTCCTTCCAACTGTTGCTGCACCTCGTCATCGGAAATATACACGCTTTCTACAATCGCCTGAGCAAGAATGAGTTTATCGGTAATCAATCCTTCCAGCACGGAACGTTTTATCTCCGGAGTGATGGAATCAACGCGTTCATTGAAGAGAAGAAAATCAAGTTGCGCATTCAACTCGGATTCAAGAATGATTTCATCGTCAATCACGGCAACGATGCGGTCGAGCGTTTGACCTTTCGCCAGCGTTGGATTTCCCTGAGAAAACCCAGCGGTACTATTCAATAAAATAAGGATTAAAAGAAAACGAAAGCGCTGTATCATATTATTGCGGAAGCGAGGGAGAATTTCCTCCGACGCTGATTTCCGGTTGGTATTTTTCATTGAGGGATTTGATGTATTGTTCATACCGGCGTTGGCGAATATCGGTGATGATACGCTGGCGAATTTCATTGCGGACAAATGCAAAACGGGATGGTTCTCCTTTTTTCTGTATGTCGAGTAATCGAACGACTGCATAGCCAAGCGATGTTTGCACCGGAAACGATATCTCGTTCGGTTTGAGTGTCAAGGCAACATTCCATATTTCCGGAGAAAATAATGTTTGGCGAAGATAGATGGTATTTTCAAAAACTTTTTTCCCTTTATCATCTGCACTGAACGTTTTGATAAGTTGTTGCCACGATACGCCGCGAAAAAATTCTGTTCGAAAGCGATTGGCATCTTTTTTCTCCGGGAAAATTATCCCGCTCAATTGAACAGCCGTTTCCAGAACGTTGAACTCACGATGATGTGCTTGAAAATATTGAACCATTCGCGCTTCCTCGATGAGCGTATCATCGGGGAGATACAGTGTTTGTTCAAGAAATGTTCGTACCGCAAGTTGACGGCGAAAGTCTTCCATTTGTGATGTAAATTTATCGCCCGTTGTTACATTGTTATTAACCGCTTCCTGAAAAAGCATTGTTTCATTTACCCACGATTGAATATAGGCATCGCGCATAGTTTTTTTGGAACGCTCATCGTCCCTCATCACTGATGATAACGACTCTTCCGTTAAAACTTCATCTCCCACCCGCGCCAGAAAATTCGCCGGTGATTCTTTACGGGAACAACCAACGAACGCGCTCGAAAGAAGGAGAGAACTCAGGAATATCCGCTTATCGAGAAACTTGGGCAAAAACTGAAACCACGCATGCATTATTTTTTCTTTGCAAACGCCTTTTCAACAACCTCACGATGAACCGTCACAGCAAACCGTTGTTTTACGCCTTCGAGCCATTGTAGTTCAAACTTTTTTGCTTCGGCATCTTGATATGCATTTGATATTTCCGAACCGGCTTCATCAAATGTCTTTCGACGGGTGCTGTCTTTATCATTCACATACACAAGCGTCCACCCTTTTCCTTCAAAAAGAAATGGCGCACTGTATGTTCCTTTTTCCATTGTCCAGGCGAGCCGTGTCATCGTGTCCTGGTCTGCGTTTAACCAATCCATATTTCCCTTGCGCAAGCGCATAAGAATAGAAGCGTTACTCATCAATGCAACACTATCGAACGGAATGCCGCGTTGGAGTTTCTGGTATGCTTCATTCGCGAGAGTATCTGTTCCGACATGTATCACGCTGGTATTCACGCGATGCGGGAAGCGGAACCTCTCCCGGTTGGCATTGAAAAAAGATTCCAGCGCTGAATCCGTGACAGAAACTTTTGCCCAGACTTCCTCTTGCTCAACACGATATAACAAAATACCATCTACAAATTCCGCCATCAGTTTCTCAAATTCAGGATATTTTTTTTCTACGGTTTTCGCTTCTTCCGAAAGGAGCAAATCTTCATACACGCGGTTCAGTGCTACTCGAAATTCCTCTTCAATTAATTCCGTTCCCTGATTTTCCGGTGTCTGTTCAACAAGTGGCAAAATCGAATTGACGCTCCATTCTTTTCCCATAAACTGAATGAGCGATTTCGCCCGTACTTCTTCCGTGAAAGAATTTGCCCATGCGGATTCTGCGAGAACCTTTGAGGTATCGAGCATATTTACCAAAGCAAGAAATACTGTTTTGTCTTCCGAAAATCCGTACTTCTTTTTTAAACTTTCCAAGAATGTCGCCTTCTCGTCAGAAAATCGGGAGGAAAGGTATTGAGATTTTAATTCTTCTTTTAACGAATCAAACGATGCGACGGGTTTGACCTCCGTGCATTTCAAAATATGATAACCGTACGGCGTACGAATGATGTTGGAAAGTTGTCCCACATTCAATTGAAATGCCGCTTCATCGAACGCCTGCACCCACCGCCTGCGCGTAAAGAAACCGACATCTCCCCCGTTCGCCGCGCTTCCCGCATCATCCGAATGACGCTTTGCGAGAGTAGCGAAGTTGACCCGTTTTTGTTTAGCGCTATCATACATTGCGGAAATTTTCTTCCATGCTTGCATCGTATCGTCGGGAGCAGGATTAGCGGAATTGAATCGCGCCATTATGTGACTTACCCGAACCGAGCCAATTGCTTTTTTTCGGTCTGTTACCTGAATAATGTGATACCCAAAGACAGAGTGTATTGGTTCTTTCGTTATTTCCCCTTTCTTTAAAGAATAACAGGCGTCCTCAAACGGTGTTACCATTTGTCCGGTCGTAAAATAGTACAAATCGCCGCCGTTATTTTTTCCTGCAGGGTCTTCGGTAAATTCTTCCACA
>JAGXRH010000085.1 GCA_018335975.1 Ignavibacteriales bacterium
TTGCGTTACCACACTTTTAAAGCACCGCGCGTTTCTCGATAAATATGTTGGCGATGCAGTGATGGCAATGTTCGGTATTCCCCTTCAAAAAGAAGATGATTCCCTGCGAGCGTGTAAAGCGGCGCTGGAAATTCAAAATGCCGTTCAGCGGAAAAAGAACGGCGTTCCTATCCTCTTATTCCATCAATGCCGCATCGGATTGCATAGCGGAAAAATGGTTGTCGGAAATGTTGGAACACGGAAGCGTATGGAATACACCGCTATCGGCGATACCGTGAATGTTGCGTCGCGGCTCGAAGGAATAAATAAAGTGTACGGAACGTCCATCCTCTTGAGTGAAATAGTGTACAACCACGTTCGCGATACTATGGTCTGCCGCGAAATTGATATCGTAACATTGAAAGGAAAAGAAAACGCCACGCGGCTGTACGAATTATTAGGAACGAAAGAATCCGTTTCACCCGAAGCCCTTTCGCTCATCGAACAGTTTCACCACGGTCTGTCGCTGTACAGAAATAAAAATTTTTCAGCCGCGGCGACACAATTCGCACTGCTCCGGGAAAAATATCCCCACGACGAACCGATCCGTATCTATTTCGAACGATGCCAAAATTTTTCTCTCACTCCTCCGCCCGAGAATTGGGATGGAGTTTATGATTTCCAAACAAAATAAAATCCCTATGCGTACTCTCCTCCTTTCCTTCATTATTTTTTTTCATTGGTGTTCTGCTCAGGAAACACAATTTACCAAACGCCCGCGGAATGATGTTCGCAACGGTCCCGGCGCGTACTATGAATTAATTCGAACGCTTCCCGAGGGAGTTCCCCTCACGATTGAAAAGACGGAAAAAAATTGGGTGAAAATAAAATCTCTCGACAATTCCGAAGCGTGGATTTCAAAAAACTGCTTAGTGGATAAAAAGCCCGCAGGAAATCCCGTGAAAGAACTCACGAAAGAATGGCTTTCTCCGGCAACATCAAAAACCGCAATCGCCGCAGCTATCCGGGGTTTTGCACAACGATTCGGTAAAGCAGACGAAGGCGACCCATCATTCCTCGAATACGCAGGTGAAATGCAATTTGATACTGGCGAATATCAATCGTTCTTAAAAGAAACAATGCAAGAGATTTCCCCAAAACAAATGGAAGAACTGGGAAATGTGCAGTCGATGTTTTCTGAATACGAGAATACATTAACGGCAGAAGGAATCGGCGCAGGAATTGCATCACGCGTTGCGGCAAAAGGATTCGTGAAAGACGCCGCCTTGTTGAAATATATTAACTTACTCGGAATGTATCTTGTGGAATCGTCTCCCTCGTACGATGAACAATTTCATTTTTTTATTTTACCGGATGCGCGAACGAACGCCTTTTCTGTTCCCGGTGGGTATATTTTTATTACAAAGGGGATGTTGGATGAATGTGAAAACGAAGCAGAACTTGCCGGAGCAATTTCACACGAAGTCGCTCATCTCCTTCTCAATCACGGCGTAAAAGAAATAAAAGCACGAACTGCGCTTTTCAAAATGGAAAAGTATATGCAGAATGTGCAAAAATTAGTGAACGATGAATTGCGTGAAACGGAAAAATCTATCGAACTTTATTCAACCGTGTTGTACGATTTAGTGCATCGCCCGAAAACCGTTGCCATCGAAGAAGAAGCGGATAAACTCGCCGCAGTGCTTCTCGCTCTTTCCGGTTATGACCCGCGCGCTCTTACACAGTTACTCAAGAAAACAGAAACCGCATCCAAACAATCACTTTCAAAAAATTATGATCAGGAACAAACCTATTCTTTCTTCGATTTAAAACAACGGAGAGACCATTTGCAAAAATTTATTGACGGAACGCTTTCCCACATAAAAGGAAAAATGAATCTCGAACGATTCAAAGCAAATATGAAATGAAACCTGATTACAAATTTCCAATTACCAATTACTCATTTACGACTATGAAAACACTCACACTTTTATTTTCATTTTTTCTCTTCACAACAATTTCTTTTTCTCAAGCGAGTGAAGATTCACTTTTTCAGCAATTTCTAAAACAACAACAGCAAGGGATTCAGGAACAGGAAGAGCAATTCTTTCAATACCAGCAACGGGTTACCGAAGAGTACCGGAAGTACGAAGAAGAACAGAAAAAAGCATTTCAGGATTATCTCGATAACATCGAAAAACAATGGGGCGAGCGCAACACAAAAACTTCGACAAAAAAAGAATGGGTTTCGTACGACAAAGATTATAAATCGCGGCGGAGTGTGGATTTTGAAAAAGGAGAAGCCAAAGTGGAAGTGTTGATTGAACCATCGCAAGCAAACAATAAAGATTTGATTCAGCAAAAAATAAAAGAGGAAATTTCAAAAATGGTTGCGGATAAAGGAAACGATGACCCGCTTTCTGCAAAAGAAAAATCTCCCGAAGAAAAACAACCGATTCTCGCAGACCAATTACAAACAAAAGATAAGCAACCTGTTACCGCAAAAAACGTCGGACAGTTTGCGGAACAAATTCTTCGCGTGAGTGAAACAAAACAGGAAGAAGTAAAAGGAAAAGATGGAGAAAAACGAATTGCTGTTATCATCACCGTTCCGCTCGTTCCCGACCATTTACGAAAGCGTGCGATTACGTACAAAGAAAATGTCCAAAACGAATCACAGCGATTTAAGATTGACCCAACGCTTGTTTTCGCAGTTGTTCACACAGAAAGTTATTTTAATCCGAAAGCCCGTTCGGGAGTTCCTGCGTACGGATTAATGCAACTCGTTCCGAAATCTGGCGGACGCGATGCCTATCTTTACGTCTATAAAGTTGATTCGCTGCTCACACCGGAATATCTCTACACGCCCGAAAACAATGTTGAACTCGGCGCGGCATATCTCAACATCCTCCTGACAAAATATTTTAAAGAAGTAAAAGACGAACAAAGTCGCTTATACTGCGCAGTAGCATCGTACAATACCGGTGCAGGAAATGTTGCCCGCGCTTTCACCGGCAAAACAAAACTGAAACCTGCAATCGAAAAAATAAATGCAATGACTTCCGATGAAGTTTTTGCACACTTAAAATCAAAACTCCCCTACAAAGAAACACAGGACTATATTATCCGTGTTACCGAGCGTATGAAAAATTATGAGGAGTGGAAGTAGGAGGATTTACGATTTTAGATTTTAGATTGAAGATTTATTCCCCCTTGAACTTGTCCGCCGTAACGGAAAGTGGGTTAGGGAGATTTTTAATATCTACATTTACAACCAATTAAAGATTATGAATAAAATATTTTCGACGCTTTTTCTCTTACTCTTATTTCAATATTTCCTTTACTCGCAAAATAATAATGAATACTACACTGGCATTTCTCAGAATATTGATGTTGAAAAAGCAAAACAAGACGCTCTCAAAAATATGTTGGAGCAAATCCAAGTATTTGTTTCTTCCTCTGTGAAAAGAAAATTGCAGGAAACAAATACTACTTTGACCGACACAACTTCTGTGGAAGTGATTGCAAAATCTTCGATGCAGTTGCAGGAAGTGCAGGAAGAAATTACAAAAGATGCGAAC
>JAGXRH010000086.1 GCA_018335975.1 Ignavibacteriales bacterium
TACACGGCGAGCGGGTGCCTTTGGCGGATGACGTGAATATCACCGATTTAGCGCGCGGTACGCCGGGGTTTTCCGGTGCCGAATTAGCCAACCTGATCAACGAAGGCGCCCTGTTCGCCGCCCGCAACAATAAGCGCGTGGTGACCATGAACGATTTGGACAAAGCCCGCGACAAAATGATTATGGGAGCGGAGAAACGCACCATGGTGATGAGCCGCGAAGACTTGTTGATGACGGCTTACCACGAAGCCGGCCATGCCATTGTCGGCCGCATGGTGCCTGAGCACGACCCCGTATATAAAGTCAGCATCATGCCGCGCGGCGGTGCGTTGGGTATTACCATGTTCTTGCCGGAGCGGGACCAGTACAGCGCCAGTAAAGACAAATTGGAAAGCCAAATCTCCAGTTTGTTCGGCGGCCGGATTGCGGAAGCCTTGATTTACGGTAAAAACAAGGTCACCACCGGCGCCTCGAACGATATTATGCGCGCCACGCAGTTGGCCAGAAACATGGTGACCAAGTGGGGGCTTTCCGACAAACTCGGGCCCATGGATTATGGCGACAACGAAGGCGGTTATATGGGGCCGCAGGCCAAACCGATGTCGGAAAAAATGGCGCAAACCATAGACGAAGAAATACGCGCCGTTATCGATAGCAATTACAACCGGGCGGAAACCATTCTGAAGGAAAATATCGAAATTCTGCACAACATGGCTCACGCGCTGCTGGATTGGGAAACTATCGATAAGTACCAGATCGATGAGCTGATGCAGGGAAAAACCATTGCGCCTCCCGAGCCGGAAGCCGAACCGGCGGTAGTGGAAACCCAATACGAGTTAGGCGGCGAGCCTATCCAGGCCATTTCCCAAGAGCCCGTCATGACCTCATAACCGTCCTCCTCTATATACCCTCCCAATGCAGTACTCCGGGAGGGTATTTTTTTACAATAAGAGGTATCAACCATGAATACCCGCTCTTTATCTCATGCATCGTTAAATATTCTGCAAATCGTTTTGCAGGTTAACTTTAACGCCTCCGTCATAGTCATTTTGTTGGCCAGTATATTGTCTTTGACGGGTAGCGAATTCTTTTTCGAAAATACCAGCGATTTATACGGCCCCCTGGCTAATAATTTACGCTTGGTATTGATATATCTGTGTTTGGTGCAAATAGCGGTATACGGCTTCCATCAAGTCAGCAGCAATTACACTGCCATCGTGGCGCTGGGCGCTTTTTTATTGCTGCTGATTTTATCCGTGGAATACTATTCAACGGTCAATCAGGTCGAAATCGATGAAAACTATCAAAAAGTATTTTTATATGCGGGGTTGTCTCATTTATTGTACGGTGGAATTTGCGTTTTTAGGGAAAAGCGGCTAACGGAACCTGGCTAAATAATTTTGAAATGGTGAAGCCATGAATAAGTTAATTTAAATAAGCTGCACTTTAAACATTTTTCAACGATAAATGTCCTGGAAGATGGCGGGTAATGACGATGAAGTTTTTTCAGAAACTATATTGCTCGAGTTGAAAATGTTCGGTTTTAATCTGGGGGATTGTCATGCATTTGAAGTTACCGTTTGATTCGACCAAACCGGTTGTCGGCGAGGCCAGTATAGAAATAGATAAACCGCTCCCCGATGTATTCGCTTATGTCGGGGAACGATTTTTCGATAATTATCCGAAATGGGCCGTCGAAGTGGTCAAATTCGAGCCGCTGGACGGCCATAAGATGTTTGTCGGGGCAAAAGCAAAACAAGTGCGCAAGGATAACGACACCGAAATCGAATCGACTTTTACCATCACGGATTTTAAACCGCATGACAAATTAATTTTAATGGGTATGGATCAGCCTTATAAGCACAGTTATATTGTAGATGCCGATGACCAAAAGAAACCTACCCGTCTGACTTTTCGCTTTGAATTACTGGAATTGGAAATCTTCATGCGTCCGTTTGAAAAACTGATTCGTTATGCTATCGAGGACGGTGCCGAGAATACCGTGGAAAATATAAAAAATCTGATTGCCATCGAATGCAATTGACAAGTATAAAAAAATAGACTGAATTGGAGCGCGAGCATGAATTTTATTGTTGATAAAGACTCTGGCATTATTCCGCAAGTATTGTCCGCTATTTTGGACGAGTGCGTTAACGGCGTTACCTTGGCCGATCCGGATTTGGAGGATGCGCCGATAATATACGCCAATAAAGCATTTGAACGCTTAACCGGCTATTCTCAAGAGGAGATCGTCGGGCATAACTGCCGCTTTCTGCAAGGCGAGGATAGAGAACAACCCGCCCGGTATCTCATCGCCGAGGCCATGAAAAAGCGGGAGGGCGTTGAAGTGACTTTGCGCAATTATAAAAAAGACGGCACATTGTTTCATAACCATTTAAAGGTTATTCCGCTATTCGATAAAAAAAATCGGGTTATTTATTATCTCGGCGTGCAGTATGATATTACCCGGCAAGTCGATGCCAATAACGAAATAAATGCATTGACCGAGCTATTAAACGCCGGTCAAAAATAATGATTAAGCGGTTTTATAAATAGGGGCGGCGCTATGGGGGCTTTGGAACATGCTGGAAAGGGTGACATGGCTTTTACCGGCGCTCTGTTCGGGTTGGCCATATTGGCATTTATGATATTGCTAGCCATGGAAAAATTTAAACCTTATAGAAATTTCACTCAAAAAGTTTATAAGGAATCTATTGTTACCAATACTACTGCCTTTCTAATCAATAATGTTATTTTAACGATTTTAAGGGCGTCTTCCTTGTTTTTGGTGGCGCAACAATTTTCATCCATTGGCTTATTAAGCGGCTTGGGGAACGGGCCGGTAAAATGGTTATTGGCGTTCGCATTTTTTGATTTGGCTATCTATGCATGGCATGTAGCCAGTCATAAATATGAATGGTTATGGCGTTTTCATAAAGTGCATCATAGCGATAAAAGCTTTAATGTATCCACGGGGTTTCGTTTTCATGTATTCGACCTGTTACTTGAAATAGTCTATAAATGCGTATTTGTAATTGTGGTCGGAGTCGATGCTTATTTGGTATTGTCAATTGAAATAGTGGAATTATTCTTCATATTTTTTCATCACGCCAATATTCGAGTGCCGAACGAGCAATTGTTATCGAATTATATTATTACGCCTTGTTTGCACCGTACCCATCATTCCACTTTGCGCATGGAGCATGATAGCAATTACGGTATTGTCCTGGCTATTTGGGACCGGATTTTCGGCACGCGCAAGGAATTGGTGCCGGTCAATATCGGTTTGGATTTGATTGAAGCCGAAAATTTTATTCAGTTGTTTTCGCTGGCTTTTATAACCGAGCGTAAGTTTAAACAATTACTGGGTTTGATACCTAAAGGCAAAAAGTAACTTCACGCTGGCATTGTTCGGTACGGCCCAACCTGCAGGTAAATTCGGGATGATTATAAAAACAGATAAAACCATCCCCGCGAGCGAAATCACCGATCTTTTAGTGTTTCAACAGCGGCGAAAAATTATCAAGGCCTTATTGGCGGGCGCCTTGCTTCCTGCCGGTATTGTCCCGGTTTCGGCGAATACAG
>JAGXRH010000087.1 GCA_018335975.1 Ignavibacteriales bacterium
GAATTGGAAAGCGGACAACACGAAATTCAATTTGATGCAAGCAAACTTTCGAGCGGTGTGTATTTCTATCGCATTGCTGCTTCCACCAACGAGAGAAATTTCGTTGAAGTGAAGAAAATGGTATTAATGAAATAAGTAAATTATGATTTTGTGCTACGCATTTTTAAAATGCGTAGCACAGATTCTAATATCAAAAAGTTGCATTTGTCACTTGAATCCACGATATTAAATCAAAATTTTTCAACTCACAATCATCAATTCACATCTAAACAATCAACTATATGTCAACACTTAAATACTCTCTCGCAATATTACTTGTTTTGGCAAGTTCACTCTTTGCGCAAAACAGAATGACAAACCGCAAAGATACGAGGATGGAACGAAAGCCACATTCTCAAAATGAACAACGTCATAAAAACGTTCAAACCGAAGAGTCGAAAATCCTGGACCCGCGCACGCACAAAATGATTTCGGAAAAAGAATTTCGCGCTCAACAGGAGAAACTCTACCCTCGCCCGAAAAACAGAACATCTGCAAATGATATTTCCATACCGCAGCAGATGAAACAACTCAACGGTAATTCTTTTATGACTGGAACATTGCCTCAACTGTGGGGTATGACACGTAATGGGGGGGCATCAGACGCAGGAACAATCTTTGCAATGAATACCGGCGATACCGTTTTTAATTACTCACACTCTTTCCCGTACATTGATGGCAGAAACCCCTACTACAATGGCGTATATGCCGCATCCAATGGAAAACTCTACGGAACTACTCCGCAGGGGGGCAGATTTGAGCGAGGGACTCTCTATGAATATGACCCGGCGACAAATACGTATTCAACTAAACACGTATTTGGATACTATATTTCCGGGAGTGAAGGAGGGGACCCTTATGGCACTCCGGTTCAGGCGAGTAATGGAAAACTCTATGGTACAACATTTTACAACGTGAATAATTACTTGGGTGGAATTTATGAATACGATATTACTACAGATACATACAGTTTTGTTCATTATAATCAAAACGCAACGAACGATGGCGCAAACTCTGCAATGTCGCTTACACCGGCGAGTAATGGTAAACTTTACGGAGTTACATATTATGGCGGTGTGAATAGTGGCGGCGTTATTTTTGAATTTGACCCGGCAACATACGCTTATACAAAAATTTATGACTTTGACAGCGCGAATGGGAGCTTTCCTCATGTTTCTCTGACACAGGCAAGCAACGGAAAATTATATGGTATAACTGGCTCAGGAGGAACAAATAATGAAGGAGGGATTTTTCAATTTGATATTTCGACTCTTACCTATACAAAAATATTTGATTTTGATAGTATAACACCAGGTGTTCGTGGTAAGTTAATACCCGCGAGTAACGGAAAACTCTATGGCGTTTTTGATTATGGATTCTCTAATAATACGTATCAATACTTGTCATACGGAAGTATCTTTGAAATAAATCCTGCCACGAATGTGTTTACTACAATATACAACTTTTCAGATTCCACTGGATGGCAACCGTATAACAGTGTTATACAGGCAAGTAACGGAAAACTGTACGGTACAGTTAGTCAAGGCGGTCCCAATGATAACAACGCTTTTATCTTTGAATATAATCTTTCGACAAATACATTCACAAATATCTATAACATTGATTATGAAAACAGTTCACCAATATTGAGCGTTTTCGCACAAACAAGCAATGGGAAATTCTATGGAACAACGGACGGTAATTATCCAGCTAATTATGGCACACTTATGGAATTCGATCTTTCGAGCAATATATATTCAACGGAAATAGAATTTGGCGCCGCGAAAGAAGGGGCATTTCCATATGGTTCATTGGTGCAGGCATGGAATACAAAACTGTACGGAATGACACACTCAAGCGGCTACAGCGGTTACGGCGTTATTTTTGAAGTTGACCCGTTTACAAATACATTGACCAAAAAATACAACTTCGACTACGATAACGGAGGGTATCCTTATGGAACTATGGCTTTGGCAAACAACGGAAAACTGTATGGAATGACAAATGGTGGAGGTGAAGACGGAAGTGGCGTCATTTTTGAGTATGACCCTTATTCGAATACCTATTCCAAAATGCATGACTTTTACGAGGATAATTCCGGAAATGGTTCTGAGCCGCAGGGCGGGCTATTGCAGGCGAGTAATGGATTACTTTACGGGATGACAGAGCGGGGCGGAGCAAATGGCGCAGGTATAATTTTCTCAATGGATATAACTACAAATACTTTTACCAAGTTGCACGATTTCGGAACAGATGGCGCTAACCCGTATGGTACATTAATCCAGGCAAGCAATGGAAAACTATACGGTGTTACCAATCAAACAAGCGGTGGTGGTGGTGGCGGCGGCGGTGAAGGGAAAAATTTAAGCGGTAACGGTGTTTTGTTTGCATTTGATATCTCCACGAATACATATTCAAAGTTGCACGACTTTGTCTATTCCACAGAAGGTGGTAATCCTTATGGCTCGTTAATGTTCGCAAGGAATGGAAAATTGTACGGATTAAACTACGGTGGAGGAAATAGCGGTTATGGTACTCTGTATGAATTCGATATTACAACTAATACACTAACAGTGAAATATTCTTTTACCGGTTATGAAGATGGCGCTTATCCTTATGGCTCATTAATGCAGGCAAAAAACGGGAAATTATATGGGTTCACTAATGATTATGGAGGAAGCGGCGGCGGCGAAAAACTTTCAAATGACCCACGTGGAACTCTTTTTGAATATGATACGGCAACATCAACACTGACTAAAAAATTTACCTTCACCACTCCTTACGGATTATATCCGTATGGTGAATTAACGGAAGTTGATTCGGCTGTAACGCTTACGATAAATGCAACAAATGGAAGTGTAACCAACAATTTTGATAATCGTACTACTTTTGCGAAAGATGCCAAAGCCATACTTACTGCAACAGCAAACACGAATTATCACTTTGTGAATTGGAGTGGTGATTTATCAGGAACCGAAAATCCCGATACAATTATAATGAGCGGTAATAAAAATGTAACGGCGAATTTTGCTATTGATACGCATATCCTTACCGTGAA
This sequence comes from Ignavibacteriales bacterium, assembly GCA_018335975.1. Lineage (GTDB taxonomy): Bacteria > Bacteroidota > Ignavibacteria > UBA10030 > F1-140-MAGs086 > JAGXRH01. Next base: position 3,098 of record JAGXRH010000087.1, read on the forward strand.
CATAACCGGACAAGGAAGCGTTGAAATATTTACTTCGCCTACTGTAACTGTTTCTAACGCGAGCAATCAAGTATCAATAGCATATGGTACGGTCTTTCCGATGTTCGCAACACCGGCAACGGGATATGATTTTGCAAATTGGCAATATAACGCGGGATTTAATTCCGCCA
>JAGXRH010000088.1 GCA_018335975.1 Ignavibacteriales bacterium
GACTTGCTGGAAGCAGAAAAAAATATAACAATCCCCTCGCCGCCGAACAGGCAATTCTTAAAATGAATATTGGTGGTAGCGTTGCAGGCGTATTACCGTCTGGATTTGGTAATATTGTGTACTACGAATCAGGTGGAGACCCGCGTCTTGAGCGATTCAAAGGATTGACGCTAAAGCAAATTGCAAACCAAGTTGATACTATAATGACATTACATACACGTTATGGTTTAGGGAGAGTTGATACGACGGATGTTTACGATTCACTCGCAGCTCTTCTTGCAAAATTGAATCGGTCATTCGACACACCAGTACTGGACTCGTTTGATATGTTGCTCAAAGTTATTAACGTTAAGCAAGGAAGGAAAATTGCCGTCGCGCGACCACGTGCTGCATGGCGATTATTCGATGTTCCGTATTTGTTGAAAGGCGTCAACGATACCAGTGCGCGTGCATGGACGAATGATGAATATCTGACTGCTGAACCTGTACAATTTGTGCTTGAACAAAATTATCCGAACCCGTTTAACCCGGCGACAATCATCGAGTTTTCCTTGAGTACTGTCGCAAAAGTTAATTTGAAAGTCTATAATATACTCGGACAGGAAGTTGCAACCATCGTCAATAATGAAATACTCGAAGATGGAGCTTATCAATATTCATTTGATGCGCGGCATCTCTCATCGGGTGTTTATTTCTATCGCTGGAAAGCAGAAAATGTTTCCGACGATGGAAGGGGAGAAGTCTTTGTCAAAGAAAAGAAAATGATGCTTATCAAATAATACTTAGAATACGTTTATTTATTATGGAAACCTGTTCTCATTCATTTGAGAACAGGTTTTTTTTTGGAATAGTATCAAGGAATTTTTTTTTAAGATAATCTTTCGCATTTTTTAGCCGAAAATTTTAATGCAATGCTTCTCGTTCTTCCCGTTATTGAAATAAAGGATGGTAAATGTGTTCGTACCATAGATGGAATGCACGAAGAATTCTGTTCGGACAACCCGCTCGATATGGCTCGCCTATGGAGAAAAGAAAACGCCAAAACGTTACACGTTACAGATGTGGATGGCGCCCGGCAGGGATATGTCGTTAATAAAAATGTTATTTCCTCCATTGTGCAGACCGTGGACATCCCCATTGAAGTTACCGGAGGAATCCGTTCTTTTCAAGATGCAAAAACATTATTTGATTTAGGAGTTTCACGCATTATCATTGCAACGATGTTCATCGAAGCGCCCGAGGAAGCAAAACGGTTGTTGGCAACCTATGGGTCGAATAAAATTGCGTTAGGAATTGATGCGGAAAATGGTTTTGTTAAAATGTATGGCAGAACGGTTGACTCAGGACTTACCGCAACTTCGGTAGCGCTCAATGCAAAGCAAATGGGTTTTACACGATTAGTGTATAAAGATATAATGCGCTATGGCGAGATGATAGGTCCGAATATTTTTTCCATCGAACAACTCGCTCGCCAAATAAAAATGGACGAACACGGACCGAAGATGCGTATCACTGTCGCAGGAGGCATCTCGAATGTACAAGATTTACTGACACTACAAGGGCTCGAGCCACTTGGTGTTGATTCGGTAATTGTTGGACGTGCGTTATATGAAAATAAATTTTCCTGTCAGCATCTGTGGCGAATGAGTGAAGCAGGAAATTTTCCGTTCACCGCAAAAGTGTAAACAATTGCGAAAGAAAAATGACGACATAATAAACCAACCGCTTAACTTTCCAAATAACTAACAAGTTTGAAATTTACCATCATCGGACATATCTGTAAGGATTTTATTCATCCCAAAAAAAACGGCAAAACGGAAAATGTTGAGCCGCTATGGGGAGGAATATATTTTGCCATCTTAACGCTTGCGCATCTGACAGCGAGCGATGATACCATTATTCCCGTTTTTTCGGTTGGTGAAAAAGATTATGACGAATTAATTGAAATACTAAAAAAATATCCGAATGTGGAAACGAGCGGGATTTATAAAATGAAAGAGGAAACCAATTCCGTTCATCTTTCATATTCGACAACACAAACACGGATTGAATGTTCAGCAAATATTGCTCCGCCAATTCCCTTCAAAAAAATTCAACCCTTTTTAAAAACAGATGCTTTTCTCGTCAATATGATTTCGGGATTTGATATAACCCTCGAAACGCTGGATTATATTCGAATGGAAACACGGGACCGCGATATTGTTTCCCATATTGACTTTCATAGCTTAACGCTTGGAGTGAACGATGATTTTACACGGTTTCGAACTCCGCTTATGGAGTGGCGACGATGGGCATTTATGATAAACAGTGTGCAGATGAATCAAACAGAAGCAAAAAGTTTAACGTTGGAACGCTTTGATGAAGATACCCTCGCAAAACAACTCCTTTCGCTCGATGTTCAACGATTGATAATTACAAAAGGCGGAAAGGGAATCACCCTTTATTCTATTGATGAGCACAAAAATATTTCCAACCGCGATTTTGCACCAAAAGAAAAATTGAAAACAATCGATGCAACCGGATGCGGCGATGTTTTCTCTGCGGCATTTCTCTATTATTTCACAAAGACAAAAAATGCTTTCAGTGCTTCAGAAAATGCAATCACAATTGCAGGAGCGAACTCGCAATACCTTGGCTCAAGCGAAATAGAAAAGCTCTCAGAATACCGAGTTAAAATCGAGGAGGGAATTGTATGATGATTCCTCTTTCGATAGCAATCATTGGCGGTGGGAAAATGGGAAAAGAAATTGAACATCTCGCGAGTGAACGGGCTATCGTTGTTAAAAAAATATTTACCCGAAAAAATAATTCCCACGGAAGCGGTCTTACGCGAGAATCACTGAACGGTGTTGATGTGTGTTTGGAATTTACGACTCCGAGCGAAGCGCCCTACAATATCGAAGCAGCGTTTGCTGCGGGAAAAAATGTCGTGTGTGGAACGACGGGATGGTTGCATCAACACGAAACAGTCCAAAAATTGGCTGAACAACATAACGTCGGTTTTTTATATGCTTCCAATTTTTCTATCGGAATGAACATTCTCTACGAACTTGTCAGCAATGCCGCGTTTCTTATCGATAAATTTGATGACTTTGATATGTATATTCACGAAGTTCACCATCGCAATAAACTTGATGCCACAAGCGGAACGGCATTGCACCTTGCTTCAATTTTGCTCCGGAATGTTGCACGAAAAAAAGAAATTATTCACGACTCACCGCAACGACCGCTTCTTCCGCATCAAATTCATGTAACTTCAACACGCGCCGGATACTGGGCAGGTCAGCACAAAGTGGGATTCGATTCGGAAACGGATAGTATTGAATTGACGCACACGGCAAGGAGTAGAAAAGGTTTTGCCTTTGGCGCGCTTATGGCGGCAATATGGTTAAAAGACAAAAAGGGAGTTTATACAATGAAAGATATACTCCTATGAATCAAAAACAAATTTTATTTCGCGGCACAGGCACAGCGCTTGTAACTCCCTTTACCAAAAAAAACTCCATTGATGAAAAAGCGCTTTGCCGTCTTGTTGATTATCAGATAGAAGGGGGAGTAGAAGCAATTTTACCAACAGGTACAACGGGGGAAAGTGCAACCATCTCTGAGGTGGAACAGCGAAAAATTATAGAGATTGTTATCGAGAGAAACCGGAAGCGAAAAAAAATTATCGCAGGCACAGGTACAAATTCCACGATGAAAACTCTCGGACTTTCAAAAAAGGCGCGGGATTACGGCGTGGATGGGTTGTTGATTGT
>JAGXRH010000089.1 GCA_018335975.1 Ignavibacteriales bacterium
CTATCTGTTGAACTTCGGAAACGATAAATGTCCCCGCTTGAGTAATTACCAGAGAAAAGTTTCCATTTGCGTCTGTAAGTGTTGAATCGGAATAGGGACCGGCAATTCTTATCTTCCAGTTTGAAAGCCCCGGTTCCCCCACATCGAATGAACCGTTTTCGTTAACGTCATTATATTTCATTCCCGAAATACTTCCGATTGGTCTGTTGCCAAAATTTATTCCGGTGATAACTTGACCTGATGAAAGAGCAACAGAATGCGTTCCGGGAAACGAGGGAAATGTTTGTGTCCATCCGGACTTTTGTTCTTCACTCACCGTGTAATTTCCGGGATTCAAATTATAAAATCCATAATTTCCATATCCGTCGGTAAGTATGGAATCGTTCAAAGTTCCGGTGAGGCGAATTCTCCAATTTGATATTCCATTCTCGCCAGCGTCTTTAATTCCATTCCCATTTGCGTCGTTGAATTTCAATCCCGATATACTTGTGGAATTGATTGTTACTGGCGTTTCCCAAATTCCTCGCCCATAGGTTGCTGCGCGAAGTTTACTTGTCGTGGCATGAAATTCCAATTCATTAACAATCACATTTGGCAAACCTTCAAAAAATTGTGTCCACGATGTACCTCCGTTTGAGGAATAATAAACACCAACATCCATTCCTACATAAAGTTCAGAAGGGGAAGATGGATGAATTGCGATACAGTTTGCAGGAATACTCGGCAAACCAGTAGAAACATTCGACCACGACGTTCCACCGTTTGTTGTTTTATATACCTTTTCGCTTCCATAACCGGATAATGTTACATAGAACGTGGAAGCATTTGCCGGATGAACCGCAACATACGTAATTGACGCAGCAGGCAAACCGGAAGTGATATTTGACCACGTTGAACCGCCGTTCGTGGTTTTGTTTATCTGAGATGCTGTTGAAGCAAGAATGACATTGGTATCGCTCGGAGCGATTGCAAGCGCAATGAGTGTAGAACCGGTGAAAGCAGAACTAATCGCAGTCCAACTCGTTCCTCTATTCAATGTTTTATACACTTTTGTTGTACCAAGGTATAATGATTGCGGATTGATGGGATTAATGATATACGGCGTAACCCATCCTCCATCTTCTCCAATACCGCTTCTTATTGAAGTCCACGAACTTCCGCCATTTGTTGTTCTACGGATATCGCCATAATACAATTCGCCGTACCCGATATTTTCATTCGAATAATCAATAAGCGCTTCCATTCCGTCTCCGCCGATGACGCGGGTCCAACTCCCACTAAGATATCTATCCGTACCGTTATCCTGCGCTCCCGCGTAAATTCTGTTCGCATTCGTTGCAGAAGTTCCGAGTTTATAGAATTGCGAGATAGCAAGTCCATTACTCAAATCACTCCACGTTGTTCCCGCATCGGTAGATTTAAATATTCCTCCGTCATTCACTGCAAAGAGTGTAGAACTCGAACCGGGAAGAAATCCAAATCCATGTTGGTCTGCGTGAATGTAGGGATATCCAGCACCGGAATACCAATGCGTAATTTTTGTCCACGATGTTCCGCTTGTTGTTGATTTATAGAGATTCACTCCGCCAACATAAATCGTACTGGCGTTTGTCGGGTCAACATCCAAAACAAGGTCGTACCAACCCTGTCCGTCTGTTCCCGTTCCGTCCCACGATAATATATTCGGTGTCGTTGATTGTTGAGTCCAGTTTGTCCCGCTGTTTGTTGATTTGTACAAACCATAATAACCACTCGAACTGTTCACATATAACGCATAAATTGTTGTGGCAGAAGATTGTGCAATCGCAACTGCAATTCTGCCAAACCCCGACGTCGGTAAATCTGTTGTCAGTTGAGAAAATGAAGTTCCTGTGTTTGTTGATTTGTACACTCCTGTGCTGTTTCGGGTAGCGTACCAAATTGTCGGGTCGGTTTTATTTACTTCCAAGTCTTTAAAATTGCCGGTAATAATTTGAGTCCAGTTCGTGCCACCATCCGATGTTCTGTAAATACCATTACTCGTTGCCGCAAGTAAAATACTTGAATTGGTTGGATGGGCAATTAAAGAACTTATCGTCCGTGTTTGAGAGGCAGTCCAATTTAGTCCGGTGGTGTTCCATGTCGCACCACCATCTGTTGATTTTAGAACGCCAAGACTATACGTATCTCCTGCATCGCCATCGCCTGTTGCTATAAACATTATGTTTGCATTCGAAGGGTCAAACGCGATTGCCGTTATTCCCATCGAGCCGAACCCATCCGTATTCGTAGTCCACGACGAGCCGCCATTCGTACTTTTCCATAATCCACCTGAGGCAGAACCAACCCAAATAATGTTTGAATTTTGGGGGTGAAATGCCACACAATTTATTCTTCCTGCACCTCCTGCGCTTGAAGGGACAACAGATGGACCTATCAAACTCCAATTCGCCGCTGAACTTTTATAGCGAGGAAACTGGCGATTGTATTCAACCATTCTTTGGGAGAGAACATCTGCGGCAGGAAATTCCCCATTGGGGTAAACACGTTGTTCCCAAAACCATTCCCACCGTTTGAATTGCTTCCAACCAACACCACGCCCGGGCGTTTTCCCAATCCAGACATTATTGAACTCGCGTTGAATAGTGTAAAAATTGGTCTCATCCTCTGTGAGATTATTTTTCCATTGTTGTGCTATCAGGGGTGTAATAAAAATAAGTGAAAAGAAGAAAAGGGTGAGTCGTAAGAAGAAATACATAATTAATTAACTAACGTGAATAATCGAATAAAAAATTTCGCGATACTAAAAGAGTACTGCCTGCCTCAAGGAACAATAATTTATAAAAGGATGGAGAGTCATAAAAAAATAACTCTCCATCCTTTAATTTTTTTTGCGAATGTTACTTTATCAGCAACATTTTTTGTGTTGTTGAAAAATTGGTCGCCCCATTTTGAAAACTCAAGCGATAAAAATAGATACCACTCGGAATATCCGTTGCATCGAACACAACTTCGTGCTCTCCTGCATCCCTTTCCTCAGCAATAAGGTTCTTTATCTCCCGACCAAGGACATCATATATTTTTAAGAAAACAAGTCCATCGTCTTCGAGATAAAATCGAATCGTCGTTGAGGGGTTGAAGGGATTCGGATAATTCTGGTAGAGAATATAATTTGACGGAACTTCTTCAAAAGAAAGATTACCATTCAAATCTCCGCCTTTACTAATTACACGTTTTAAAATTCCAATCTGGTCGGCAGTTTTCGTTCCCTTCAATCTTATAGCGTAAGGATTTTTCTTCACCGCCGCGGTGTCAATAGAATAATTCGTTGTGTCAATAGCCGCAGCAAAAGCATTATTTATACGACGTAAGATTTTTTCAGAAAATTGTCCGATGGAATCATACATCGTTTGACTTTTGATTCCAAGTGTATCCCAATAGGTCATTACTGTATCGAAAGCGGAACCAACCTCTCTCAAGGTGAGTCCTTGAAGATTTTTTCCGATAAGCGTATAAGGAGTATCGAGAACCAACGAGCCAAAACCATAAGGAAGTATCGAATCACTACTTGCACGAAGATTCAGATTAAAAGCAACACCCTGTTCAATTGCAATGTTATTATATTTTTTTCGTGTCGGAACGAGCGCCTTTTTCAGTTTTCTTGTTTTCTTTCCCGCTACTCTGGAGGAATCAAGTGGATACGATTGACCATCGTGAGCAGAGGTATATAATTTACCGAGATTATTTCCCGACGTTGAGCGTTTGAAAACTATCCATGCATATTTTTTCAAATCGGCTTTTGTAGTATGCGGAATTCCTAAAAAAACTGCGCCGGCTTTTTTATCTACTTTTTGAAATACATTGTTCAATGCGGTAGCAATGTTGGGTTGAGTTACAATTTTGCTTTTTCTGAATTTTATTTTTACTAATTTTTCTGAAAGCGAAACATCAGGAGCAAATGTGCGAAAACGCAATGTATCAATTCCGCTTCCACTTACATCAACAGAATCCGGCGACGTTGATGCATCGTGCGTGAAACTAATGCTTCCTGTTTTAGCACCAATCGAAGTTGGAGTAAAGGTTAAATAAAATTCCATTACCGACAACGCTTCCAGTACACCACTCGACGGAGAAACTGAAAACTCCGGATTATCCGAAAGAACTTCAGAAATAGTAATCGGCGTTTCACTCACGTTTTCAACAATGATGGTATCGAGTTTACTTCCGGGCAACACCACATCTCCGAATGAAACAGAAGTTGTTGACAAAACAAACTCGTAATCAACCACATTCCCTGAAACATATAAAACATTCGGAGAACCCGCTGCATCGTGGGTGAACTCAATATTGCCGCTTTTCGAACCGGTAGAAGTTGGGGTAAACGTTACCACAAACCATAAACTATCATCAACATCAATGATTGCATCTTTCGGCGTTATGTCAAATTCTGAGTTATCGGAGCCCACTGAACCAATATTCAATGTCGCTGTTCCCGTGTTCCGAATCAAGAGACTATCAACTTTTGAAAGTCCAAGCAAAACATTTCCAAACAAAATATTTTCCTCCGATTGTGTAAAGACGGGTGCTATGCCCACTCCGGTAACATTCACTGTATCGGGTGATGAACCAGCATCATGGGAAAAAATAATACTTCCGGTTCGGTCACCCATCACTGTTGGAGAAAAGGAGATATAAAAAACCTCGCTTTCAAGCGGCTCAATCGTTGCATCGGGAGGGAGTACAGAAAAATCTGCATTGGTTGAAGTTATAGAGGAAATAATCAGAGCAGATGTTCCCGAATTAGAAACTTCAACGCTATCAATAATCGTTGTCCCTACAAGCACCGAAGCGTAATCTAGGTTAGTTGTCGAGAGAGTAAATTGAGGAGCAACCCCAATTCCATCAACGGTAACAACATCCGGAGACGATGAACCATTGTGCGTGAAAATGATATTTCCTTCTTCAAGTTGTGCAGAATCCGGAGTAAATGTAATATAAAACTTTTCACTTTCGGAAGCAGCAATCGAAGCATCAGATGGAGTTACCGAGAAGGTATTGTTCTGAGAAAGGACTGATGATATGAGCAACTCCCCCGTCCCGATATTGGTAACAATCACACTATCTATGAAAGAACTTCCTACGTTAACTTCATCAAAAGAAAGGGACGATGGAGTAACGTCGAATTCAGGCTCTACGCCGACACCTTCCACAGTAATAGTATCCGGCGAAGATGACGCATCATGAGTAAAAACAATATTCCCATTCGACGTTCCTAAACCTGAAGGGGTGTATGTTATGTACAATATTAAACTATCCGATGGAGAAACGGTTGCATCTTCAACTGATACATTAAAATCTGAATTGTCGGAAACAATTTCTGTGATTTCGAGTTCGACGGTTCCGGTATTCTTTACAATGATGCTATCAACCTTATTATCACCCAAATACACATCCCCGAAATCAAGATTCTCAGGAGTGCCGGTAAATTCGGGAGCCATTCCTACCCCATCAACCATTACGGTGTCAGGCGAACTTGTTCCATTATGTTCGAAAATAATATTCGTTCCAATCGCTCCAAACACTTCAGGAGTAAAGGTAATATAAAATGTTAAACTATCGTCGGGGTCAATCATTCCATCATTTGGGGTGATGGAAAATTCGGTGCTCTCTGAAACAACACTAGAAATATTTAAAGTTGTATTTCCGGTATTATAAACGACTACACTATCCTCCGCCGAACCGCCAACAAAAACATCTCCAAAAGAAATAGTTGTTTGAGAAACTTCAAACCCCGGTGTAATGCCCGTTCCCGAGACAGAAACAGAATCGGGTGAACTTTCTCCATCGTTTACGAATATAATATTTCCTTCCTCCAAGGAGGGAGACGTGGGCGTGAAGGTTATATAAAATGTATCGCTTTCAGAAACTCCCAGTGTAACACTCGTGTGAGAGATTTCAAACGTTGTATTATCAGATGTTACAGAACTAATGGTGAGTTCAGCGCTCCCCGTGTTTATTACTATGATACTATCAATTTTATTTTCACCGAGTAAAATGTCGTCAAACGCAATACTGCTTGGTGATGCCGAAAATATTGGAGCGATACCGGTTCCGGTAACTTCAATGGTGTCCGGTGTACTTTCCGCATCGTGTTCAAAAACGATACTGGAACTTACAATACCAGCGGCGGTAGGTTCGAACGTGATAGCAAATTCAAGACTATCCCCAGCCGCAATTGTTGCATTGGTAGGAGAAATTGAATATTCAGTTTCGTCGGAAGCGACAGAAGAAATAGTCAATAGTGAAGTTCCGGTATTTTTCACCATAACCGAATCTGCCTTCGTCGCACCGATTAAAACTTCCCCATAGTCAAAACTTGATGGTGAAGCACTGAATACGGGAGCAACCCCTGTTCCATCAACAGCCAACGTATCAGACGAACTTTCTGCATTGCTTACGAAAATTACATTTGCATTGACGATACCCGATACAGACGGTTGATATGTTACATAGAAAACAACACTATCGGCAATTTCGATATCTGCATTCGTTGGTGTTATTTCGAAATCGGAGTTATCCGATGATACAGTAGTAATTGCCAAAGATGAAGTTCCGGTATTGCGCACCACTACGCTATCTTCTTTCGTCGAGTTTACGAGAACATTACCAAAAGAAATTGAAGAGGATGAAAAGGTAAATAGAGGAGCTACCCCAACACCATCGACCGGTAACGAATCAGTTGAACTCGGCGCATCACTGGTAAAAATAATATTAGCAGCGACCGCACCCATTGTCGTCGGCTGATACGTAATATAATAAGTGGCGCTCTCCAAAGCATCTAAAACTGTATCCCCTGGCGATACCAAAAATTGAATATTATCAGAAGTAACAGCCGTAATATGGAGGGAGTCATCCCCTGTATTAGTTACAACGACGGAATCTACTTCGCTCGAATCTATCTGAACAGCAGCAAATGACAAACTGATCGGAGTTACTGAAAATTCCGGTCCTTGAGCATAAAGGAGAGAACTCAAGAGTGTTAAGCAAACAAAAAAAATGTATCTCATATTTTTATCTTTCTACTATAGTTAAACTTTGTTATCTCAAATTCGTTTTATCGTACTATTACAAGTCTCATTTTAAAAGAATGAGTTTTCTTACTGCACTGAACTTTCCGCCATCTACCTCGAGACGATAGAAGTAAACGCCACTCACCAGTTTATCTCCTTCAAACCCAATCTCATACGTTCCCTCTTCGTAATGTTCATTCTGAAGAAGAGAAGAAACTGTTTGACCAAGGACGTTATAAATAGTGAGAGAAACTACAGCCGGTTTTTCTAAAGAAAAAGTGATGGTCGTAGTTGGGTTAAATGGGTTCGGATAATTTTGTAACATTGTAAAGGATTCGGGTTGCTGGTTCCGCGAAATAAGATAATCATTAGATAATACCTGTGATTTGAGTGTCCGACGAAGGAACAGTACTTCGTAAATAGACTTCATCCCTCGGAGAGTAAGCGGAGTAAGCCGAATAGTATCAAATTGACCGTCAATACTATCATAAAACGCTCCGTTGATTTCTTTCAGCAAAAGCGTCAATTCATTCGTTCTCATCGAATCCTGAAGTAAATCTGAACGCTGCCAGTAGGTAAAGGCGTAATCAAGGGTATCCCCAATTTCCTGAACGGTCATTCCATTAAATATACTTGATGGATTTCTCAATTCAAGAAAAGAAAATCCGAAAGGAAATACGCCGCGTAAACTTCCTATAATGTTCATCTTTAAAACAGCAACTTCTGCGGCAAGAGGGTTATTGTGTTTCTTGCGGTCACCTTTAATGCCTTTGATAAATTTTTTCTTCGTCGGTTTTCCTGCTACCCGAAATGAATCAAACGCAAATGAGCGACCAGAGTGTTCTGAAGTGAAAAATTTTGCGAGGTCTCCTCCCTTTTTCCATTCAAGCCATCCGTAATATTTTAAACTGTCTTTGGTTTGCGCTTTTCCAACGACTAACCCAAAGTTTGTTTTCACCAGAGTATCTCTAACATTCGCTACATTCGGTAACGGGAACCCGCCAGTTTTCAGTTTCTTTAATTTTACCGGTTTCCCTGAAAGTGCAACAATTGATTTTAAAGTTCGATATTTTGTTGTATCGGGTAAGAAGTGATTCACAATATCAATTTCAAGAACTTGTCCATCCTGAACATTGACGGTAAAATTTTTCGAGGTATCGGGAATTGACTCGCTATCAAGATTATGACCGAGTTTATTCCAGTACAATGAATCATATTCCGAAATGGAATATTCCCCAGGGTCCAGATTACTTATGGTAAGTATCGTGTCATTTGATGAAGCTATGACAACGTTATTTTTTCGCACAACCAAAGGCCATTGAATAACTGTCCTATCTTCGGTAGTAACAAAAGAACCATCTGTATCCTTTTCTTTACGAAGAATTATAGTACTGGTATGATAATTCCCGAAACTCGCATCCGTGATATTTGTACCATACGAAACTTCGAGAGTATAAATACCTGAGGATGGGAATGTTTGAACCCAACCGTCTTCAATCTTTTCACTCACCTGATATGTTCCAGGAAAGAGTCCTTCGAATTTATATTTTCCATCCTCTCCAGTGGTGGTGGAATCAATAACTTCGTCATCGAAAGTAAGATATATCATCCAATTTGCAACGACTCCTTCCTCGTCATCTCTTATAGAGTCAGCATCAACATCGTTAAATTTGACTCCTCTCACAATACCTAATTTTACACTCCCGAAATTTTTCCCGGAATGTGCAGTACCACTTTGTATAACTAAGGAATACGAGGATGAATTGGGAAATGTTTGAAACCAGTCATTCTGCCCAACTTCCCGAACAGTGTAAGTTCCGGCACTTATATCAGATAAAATGTAATTTCCAGATTCATCCGTTGTTGTTGTTTTCACGACAGAATTATTTTTAACAAGTTCAATCGTCCATCCTTCAAGACCAGATTCCCCGTCGTCAAATAAATGATTCGCGTTTTCGTCAAAAAATTTCATCCCTCCAATTGAGCCAAGTTGAAAGTTTCCGAAATTTTTTTGTGTAGAATTTTGACCAGCACCTAGTGTGAAGGAATACGATACTGGGGAAGAGGTAAGTATCCATCCGGACTTTATATTTTCCTCAACTGTATAAGTACCTGATACTAGTTGAGTAAATGAAAAATTGCCTTGTGCATCCGTTAATTGTGAATCAGATTTTGTTCCGGAAATATAAATCATCCAATTGGGAAGGGTTCCTTCGCCGCCTTCTTTCGAACCGTTACCATTTAAATCATTATAAACCGTTCCAGAGATACTTCCATATCGAACATTTCCGAAGTCTTTTCCAGTCACCACTTCACCTTCTGCGAGCACTATGGAATAAGTTTCTGGGTTCTTTGGATAGGTTTGTGTCCAACCGAGTTGGTTCACTTCTGAAATTGTGTATTCTCCATCAAACAAATTAGAAAATATATAAGAACCGTTGATATTGGTGAGTACAGAATCGTCCTTAGTACCGGAGATTTTAATCTTCCAATTTGCGATCCCTTCTTCACCACCATCTTTGTTACCGTTTCCATTTGCATCATCAAACTTGAGTCCACTGATACTACCGTAATGAGTATTTCCAAAATTGGCATCCGTAATTCCCACCCCAAGTTCAATTAGATATTCATAAGTGCCAGGTATTTCGGGAAACGTTTGGGTCCAGCCAGATTCCTGTTTTTCACGAACGATGTAAGTTCCAGAATCAAGGTTTGTAAATTTATAATTCCCGTTAATGTCAGTCATTTGAGAATCAGATTCAGGTCCAGTAACATAGATTTTCCAATTGGGAATGCCTGGCTCTAATTCATCTCTTTCTCCGTCACCATTTTTATCATTGAATTTATAACCTGAGATAAACCCTGGTCCAGGCAAAATATTATAGGTGATAGTTTTTCTTGTGGTTTCCGGCGGAACACCATTGTCCACAGCAATAAATTTGATGAACTTCGTACCAGTTTGATTAAAGGACGGGGAAAAAGTAAAACGTACTTTCGAGATGTTACCGTTGAAAACGGTGTATGAAAAATTAGGTACTCCTTGTGTATCAAGAAACGTTTGAGTGATTTGACTTGCTTCGGGACTTAAAAAAAGGACGGAATCTGTTCGAGAAAGGCCTGCTTGAAGAGTAATTGTATTTTTTGGAGGAAATTTTGTCGGAATTGGGGGAATGTTATTCCCGGCCTGACCAACATAAAATATGTAATCCTGTTCATCGAGATAATCAACACCATCATTTATTCCTCCGGGACCGTCATATGCAGTACCTGCCTGATCGAATAAACCAATGAGCGCGTAATTTGTTCCATCGCCTTTATTAACGCCAACGGTTGCAGGTGAACCACCAAACCCTCCGGTACCGCCAGATGCGCTACCGGTGGTCCACTGCATATCACCATAACTAAAACACACATTAGCACCTGTTCCAATAAGCGGGTCATTACCATCAGTAATAATCACCTCATACGTATTGCGTTTATCTGCTTGGCTACTATAATAACCAACATCTTCCCAAATTACGGTAAAACGATGAGGCTCAGACTTAAAATACACTAATCCACTTAGCGGGTTTCGCGTATCCACATCAGCCCAAAAAGGTGCAATCATCGGGAATCCTGAAACTGGAAATCCTGAGGAAGTGTACGTAGAAAATCCTCCTCCAAAAGAAATATTGCCATTATTATTTATGTATATTATTGAGTCTGATTGACCATATAAATCAAATTGAAACTGAAGTTCAATTGGTAGCGTGAAACCGTCATCATTTCGATATTCTGGGGGAATTTCTCCCTGAAAAGGAACTATCGTAAATGTCGAGTCGCGGGGATATAATAGTTCTCCGCCATTGATTTGAACATTCCCAATTTTTAAAATATCATTGGAGGGAAGGATTGAAGCAGGAGTTGAACGAAATTTCGGAATGGATATTTTTCCCGTTCGCTTCAACTCGTCATAATCAGCCAAACGCAAAGGCTCGTCCACTTTGTAAGATTTATCTATCTTACTGACGGGTTTTGTCGTCTGACCGTTAATGAATGTTGAAGTCCCGTGAACACCAACAATTAAAAAAGAGTAAAAAAAATAAAGTCTGATTTTGTAAATAAAATGTGCCATAATTCTGCTTTCTGATTTTGATAGTGAATAAATGAGATAAAAACTATCTGAAGATACGTTTGTTCGTTTCAAATTGCTGTACGAAATATCACTTCTAGTTGAAGTATCAGAGAAAAAAACAAGACGACATTGAAAATAATTTTCTTATCAATGTCGTCTTGCAATACTCCTAAAATAATCTGGGCGGTTACTTCAACAGCATCAGTTTTTTTACAGCAGTATATTTTCCTTTGTCAATTTCCAATCGGTAGAAATAAACCCCTGTAGCCAAGTTGCTTGCGCTAAATTCAACGTCATACGTTCCTTCATCGTACGCAACATTTCGAATTAGTGTTTTAACTTCTTGCCCAAGTACATTGAATATTTTCAATGAAACCAAAGCGGGACGTTCTAACGAAAATTCAATAGTGGTAGTCGGGTTGAACGGATTCGGATAATTTTGGGAAAGCGAAAATTCATCGGGCATTCCGAAATCTTCAAACGATATCGGAGAGGCAAGAGAGTTTTTACTGAAGCGGGGTTTTTCGAGATAAGGAATTGCATTTATCGGCACTTCACCGCGCACTTGTAAAAATGAGTACGATGGATTTACTAAATCCACAGAATCAATTGAGGTGGCGAAAGCGTTGTTGATTTGATTTAATAAGTCCGCAATAATGACATAAGCCGGATGATGAATTCCTTCGGAACTGTTCAGATCTTTCCAATACGTCATTAATGAATCAACGCGAGCGCCTATTTCTGCAAGCGACATTCGATGGAACGGACTTCCGTACTGGTAATACTCGAGATTTCGGATATCACTTCCCGGAGGAACGGTAACAAATACTCCTCGACCTCCGGCTTCCAGATTCAAACGGAACGCCCCCATTTCCGCAGCCAAAGGATTATCGTAACCCGTTCGCTTTTTTCCATCTTTGGATACAACTAATTTCGGTTTTTGTTCTTTTACAATTTTCTTGTACGGTTTTTTTGCACGAGTAGAATCAAATGGGGATGGACGTGCTTCGTGGAATGCATTATAAAATGCGCCCATATCTTTTCCCTTCTTCCACCGTATCCATGCGAGTGTCTTTGCCGTTGCGCTACCCTTTAATTGAGGTATTCCTACGGTGAGACTCCCGAGATATTTTATCAGTGTATCTCGGAAGTTCGCAACATTGGCAACTACAAAAGCGGTGCCGGGCTTCGGCTTTTTCACTTTAATCACTCTTGGCTTTTTTGAAAGTAATGTGTCTGCTGCTAATGTGCGATACTTTGTCGTATCTGTATAAAATTTATCTACAAAAAATATTTCAAGATTCGCTCCATCTTGAACCGAAACTAACTGAGAACGATTCAATGAATCTATCATTGGAACATCATCAATAACTTTTCCGAGTTGATACCAATACGGCGTGTCTATTTGTGTAATTGTATAATTCCCTGGGAATAATTCCGATGCACTTATCATAGTATCATTACCCGAAGAAAGTAGGGAATCACCAAAATAAATAGTGAGATACCAGGGAATAGTTGTTCTATCCCCAGTTGTTGCAAAATTTCCATCTTCGTCTATTTGTTTATACACTGTAATACTGCTCGGTCGATAACTTCCGAAATCTTTTGCTGTAACATTTTGATTATCTGCCAGTACCACTGTATAAACACCACCACTCGGCAACGTACTCACCCATCCGCTTTGCAACTCCTCAGTTACCTGGTACGTTGAAGCTGGAATACTATCAAATGTATAATTTCCACTCCCGTCAGTTAATACGGAATCAATGGGAATATTATTTTCATTCAACCAGATTTTCCAATTTTGCAATCCTGTTTCTCCTCCATCCAAAACACCATCACCATCAAGGTCGTTAAACTTCTTTCCACTGATACTGGAATTTGCAATCAGGGTAACTTTTAAATTCACGGAATTCGATGTACCACCACCAGGCGTTGGATTAAATACTGTAACGGGGAAAAGACCATTTATAGCAATATCACTTGCAAGAATTGTTGCAGAAAGTTCTGTTTTGGAAGTAAATGTTGTTGCACGATTGTTGCCATTAATTCGTACGACAGAATTTGAAACAAAATTTGTTCCTATGACCGTCATTGTGAAATCGGGCTCACCCGCTAAAATTGTGGAAGGTGAAATCGTAGAAAGAGTTGGTACGGGGTTATTAATCTGTTGATTCAATCCTAACGAACTGCTTCCATTATAATTTACATCACCAACATAAACTACAGAAATAGTATGCGCGCCAATGGTGAGCGAGGAAGTTGAAACAGAACCACTGCCATCACTTAATTCATCCGTTCCTAAAGATACTTCACCATCAAAAAATTCAACTTCTCCTGTTGCCATGTTAGGAGTTACGGTTGCAGTGAAAGTAATCGATTGATACAGTAAAGCAGGAGTTGCATTCGAATTTACAGAAGTCGTAGAATTTGCTTTTCCGATAACTTGTGTGAAAATATCGGAAATGCTGCCGGAAAAATTCGCATCGCCGCTATACACTGCGGTGATATAATGATTTCCTCCGGACAACGAAGATATAGCAAATGTTGCCGTACCCCCAGCCAAGGTTCCTGTGCCTAAGAGAATTTCATCATCATAAAATTTAATTGTTCCCGTTGCAGTCCCTGGATCTACCGTCGCAGTGAAAGTAACTTGTGTTCCTAAAGTTGCGGGACTTTGATTCGATTCTACATCTGTTGTTGTATTTATTCTGTTTTTTGAATTCACAAATGTTATCGAAACCGAATCACCACCGAATACATTAAACGTATGGGAAGTTGAGGATTGGCTAATAGATGTATCGTTATACAATTTACTTTCACGAATCACTCCGAGATGCAACCAATTCGCTGTGTCCGACTCAACAGCAACGTACGTTCCACGAGGTAAAGAGTCCAGAATGCCAGTGGATGAAGAGGAAGTTACTGTACCAAGAAGATTTGCCGGAGCTACGGAACCTTTATATAAAGATAAATTCCAATTTTTTGTACTTCGGTCAAGTTCCGTTGAGAACGATTCGTCGAAGTCTTCTAACTTATTTACAGAAATTGACGCACACGTATTTAAGTCGAATACTAACGGTCCGACAAAATCTGAAAGCCCTGAAGAAAATGAAGGCGATGTGCGAGAATGTACAATGACTTGTCGAACGTTCGTACAATTGTTTTGGTCATCCAATCCGATTTTAGAAATATTGATACCGACTTCAACAAATGCTAATGCACCTAATGTATTGGTCGAATCTCCGCCTGAACCTTGAAATGTTCCCCAAGGTCCCGTTGAAACCGGTGTTGCGTTTTGGGCAGCAACTATAGAATTTGCCGGAGGGTTGATGAGCGCCCAACCAAATGCTCCGGTATTCAACCCCTGATTAAAGGTAACACCGGAAGGAGGCGCTTGAGTCCACATATAAATACTTGTCGAAACGCTGCTTCCCCCGTAATCCGTTACCACAAGAAGCGAGCCTGGTTTACTGATAGTTCCACCATTATTAGCAACTGGCGTTGTTACAATACCAGCGACCCTTCCTGAATCAGCGCCAAGTCCCGTCACAGCGCCATTCTGCGCAATGGTGATACCAGCACGCATAAATTCAAAATCAACGGTTGTTGCACCATTGGTTACTAAACGCTCGGCGGCAATAAAATACCACAGGTCATCATTTCCATCACGGCGAGCGTGAGAGTAAACGTTGATTAAATCTGTTTTCCCCGATGCAGAGCCGGCACCAATAACCCACGTGTTGGGATTGTCCGAAACTTTACTTGTGGTTATAAAAACAGATGATTCACCTTTGCCGGATATACGGTCTTTTTTATGGGTGGTGTATGGAAAAAGAGCAAGGTTCGGTTCGCCGTTATCTAAAATTACCCCCGTTCCATTTGGACCTTGCGCCCAATCGTCCACACCTGTAGAATCAGTCCCCGAGAATAAATTGGCTTTAATGCCAAAGTTTCCTCGGATAGCGGGAGAAAAATTTTGTGAAAATGTGATCGAACTTAAAAGCAATAAAAAGAAAATGATTATTAAATTACGAAATGGGAAATAAGGAAGCATAATGTTTCTCCTGAAGTATATGGTGATTGAACTATTTGTATCGAAAAAAATTAAAAAACTGATAAAGAAATTTTATTTTGAAAACCATGGCGTATCGAATGTCGCTTCCACTCCCAACCGAATTGATGTCGGCGCAGAGGAATATGCAAATTTTGTACCTCCAAATTCATAACCGAATGAATTGAATTTTGCACCGAGAATATTTTCAAAATCTACAAAGCCCCTTAAAAAATCCCGCTTATAAGAAATACGCATATTAAGCGTATGAAAACCGGAGAGTGATTCGGAATTTTTATCATCATAATAGCGGTCGCCGGTATAATTCCACGTTAGTGTTCCTGAAACATTTGTTCGGTGCCTATATGTAGCGCCGAACGCAAGACTATGGCGAGGGATTCCCTTTAATTGGTTTCCGGAAAATGTTCCACTGGAAAATGTAACGGATGTAAATGTGTAATTAAGGAATGCCGTAATATTCGGTACCCAATGCAATTTAAAACCATTTTCGATGCCAAGATGCTGGGAGTTTGTTATGTTTGCATATTTCGACGTGGCAACATCATAATCAATTTCATCTGTCATAGGGATAAAATAAAATGATGTTACCATTTCACCGTACATTTTCTTTTCGATAATTC
>JAGXRH010000090.1 GCA_018335975.1 Ignavibacteriales bacterium
ATCCCCGCAGGACCAGCGCCGATTATCAGAATGTCATACATAGGTGCCTCCTAAAAAAAGGTGAACGCGAGGCGAGCCATTGGCACCCCACCCCGTTCAGCAGGGAGGTTGGGGGTGACGAAACAGGAGCGCCGAAAATATTTTACTTCATCAGCAACATTTTTTTTACTGAAGTATAATATCCCTCATCGTAAGAAACATTCAGCCGATAGAAATAGACACCGCTTGATAACATACTTGCATCAAATTGCAGCTCGTGTTCTCCTTCGTCCATTAGATGCCTTTGCAAAACTATAAAATCGTCACATCGAGCGAAGTCGAGATGTCGTTTTTGTTGAAATTATTGTGGTTCGACTTCGCTCACCACGAAGATGATTAGGTTTTGCAAAGCCTTCCATTAATTCGTTGTGAATCAACGTTGCGACTTCTTGCCCAAGCACATTGTAAATTTTCAGGGTTACATTGCTAACAGTCAAGAGCGAAATGCAAATAGCCGTTTACGGATTGGACGGATTGGGATAGTGTTGAGTAAGTAAAAATTTTTCTGCCCGTTAATAGATGAGCGCCATTTTCTTGACCTCTTTGTATTTTCCGATTTCTATTCGGTAAAAATAAATACCCGTTGCCACTCTTTGATGCTCTGTGTTTTCCCCATTCCACTGAATATCATAGTTTCCGGGCTCAAGTATGGTATTGTAAAGAGTGATAATCTCTTCACCCAGGATATTATAGATTTTGAGAGAAACATGTTCTCTTTTCGGTAATGCAAAATTGATATTTGTAGAGGGGTTGAATGGATTAGGATAATTTTGACTTAACGTGTTTTCGGTTGGATAATTGGTGGTTTCGTTGCCAAAAACCGAAACAGTAATATTTTCTGCAGCGCGTAGAATTCTTGTATAAGAGCCGCCAACCCATAATTTCCCCTCGCGATTATTAGAAAAAACTGTAACATACGAAACCGTTAAATCTAATTGCCACGACGAACCACCGTCGATTGTTTTATAGACTCCGTCACTCATCATTACAAAGCCCTTAAGTGCATCTACAAAATAAATATCACTGAGGCCATAATACGAAGGGATACTAATGTTTGTCCACGTAAGTCCGCCATTAGTCGTTTTGTATAATAAACCATTTGAGGCTGCGTAACCGTCGTTTAATGTTGGAAAACTTATTGCATTTACGGAATAGTATTGATCCGGTAATGAGTATCCACTCCATGTTTGACCCCCATTTGTTGTCTTCAAAACTTCGCCCGAACCTGCAATCCAACCAGTTTGGGAATTGGCAAACGTCACATCGTAAAAATTTGAAGTTCTTCCACTATTCAATCCCGTCCACGAAACTCCTTGATTTGTTGTTTTATAGATTTTGCCACCATCACCAACGACAAAACCCGTATCCGATGAAGGAAATGCTAACTTATAGAGGTTGTAAACATTACTGAAACTTTGCGATGTCCATGTTGCGCCGTTATTGGTAGTTCTCAAAAGGTAACCTTGCGAATAATTACTATTTCCAACGGCAATACCAATTTGAGCATCGGTAAAAATAATGTCGTTCAATGAGATACCGGATGGTGATGAATACGACAAGTTCCAAGTTATTCCCGTATCGTTTGTTGAATAAATGTAACTTGCGTTGAAATCAACTCCCGTAATCCAAGCAGTAGATGGCGATACAAGCCAAATTCCTGTAACAGAAAAATTCATTTCAAAACTCCTCGCGAGATTTTCCCAAGTTTCACCCCTGTCCGTAGATTTCAAAATATAATTCCCTGAAGTCGAATAGTAGTCCGTTCGACTTCCTCCAGCGAAGACGGTATTCTCTGTTAACATTTGCACACTTTTAAAATCACACGTAAAACCGCTGAGTATTGTTCTCCAATCATTTCCTCCATTCGTGGTTTTTATAATCGTACCACCGACCCCAACAGCAATCCCCGAATCGGCGTTATAAAAATCTACCGAAGTTAAATCACTTTGTCCCCCGTTACTTGCATTAAACCCCCAATGTAGTCCACGGTCGGTAGTTTTTAAAATCAACCCGTTTTCTCCTATTGTAATGATCGAAGAATCCATTAAGATATCAGCCCCCGACATCATATTAATTAATCCCGAAGGTTTTAGCGACCAAGAATTTCCACCATCAATCGTAGATGCCGTTGAAAATCCGTAACCATCATAAAAAGAGGAATTGCCAAGCACAAGACCCGAAGTAGGAGAAAGAAAAATAACTGAATAGAATGATGGGTTACTTATCGCACTTAAAGTTTTGTTCTGCCAAATGCCACCGCCATTAGTAGTGAGGAAAATCGCACCGTTTTCTCCGACAACCCAACCTTTCTGTCCATCATAAAAATAAATATCATTCATTTGGTACGATGAAGTTGTTAATGATTGAGAAACCCAATTCAAACCCCCATCGGTCGTTTTAAAGACAATGGCATTACCATAATATTCATTCCCTAAAACCCACCCGGTTAGCGAATCAAGAAAGAAAATATCAGTATAAAAATATCCTTCAGATACATTGATCTGGGACCAATTTTTTCCAGAATCCGACGAAACCATAAGCGTACCATTCTCCCCAATGACAAATCCCACCTTTGCATTAAGGAAATGTACTTTTGTTATAGCATTTCCGGTTGGGTATGGGTTCACCCACAACCAAGATTGGGATTGAACAAATGAAAAGCTGGCGGTTGCAATAATTAGCATTAAAGAAAAAATAAGATGTTTCATGATTTACCTCATATAATTAGTGAATGGTTTGTTTTAATAAAGTCAACGAAAATTGTAATTCCTCTAAGAATGCAAGATTAAAGAAGATAAGTGTCAGTTATTATTTTTTCAGTCTAAACTGAAACGG
This sequence comes from Ignavibacteriales bacterium, assembly GCA_018335975.1. Classification (GTDB taxonomy): domain Bacteria; phylum Bacteroidota; class Ignavibacteria; order UBA10030; family F1-140-MAGs086; genus JAGXRH01. The sequence goes on from JAGXRH010000090.1 coordinate 2,875, forward strand.
AACAGTTACCCAAACGGAAAGTGGACGTCCCTCTAACATTGCCGGAGAGAATTTCCACCCCATTGCGGCGTTTATGGAAGCGTTATTGAATATCTCATTTTCGCTTTGAATAACCACGGCTTTTTTTACCGTTCCATTTTTTCGCAATGCCAATTTTACGATTACCTTCCCTTCTATTCCTTTTTCCAACGCCTCTTTTGGGTATTCAGGATTGACCGTTTTTTCAGGAACCGGTTGGACTTCAAAGGGAACAAACTCGGGCGGGTCGCTGGTATCCCGAAGCGCTTCTTCTTGTTCTCTTCTTGCTTGAGACCGTGGAGCGTCATCGAAAGTGAAACGAAGCCCAACTGATATTGACGTTAAGTTCGTGTTTGCCTGATCGTTCTTGAGTACTCCGAGGTAATGTTTCGATTCAAGATAAATATCAAGTTGCGGAGAAATCGGGAACGAAATTCCACCGCCGTACGCTAACGATAACGCGAAGTAATTTTCTCTCGATTGTTTGGTTTCATATCCTGAATAATTGGCTTCACTTTTTTCAATAGAAGAATGTGTCAGCGATAATCCGCCCAAAAAAAAGAGTGGAATCGTTGCATCTTCCCGATTGAAGTAACGATAGAGAGTTGAGAACATTATCACATTCGTCGCCGCTCCTTGAATGGTGGCACCATTTGCCGAGATATTGAGATATTTGAACAAACGCTCACGGTCCACCGAAAATCGTGAGTACTCACCGACAAAATCAAGTGATGTTGCAGGTGATAAGGAGAAACTCAAACCTCCACCGGCATTATACCCCTGTCTCCAGTAGTCATAGAATTTTTCGGGAGAAGTCGGGAATCCTATTCCAGACTGAAGGTTATATTCCGATAATGAGAAATCTTGACTGGTTAACGTGCAAGAAAAAAATAAAATGAAACAAGAAATTCTAAAGATAGTTTTCATAAAATGTTTCCTTTGATGAAAAGAATTATTATTTCAACGGTGTGGGAATCTGCGTCTATTTTTTTTGTTTAAGAAAAGTAATAGGAAAATCAGTAAACCCCGATTTGTTCAGTAACGCTGAAATCGTGGTTGGAGTAAGAAAACGGCCGGTAATAACAACTGGCTGGTATTGGGGAATATAAAAAGTGATTGAAAAATTCGGATAACTGCTTTTCCCGGATATAGTTCCACCTGCCACCCAACCGCTTGTATGGCTTGTCATTGTGCCGAATCCGGAAATGTTATATTGTTTTTGTGAAAGTTCCAGGGATAAAGTGAGGATACTGTCTGTCGTCCCAACCCAATGCCCTGCTGTTGACGGAGGAATCGGTAGGTTAGGTATTGATGTTGGTGAATCTTTTTTACATCCATTGGTTATGAACAGTAAATAAAGAATCGTGATAAATTTTAGAATTGAATAGGTCTTGAGCATAGAAAACCTCCGCATAATTTGTATTACATAAGTGTTGATTTCCACAAAGTCTGTGCCATTGAAAATATGGACAAACAAACTTTAGAAAATAGGGAAATACTTAAAATCGGGAAGTATCAGCGATAGGATAATTGTGTCCGATTTTAACTCTTTGCAACTTTGAAAGTATATTTATCACCTGTGATATTAATTTATGTTCTCCATTTCGAATAAATCGTATTGAAAAGACTTGTGTCTATATTAGTGTTTCATTTTGCAAGATAACTTTGCATTATATCGGTAATAACGGGATTCAGACTAATGAATATCAACCGTTAAGTAATTGAATCTCCGCAGAAATTCCGATTTCACTTTATCAATTTTTGCTACGAGTGATATTTTAATCATTTGTATTTCTTATCGAAGAGTACGGATTTGGTAATAAGACCTTTTGAAAGGTCGTCTTGCAGTGGACGCAAAAAGCGAAGGAAACCCAGTCATCTGATGTTTTTTTTCCACCGAGGAGTGGATAAGTAAAAAAAATCCCACGTACAATAAAGCACGTGGGATACATCGTTCGGGACGTGAAAATCAACTCTACTTCATCAGCACGAACTTCTTCGTTTCGGAAAAATTCCCCGCGCGGAGTTGGTAGAAATAGACGCCGCTCGTTAATGCGCTTGCATCGAACTCAATTTCGTGTTTGCCTGCTTTCGCCCATTCATTATTCAATAATGTCGCAACTTCTCTTCCCAGAACATCGTACACTTTCACCGACACCAATGACGAATGACTAATGACAAATGACAATGTTGTTGTCGGATTAAACGGATTGGGATAATTATTCAGCAAAGCAAATTGCGAAGGAAGAGAATTATTGCCATCATTCACGTCAAGCGTAGAACGAATTTGTTCCCATTTAACTTTTGCCGCGTCAGAATTTTCCTGAACATTGACAAGCGAACTATCTCCCGCGACAATGGCAAATGCAACTGTTTGTGTTGAACCGGCGTCGATATTATACGGTCCCGAAGAAATTACCGTGTGGATATCAGCAGGTCCCGCAGTTGTTGTAACAAACCCTTGACTCACCCAATTGAACTTGTCCGCCCGTGTTAAACCGATACCTGCGGCATTCACTAAAGCACGACATCCCGCCGCGCTGTCTAACGCCCGCATACCGATATATTCTCTTCGAGCGCCGGGACCGGAATCGTACACGTAAGCAAGACTCCGCGTTTCGTCATAGTTGGAGTAGTTTGCCGTTGCCGTTCCTAAATCCCAATCATAAAACTGCCCTACGTACACTCCGGACATTGCCGCAGTGGTGATGTTGGTTATATCGTATCGAACGATGATGTATTTATCATTCGGATAACCGGAGTAAGCATACGAATATTCCCGTACACGAAGCCCGAGTCTGTTTGCTGTTGCTGCTCCGCTATCGGTAAAATTGGTTGAACCGTCTTGGTCGGAAACAGTTCCCGGGGATGTTAAAGAGAAAAATGCGTTGGAACGGAAATCTGCATCTTGAGCATTGTTGGGATTGCGAACGACACTCACTAATTTCGTTGTGGAATTTCCAATGAGCAAGCCCCCTTCAAACAAATGGTTTGTGCCATTGAAAATACAACCAACACCTTGCGTATTATTCGGGAAATCGAAAAAGCCAAGTTTTCCGTTATTGGTCAACGTTAATTGAATACTATTCACATTTGTTGTTTGGTATGTCGGGTTGACGAGAAATGAGAAGGATTGAATATCGGTAAACGCACCATCAGTGTATGTCAGTTTCATCGAGACTTTGTGGCTTTGCGGAACGTTCGCTTTCACAAATACACGGAACGGAGTTGCAGAATTAGTGATTGTTTGCAATGTTCCCAACGCGCCGATGGCAAACGTTCCACTCACGATGGTAACGTACGTATTTGTCGTTGTTAACTGCACCGTTGCATTGGAAGTCGCCGCGAGAAAATTTTGAAAAACATTGTTGATACTGAGGGTTTCCGATGGTTGCGGGTAACCGTTTCCATTTCCTCCGAAGGAATCGGAAATTGCAAGTGATGTCATTCGGATGGAGGGAAGCGTTGTGTTCGTGAGAGCAGTGTTTGCGTTTATACGTCCACGTCCTAATTGTCCCGCATATCCCGGATTGATACCATCTATATTATCGCAGGTAACACGCATTTGTTCACCGACCTGCTGCGCCGTGTAATTGGGGAAATGTGATTTTACTAATCCCGCGAGACCGGCAACAAACGGGCTCGCCATAGATGTGCCGCTGAGATAGGTGTACGTGTTGGAATAAATTGTACTGTAAATGTTCGAACCCGGTGCGCAGACATCAATATTTTCTCCATAGTTGGAATAACTTGCACGAGCGTCATTTGTTCCTGTTGCCGCAACGCCGATAACATTTTGATACCCGGCTGGGGAAAAGAAACCACTCGAGTTATCATTTCCCGCAGCAGCAATTACTAACGAACCTTGCTGTGTTGCAAAGTTTATTAAATCTTGTTCTGTTTGTGAACCGCCACCGCCGCCCCAGCTGCAATTAATGGCATCGGCACCCATCATCGCCGCGTACGCAATTCCCTGATAGCCGGTAAGAATGTACCCAACACCGCCGGGTCCGCGTGTATCATTATCCGCAGAACATTTTACAGGAAGTATTTTACAATTGAATCCCAATCCCGCTACTCCGGTTGAATTATTTGTTGATGCAGAAGCAATACCGGAAACGTGTGTCCCGTGATCATTGTTCGAACCCATCGGTGACGGATTGTTATCGCCCTGAATGTTCTGCCACTGCGCTCCAGCAAAATCCCATCCGTGAATGTCGTCTATAAAACCATTGTTGTCGTCGTCGGTGTTATTGTTAGGAATTTCATTCGGATTATTCCAGATGTTTGCGGATAAATCCTGATGTGTCCACTCCACGCCGGAATCAACGATACCGATTTTTACGGTATCGCTTCCCTGTTCAATGTCCCAAGCGGCTGGCGCGTTCACTTTCGGTAAGCCCCATTGCAAACCGTATGATGGGTCGTTGGGGGTGAAGGAAGGTTTGTAAATAAACCATGGCTCTGCGTACTGCACTTCATCGAGTGCGGAAAGTTCGTTTGCCAATGTGAAAGGGTCAATCGGGGCGGAATATGTTACAACATAAAATTTCGATATATCCACATCATCCTGTTTTTTTGGAGTTACAGGTTTTCGAAACATTGGCTCAACAGAGGAAACAATAATATGCGAGAGATTTAAATCGAGCGAAGGAATACCAAAACCGGTTTTGGAAATCGAGGGAACAACATTCGGCATTAACTTCACGATAATTCTATCGGGAAAGTATTCGCTGGTTTCAGGTGTTTTCAGTTCAACATTCGGAACTTTGTCGAGCGGGAGTGATTTTCTTTGGTTGGTGGTAAGAGCGCCGCTAAAGGAAACGGTGTTTATCAAAAGAAAGAGGAATACAACAAAAAGGATACGGTTCTTCATAATGTGGGGTTAATTATTTTGTGAATAAGAATTATTTGCGGCAAAAAATGAGAAAAAAAAATGAAGTGGCAAACCCGAAAGCGGGGTAGAAAAGGCACGCCCCAAAAAAATAATAAAAAAAGTGTTGAAGTTTTTGGAACTTTCTTCTCCCGCCCGTATGTTTGAAACGGTAAAATTTGTATTTTTTACGCCAATTTTTTTAGAATAATTCCAAATTTATTACACCCAATATGGTTAAGGACATTCAACAACTCAACGAAAAAATAAAACAAGAATCCTCATTTGTAGATTTGCTCACGATGGAAATCGGCAAAGCAATCGTGGGGCAGAAATATATGGTCGAGCGATTGCTTATCGGTTTGCTTTCCAACGGACATATTTTGCTGGAAGGCGTTCCGGGGTTAGCCAAAACGCTCGCTGTGAAATCTCTCGCTGCTGCAATTGATGCAAAGTTTCAGCGATTGCAATTCACTCCCGATTTGCTTCCGGCAGATTTAATCGGAACGCTCATCTACAACCAAAAAGAAACGAAGTTTGAAACCAAGAAAGGTCCAATCTTTGCAAACTTTATTCTTGCTGATGAAATCAATCGCTCACCGGCAAAAGTGCAAAGCGCATTACTCGAAGCAATGCAGGAGCGGCAAGTAACCATCAGCGACCAAACATTTAAATTGCCCGAACCGTTTCTTGTGCTGGCAACACAAAATCCGATTGAGCAGGAAGGAACATATCCATTACCGGAAGCGCAAGTGGATAGGTTTATGTTGAAACTAAAAATCACCTATCCATCGAAAGAAGAAGAGTTGCTTGTGATGCGGCAAAACGTAAGCGGCGTTTCAACGGAAATAAAAAATGTCGTCAGCACGAAAGAAATCATTCACGCACGCAGTGTGGTGAGTGAAATTTATATGGATGAAAAAATCGAGCGGTACATTCTTGATATCGTTTTTGCTTCGCGTAATCCCCGGGAATATAAAATGGAAAAAATCGCTTCGCTGATTAGTTACGGAGCGTCACCACGCGCAAGCATAAATCTCGCGCTTGCATCAAAAGCGTACGCATTTATCAAACGCCGCGGTTATGTTATTCCCGAAGATGTTCGCGCAATTGCAATGGATGTTCTTCGACATAGAATTGGTCTTACATACGAAGCGGAAGCGGAAGAACGAAGTTCTGAAAGTATTGTGGAAGAAATTTTGAATAATGTTGAAGTTCCGTAATATTTTTCACAGCGGATTAAAGGATTAAATGAATGACTCAAACCACTAACCTCGAAACGCAAACCATTTTATAGAAATGACTACCACTGAAATTCTGAAAAATGTCAGGAAAATAGAGATTAAGACTCGCGGCGTGGTGAATCAAATCTTTTCCGGCGAATATCATTCCGTATTCAAAGGACGAGGAATGAATTTTTCCGAAGTGCGTGAATATCAATATGGCGATGATATTCGTTCAATTGATTGGAATGTTTCTGCGCGGTACAATCATCCGTACGTAAAAGTGTATGAAGAAGAACGTGAACTTACGGTAATGTTGATTGTGGATTTTTCAAAGTCGGGAAATTTTGGAACAGTGGAAAAATTCAAGAATGAAATCGCAGCAGAACTTTGCGCTGTGCTTGCATTTTCCGCATTGAAGAATAATGATAAAGTCGGAATGATTTTATTTACCGACATCATCGAAAAATTTATTCCTCCGAAAAAAGGAAAATCGCACGCGCTTCGATTGATTCGTGAGTTGCTCACGTTTCAACCGAAAAATTCCGGAACAAATATTTCTTCTGCGTTGGAAAACTTAACGCATACAATTAAACGCAGATGTATTGCGTTTGTTATTTCCGATTTCTTCGATGATGGATTTGAAAAAGCAATTCAACTTGCGAGCAAAAAACACGATGTGATTGCATTGCAACTCTACGATAAACACGAACAAGAAATTCCGAAAATAGGATTAGTAAAATTTCGCGACGCAGAAACGGGAATTGACCGATGGGTTGATACGAGTAGCAGAACTGTGCGAGAAATGTTTGCGCGCTATTATCAGCAACTTCGCGAACGTCAAAAACAATTGTTTCTGAAAACGCGCGTTGATGCAGTTCCGATTCGCATTGACCAATCGTACATTACGCCGCTGGTGAATTTTTTTAGAATGAGAGAAGGAAGACGATAACAAATGAAAAATGAAAAGTTAAAAATGAAAAAAGGGATTGTCATTCTGAGCGTAGCGAAGAATCTTTTTTTCCTTTTTCTTTTTTCATTTTGCATTTCATATACACAACAAGTTTCTGTTTCAGCAAAACCCGATACTACTTCTATTCTCATCGGCGACCATTTAAATGTGAACATTGAAATGAAAGCGCCGAATGATGTTGTGTGGGTAATTCCCTTGTTTGGAGATTCGTTAAACGGATTTGAAATTTTAAAACAGGAAAAAGGGGAGAAGACGGAAGACGGAGAAAATGTTGTTCAGCATTTGAAACTTGTTGTCTCTCGGTACGATTCCGGAAAATTTGTTTTTCCACCGCTTGGATTTTTTTATCACACGACAAGCGATACTTTAAAACGTGTTGCTGAATCGCGAGCGTTTTTCATCAATGTGAATACGCTCGAAGTAGATGTGCAAAACGGAATTCGCGATATTAAACCGCCCCTTTCTGTTCCGTGGGAATTTTGGGAAATAATGATGTACGTCGGAATTGTTGTTGTTATTCTTGCAGCGATGTATTTAGCGTGGCGTTATTACGAAAAGAAGAAACTCAAACAGCCAATGTTTGTTTTTGAAGAAGTGAAACGACCGCCACACGAAGTTGCATTGGAAGCATTGCGAAGTTTGGAAGGCGAAAAACTGTATCAGCGCGGTTTCATAAAACAATTTCACAGCGAAGTAACGGAAATTATTCGCCGCTACATCGAAGGACGATACGCAATTCAAGCGATTGATATGACGAGCGACGAAATTCTTTCCGCGATGCGAAGAAAAAAATCTGTTGACAAAGAAACAATGAAACCGTTAGAAAACTTTTTCTCGCTTGCTGATTGGGTAAAGTTTGCAAAATATACTCCATCGGAAAAAGAGAATGAAGAAATGTTGCCGGTTGCAATTGCGTTTGTGGAGAGAACGATGAAAATTGCAGAAGAAGTTGAGGAACGAGAAAAAGTTGAAGTAGCGAATTTAACCACTTAGACACTAAGAGCACTAAGAAACACTTAGTGAAACTTTGTGGCCTTAATGGTGAAGAAGATAATGAGAATTACGCAGAAATTTGTTAATCAAATTGCATACAAAATTGTCGGATGTGCAATAGAAGTTCACAAACAGTTAGGTCCCGGGTTACTGGAATCAGTGTATGAAACATGTACGATTGAAGAAATAAAAGGAAGTGGAATGAGCGTTCAGTCACAATTATATGTTCCCATTCTTTACAAAAATAAAGAACTTGGAAGTAGTTTAAAATTAGATTTGGTTGTTGAAGATTTAGTTATTGTCGAACTAAAAGCAGTTGAAACTATGATACCTTTATACAAAGCACAATTACTTTCATATTTGAAGTTGACGGGAAAGCCAAAAGGATTGCTCATCAACTTTCATTGCGAAAATATCACGGAACAACTAGTTCCATTAGTTACGGAAGAATTTTCAAAATTACCGAAAGAATAACCTTAGTGAAACTTAGTGTTCTCAGTGCCTTAGTGGTGAATACAAAAAACCACTTAGACACAAAGGGCACAAAGAAACACTAAGAAAAAAAAATAGATGTTCAATTATCAATTTGCAAATCCAAGTTATCTTTACTTGCTCATTCTAATACCAATTCTCACAATTTGGTATTGGCGAAGACATCACAAGCAGCAAACAGATGTTGTGTTTTCTAATTTGAAAGCATTTGCGTTTGCGCCGAAAACTTTGCGAGAACGATTGCGCCATTTTCCGTTTGCGTTACGAATGTTGGTTCTTGCACTTGTCATCATTGCGCTTGCTCGTCCGCAATCTTCAATGAGCGGAGAAAAATTACACACGGAAGGAATTGATATTGTTCTCGTTCTCGATATTTCCGGAAGTATGCTTGCAGAAGATTTTCGTCCGAACAGAATTGAAGCCGCGAAAAATGTTGCCGGTGATTTTATTTCCGCGCGAGAAAATGATAGAATCGGTTTAGTAATTTTTTCCGGAGAAAGTTTTACACAATGCCCGCTCACGCTCGATCATTCTGTTTTGAAAAGTCTTTTGCTGAAAGTTAAAAACGGAATGGTGGTTGACGGAACTGCAATCGGAACTGCGCTCGCAAACGCTGTCAATCGTTTGAAAGATAGCGATGCAAAAAGTAAAGTGTTGATTCTTTTAACCGATGGCGTAAATAATCGCGGCGAAATTGACCCGCTTACTGCGGCTGATATTGCGCATACGTTTGATATTCGTGTTTACACAATCGGTGTTGGAACGCAAGGAATGGCACCGTATCCCGTGCAAACTCCGTTCGGAACTCGTTATCAAAATATGCCGACCGATTTGGATGAAAAAAGTTTGACGAAGATCGCGGAGATGACCGGTGGAAAATATTTTCGCGCGCACGACAATAAAGAGTTGAAAAGAATTTACAGCGATATTGATAAAATGGAAAAAACAAAAATCGAAACATTCGCATATCGCAAACACACGGATTTATTTTACACGTGGTTGGGATTTGCGTTGCTTGTGTTGTTTGTGGAAATGGGATTGAGTCAAACGTATTTGAGGAAATTGCCGTAGAGGTTTGAGGTTGTCGATTTGTGGTTTGAGAAAAGATTTTTCACCACAAACCTCTGACCCCAAACCCCAAACCATTATGTTTAAATTTGCTCACATAGAATATTTATACCTGCTTGCATTGATTCCATTGCTTGTAATATTTTTTTTCTACGCTTTAATTCAGCAGAAAAAAATGCGACAAACTTTTGCAAGCATAGAATTATTTCAGCGGCTTTCTCCGTGGACGAGTTCGTTCAAACAGAAACTGAAATTTTTCTTGCTGACTATTGCGCTTGCGTTTGTTATTATCGGTTTCGCAAATCCACAAATCGGTTCGCGGTTTGAAGAAGTGAAAGCGGAAGCGATTGATATTTTTATTGCGCTTGATGTTTCCAAAAGTATGAAAGCGGAAGACGTTCAACCAAATCGTTTGGAAGCGGCGAAATATGCAATCGGTCAATTACTTTCGATGGTGAAAGGCGATAGAGTCGGGCTTTCTGTTTTTGCCGGTGATGCGTATGTGCAATTTCCACTCACGCTCGATTACAGCGCGGCAAAAATTTTTCTTGATGCAATTGATGTGGAAACCGCGCCCGTTCCCGGTTCCGCTTTGGGAACCGCAATTCAAATGGCGGATAAATCTTTTTCCGATATCGAAGATGAAAGCGAAAGTCTACGACCCGTAGGGAAAAATGCTTCGAACAAAGTTTTAGTTTTGATTACCGACGGAGAAAATACGGAAGGCGATGCGTTTGCTGCTGCGACTGATGCGGCAAAAAATGGTGTCATCATTTATACTATTGGCGTTGGTTCTCCGACCGGTTCGCCAATTCCCGAATATAAAAACGGACAACAAGATTTCAAACGCGATAACGAGGGAAATGTTGTCGTAACAAAACTCGATGAAGAATCGCTCGTGAAACTTGCCGATATTGGTCACGGAAAATATTATCGCGCAACAACCGGCGGTGATGAACTGGTGAAAATTTTTGAAGACATTAACAAATTACAAAAACGGGAAATCGGCGTGAAGCAATTCACTGAATACGAAAGCCGCTATCAATATTTTCTTTTTGCTGCGTTGTTGTTATTAGTTTCTGAAATTTTTATTTCGGAAAAGAAAAGTAATACATGGCAAAAGTTCAAATCGCTTGCGTATAGAAATTCAGTGGATAAAATTTTTCTGGAAAAGGAAAAAGCAATATGAAAATTTTAGATTTTAGATTTCAGATTTTAGATTGGAATAATTTACGAATGACAAATGACAAATTACTAATGACTGTCATTCGTCAGTTGTCAGTTGCCAGTTGTTCTTTGTTTTTATTATTCATTACTCATTCTTCATTGCTCATTGCTCAATCAACTCGCTCACTTGTTAACGATGGAAATTCAAGCTACAAAAAAGAAAAATTTTCTGATGCGGAAATTTCCTATCGCAAAGCGTTGGAGAAAGAAAAAAAACAACCGTACACGAATTATAATTTAGGGAACGCACTTTATAAACAGCAGAAAAAAGATGAAGCGTTGCAACATTATCAAGATGCGATTACCAAAGCGACGGATGATGAGGTAAAATCAAAAGCGTTTTATAATTTGGGAAACACGTACATTCAATCGCAAAAGTATCCCGAAGCAATTGCTTCGTACAAAAATGCATTGAAACTTAATTCCGATGATAACGATGCGAAGTATAATTTATCATACGCGCTAAAAATGCTTCAACAACAACAGCAAGAACAAAAGGATAATAAAGACAAAGACGAAAAAAATCAAGATAAAAAAGACCAACAGCAGAATCAGCAACAACAAAATCAAGACGAGCAACAGAAACAAGAACAAAAGCAAGAGCAACAAAAACAGCAGCAGCAGCAACAAGAAGCAAAGCAAGATCAAACAAAACAGCAGCAAGCACAGCAAGCGCAAGAGAAAAAAGACGAAAAGAAAATGAAGAAAGAACAAGCCGAAGCCATTTTGAATCAGTTGAAAAACAACGAGAAGAAAATTCAAAAGGAATTAAAAAAGCAACCGGCGCAAGACATAAAGGTGGAGAAAGATTGGTGAATTTCGATATGAGATTTGCGATGTGGGATTTGAGAAAATTACGAATTACGAATTACCAATTACCGATTAAAGTCATTGGTCATTGGTCGTTGGTCGTTTGTGTATTCTTGGTCTCTGCTCTTTGCTCTCCGCTCATCGCTCAGAATTTTTCTTCTGCTGTTGATAGAACTACCGTAGCCGTTGGAGAACAATTTACCTTGACATTGACTCTCGATGGTGCAACAAATGCAAGCAGTTTGAAACTTCCCGATATGCCAAACTTTATGGTTCTTTCTGGACCGAATCAATCAACGAATATGCAATGGGTGAACGGACAAGTTTCGCAATCGGTAATTTTCACATACATTTTACAACCACGCGATGTTGGGAAATTTACCATTGGCGGCGCTTCGATAAATGTTGGCGGCAAAAATTTACAAACTCAACCGATTGCCATTGAAGTTTTGAAAGCCGCACAACAGCAACAAAGACAACAAAATCAAAAACAGCAACAACAAGGAAGCATTGAACAACAAATCGGCGACAATCTTTTTTTACGCGCAGTTGTTGATAGAACAAAAATTTATCAAGGCGAACAAGTAACGGTAACATGGAAAGTATACACGCGAGTGAACATCGTGAATTATCAACTTTCCAAACAAGCATCAATCCCAAATGCGTGGACAGAAGATTTGGAAATTGCGCAACAAGTAAATTTAGTGCGCGAAGTGTACGAAGGAAAACAATGGAACGTTGGTGTGTTGAAAAAAACTGCTCTCTTTCCGACTCAAAGCGGAACAATCGAAATCAATCCACTTGAAGTTGAATGTGTTGTGCAAGTGCAAACGAAACGACAATCGAATAATCCGTTCGACCAATTCTTCAACGACCCGTTTTTCGGTAACGTGCAGAATGTGAATTACAAAACGGCAAGTCAAAAAATAAAACTTGAAGTATTACCACTGCCCCCAAATCCGCCCACAAGTTTTAAAGGAAATGTCGGAAGTTTCAAAATGGAAGCGAAGGTTACGAAAGATGATGTGCAAACGAATGAAGCGGTTTCGCTTAAAATAAAAATCAGCGGTGTTGGAAATGTTCGCTTGATTGAATCGCCGAATGTTGTGTTGCCAAATGATTTTCAAAAGTTTGACCCGAAATCGAATGAAGACATTAATAGAAAAGGCGATATTGTTTCAGGAACAAAATCGTTTGAGTATATAATGATTCCGCGTTTTCCTGGGAAGAAAAAAATTGACCCGTTCGAGTTTACCTATTTCGACACGAAGAAAAAAGAATACGTAACAATGCGTTCGCCGGAATTTACATTGAACGTAACCGGATTAGCAAGCGAGCAGCAGAATTCCGGAAATCTGTCATCGCTCTCGAAAGAAAATGTTGCGTTGTTGAAACAAGATATTCGTTTCATCAAAACATCGAGCGGAAGTTTTTCGCAGCGCGGAATTTATTTTTATCAAACGCCGATGTTTTTGTTTTCACTTGTTGTTCCGTTTGTCGGATTTATCGGATTCGTAGTGTTGCAACAACGAAGAATACGAATGAATGCAGATTTGACCTCACTCAAAGCGCGAAAAGCAAGTAAAGTTGCAGAGAAGCGTTTGAAAGTTGCCAATCAATTTCTTTCGGAAAAGAAGAAAGAAGATTTTTATGCGGAAGTTTCGCGAACGTTATGGGGATTTATCGGTGATAGATTTGCAATTCCGCAATCGGAAATTTCGATGGAGAATGTTCAGCAGAAACTTTCAGAAAAAAATGTTGCGGAAGATGTGCGATTGAAATTCAAACAAACTATTGAAACGTGTGAGTTTGCACGTTACGCTCCTTCGACTGATGTTCAAACGGAAATGGAACGAACATACAACGAAGCGAAAGAAACGATAATGAGTTTGGAGAAAGTGGTGTGAAGATTTTAGATTTTAGATTTCAGATTTTAGATTGGAAAAAGTTACTTTCGACCGTCATTTGTATTCTCTCCATGCTCTTTGCTCCATGCTCTCCGCTCTTTACGCAAACAAGCGATGAACTTTTTCAAAAGGGAAACGAATTATATCGTCAAGGAAAATTTATTGAAGCAATAAAACTCTATCAGAAAGTGTTGGAAAAAAACGAAGAGAATGGTGAACTGTATTTCAATTTGGGAAATGCATATTTCAAAACAAGCGATTACGCACACGCGATTTTGAATTACGAACGAGCGAAAATATTTTTACCGACAGACGAAGCGGTGAATGTCAATCTCCAACTTGCAAACGTGTACGTAACGGATAATGTTGAACCGATGCCGCTTCCGTTTTATGTAGAATGGTGGAATGTTGTTAAAACGTGGTTTTCGCTCAACCAACTTTCATCAATGCTCGTTGGATTTTTTATTGCACTCTTGCTTTCGGTTTCTGTTTTTCTTTTTACCAGAAATTTTCTTTTAAAACGTCTGTTTCTTATTTTTAACGCCGTTTTTTTAGGAAGTGTCGTTATCGTTGCAACAATTTTTATTATTCGTGTCTCGGAGGGAACTTCCCAACAGTATGCAGTTGTTCTCACCGATGTTGTTAATATTAAAACCACGCCAGACGATAACAGTGGCGATGCTTTTGTTATCCACAAAGGGTTGAAAGTGCGGCTTCTCGATAAAGTCGGTGATTGGCGCGAAATTAAACTCGCCGATGGAAAAGTCGGATGGATGAAAGAGAAAGAGTTTGAGGAAATTTAGTTTGATATGCGATTTGAGATTTGCGATGTGAGTGTTTTATGAATTTAAAGACAGAACAATTACTTGATAATTTTTCCTTTACAGAAAAAGAACCAAGACTCTATTCTACTGGAGTACATCTTGTACCATTAGAAATAGAGAAAGAAAACGGCAAACGATTTGTCTGGGTTGTTGACGAATTTGATGACGAAACTTACGATGGTAATGGGGATTTGATTACTCCAAGAGAATATGCTGATTCTGTTGAGCGATTGATTCAGAAAGAAGAAAAATAATTCCGTGGAAATAACGGCAGAAATTACTGGTATTGAGTACAAAATTCTGTTAGAGAAAAAATTGCAGCAAATTGATTTCAAAGATTTTGACATCAATAATTCTCCGACGTGTTGTGTAGTTTCAGACAAGAAAGACAGTTTTGCATTAAGTAAATGGGTTTCACCAAAACGCACTCGTTCGTATCCATATGAAAAAGTTTACAATACGTTACCGTTTTCAAAAAAGATTACTATAATTCCGGTTGTCAAAGATGAAGGTTTTGGCGGCGATAGAGATTTTATTCAATGGGATACAATTTCATTAATGAGTTTGTTAGACGTGTACGTAATCTTGGCTTACTACAGCAAAGCAGAAATAAATACGAAGAAGAAAAATAAAATTACCAAACAAAAATTCGATAGCGATTTCATCGCGAAAAAGATAAAAGAGATTCGTAGTTATTATAGTTCGGCGTTGCATTGGAACTTGAACGAAATAAATTCCAATCTTTCTGATATAATTGAAAAGGCAAAACGTTCATATTCTCACATTGAGAAGAATCTTGGTGTTACATTACACGGCGTAAAGGGATTAGATGATTTCAAAGAGCAATTGGTAAGCGATGTAAGAACGTTTATGGAAACTTCTCGAAAGAAAGCGAAGCAAGCACAAGATAGAGAATTTCACACAACTCAACCGAAGGAATCTTTACAAACGCTTACTAAATCCAAAATAACGATTACGAATTACTTGGGTGGAAAATATTTTTTGACAATTGACGAAATGAAAATCAAGGGGAGCGAAATTTCACTTATTGAATCAAAGCATTCGGACAAATCTTTATTGCCGAGTAAAAGCGATATCAAAGATGGATTATTGAAAATGATTTTATTCAGTAATCTTCAAAAAGTTGCAATGAACAAGAAACGATTGCGTTCGCTTCCAGTTTTAAATTTAACTTCAACAGTTTTAAAAGGAAATATGAGTAGCAATTCTTCAATTACAGAATCCGAATCCTTCTTCGTGAAAAACAAATTCAATTCTGCACAAAAGAGTTTCGTAACAAAATTATTTTCCGAAGCGAAGGCAAATAACTTTACTGTCGTTTTACAAAATGGTTAAAAGTCCATTACGATATCCCGGTGGAAAAAGTAGAGCGATAGACTTGATTTCTACTTTGATTCCACAATTTGACGAATACAGAGAGCCGTTTGTCGGCGGTGGTTCGCTATTTATTTATTTGAAGCAAAAATTTTCAGATAAAAAATTTTGGATAAACGATTTGTATTCACCTTTGTTCAAGTTTTGGGAAATGAGTCAAAAGGATATAGACAAAGTTGTTGGGAAAATCGAAGAATGGAAAAGCGAATATTCGGAAGGGAAAAAATTGCACAAATTCTTAGTGGAAAATATTTCTGATTTTGATAATGTGGAAAGAGCGAGCGCATTTTTTATTTTCAATCGCATATCATTTTCCGGAACAACCGAATCCGGCGGATATTCTGAGCAAGCATTCAAAGGACGATTCACGCTTTCGAGTATAGAAAGAATAAAACAGTTGAAACATATTCTGTTGAATACAAAAGTTACAAACTTAGATTATCAAGATGTTGTTGAAGCAAAAGGAAAGAATGTTTTTCTCTTTCTCGACCCTCCATATTTTTCTGCAACAAAATCCGCTTTGTATGGAAAGAATGGTAACTTGCATAAATCATTTGACCACAAGAGATTTGCAGAAGTAATGAAAAATTGCAAGCATCAATGGTTAATTACATACGATGATTCAGAATTTATCCGTGAACTTTTTTCTTTTGCACATATTCATAGTTGGGATTTGAAGTATGGAATGAGAAACATAACGCCAACATCGAATCAACTTGGGAAAGAAATTTTTATATCAAATTATTTGATGTATTTACCACAGAATACTCAACTTCGTATCTTTGCAGAAAAAATAGTAAAATACTCAGCAAAGAAAACACTAACAACGCAACGCAAAAAAATCAAAGCATAAAAGTTTTCATTTTTAATTTTTCACTTTTCATTTTTAATTTATTTTTCTATGTCAATTAACGTACAAAATCTTACGAAACAATACGGCACGAAAAAAGCCGTTGATGATATTTCGTTTGATGTGCATTCGGGAGAAATTGTCGGATTTCTTGGTCCCAACGGAGCGGGAAAAACAACGACGATGCGCATCATTACGGGATTTCTCGCTTCAACAAACGGAACGGCGAAAGTCGAAGGTTTCGATATTCACGAACAGCAAATGGACGTGCGAAAAAGTATCGGATATTTGCCGGAACACAATCCACTGTATCTCGATATGAACGTGCTGGATTATCTTGAATTCGCCGCGCAACTACAACACGTCGAGAAAGGAAAAATTCCACATCGTATTCGCGAGATGGTTGGAATGTGCGGACTTTCTTCCGTCAAACATCTCGACATTGGACAACTTTCTAAAGGTTATCGTCAACGAGTTGGACTTGCGCAAGCGATGATTCACGATCCGAAAGTGATGATTCTCGATGAACCGACTTCCGGACTTGACCCGAATCAAATTGTGGAAATCAGAAATCTTATTCGTCAAGTTGGAAAATCGAAAACGGTTTTGCTTTCCACGCACATTCTTCCCGAAGTTGAAGCGACGTGCGACAGAGCGTTGATTATCAGTAACGGAAAAATTGTTGCGAACGGAACAACGAAAGAATTGCAATCGCAATTTCAAGGAAGCGAGCATTTGTATTTGGAAGTGGAACGCGAAGACGGCGTAACTCCGGAAATTATTCGGATGCAACTGAAAACAATTCCCACCGTTGAAAATGTTGAATGTACGCACGAACTCGATTCATCACTGATGTTCAAAGTTACAGCGGCGAAAGATGTTGACCTTCGCAAACAAATGTTTCAATTTTGCGTGCAGAAAAATTTATCACTTCTCGAATTGCGCCGCGAACAAACCTCGCTCGAAGATGTGTTCCACGAATTAACTATGGAGAAAAACTAATGCTAAATATTAAACACATTTTTTTCAGAGAACTTCGCTCGTTATTTGATTCGCCCGTTGCATACATCGTGAGCGTGGTGTTTCTCGGTTTGCTCGGTTGGTTTTTTACGAGCAGTTTATTTCTTGCAAATGTCGCGTCGCTCCGAACCGTATTTGAAATGACACCGTTCTTTCTTCTTTTTTTCGGTCCCGCAATGACGATGCGTTTACTTTCCGAAGAGAAAAAAGGGGGAACACTTGAACTGCTTGTAACGAAACCAATAATGGAATATGAAATCGTTGTCGGAAAATTTCTCGCGGCGTGGATGTTATTTTTCGCAACGCTTCTTCCCACGCTTGTGTATTTTCTCACGATTTCATTTTTGGGAAAAATTGATATGGGACCAATCATCGGCGGTTATATCGGTTTGATGTTGGTTGGCGGCGTGTTTCTTTCGCTCGGCGTTCTCGGCTCGTCAATTACGGAAAATCAAATCATTGCATTCATCGTCAGTTTTCTGATTGTGTTTGTGCTGTTTATTCTCGACAAAATTCTTGTCTATTTCCCCGGTGACATTGCAACGATTTTAGAATATCTCGGCGTTGATTATCATTTCTCGAACATTGCTCGCGGAGTAATTGACACGCGGGATTTAGTTTATTATTTTTCAATGATGGGACTTGCGCTGTTAGTTGGAACCGTGATGTTGGAAAAGAGAAAATGGTAATTCTATTTTAGATTTTAGATTTCAAATTTTAGATTGAAACAAACTCAACTATGAACACAAAAAATCAAACCTTAACGCGAGTTGGAGTAGTAGCGAATAAACTGTAATGAAACGTCAAAAAGTTTACCTCGATACTTCCATTATCAATTTTCTTTTTGCGGAGGATGCTCCGGATTTTAAGAAAGTAACAGTAGATTTTTTTGAAAATTACGTTCGACAAAAAGTTTATGAGGTTTTTGTTTCTGATGTTGTTGTGAAAGAAATTCTGAAAACACAAGATTTAACCAAACGTGAAAAGTTACTTTCTGTTATCAGAGATTACAACTTGGAAATGTTACAACTGGATAAAGAAGGAGAACGATTAGCAAATGTTTACATTGCAGGAAAAGTTATTCCGGAAAACAAGATTGAAGATGCACAACATATCGGAATTTCAACGGTGCAACAAATGGATGTCCTACTCTCATGGAATTTTAAGCACCTTGCTAATATCAACAAGAAATTAAAAATCAAATTTATTAATGAACGTGAAGGATATTTTTATCCATTAGATTTATTAACACCTTTAGAATTGATGTATGAAAACGAAAATTAGAACAAAAGAAATTTCCCATTCGCTTGAAGAAGTGTGGGATTGGAAAGAACAAGTCTATCAAGAAATCAAAGGTAAGACGTTTGAAGAAAAAAAGAAGGTGTATTCTGATGCACTTCAAGAGGCTGCGATTATTCTTCATTCACAATTAGTGCAAAACGAAAACGGAACATATCATTTCGTATAATTTTTTTAGATATAACGTATTTAAAACGAACTTATGAACACAAAAAATCAAACCTTAATGCGAGTTGCCTTGATTGTCGGCATACTCATTTTTATCAACATTATTTCCATTCGCATTTTTTCGCGGTTCGATTTAACGGAAAGCAAAGCGTACACACTTTCCGATGCGAGTAAAAATCTGGTGAAAAATTTGGACGACAAGTTCATCGCCAAAGCATATTTTACCGACGGGTTGCCTTCGCCGTATAATAATCATCGCCGTTATCTGAAAGACCAACTCGATGAATACCGTGCGTACTCTCACGGAAATTTTCAGTACGAAATTATTGACCCGTCGGGAAAAGAGGACGTGGTGAAAGAAGCGCAGAAGTACGGCATTCCCGAAGTGCAGGTGCAAGTGGTAAAGGAAGACAAAATGCAAATAGAAAAAGCATTGATGGGAGTTGTGTTTTTGTACGGCGATAAGAAAGAAGCGATTCCCGTGATTCAAAAACTTGACCAATTGGAATACGACATTTCGCTCAACATCAAAAAGTTAACGCAGACGGAGCAAAAGAAAGTCGGCATTCTTTCCGGTCACGATGAACCGACGACCGATAAAATAAAAGAACTCAATCAACTTCTTTCGCAACAATACGAAGTGCAAAGTGTTTCACTTGCAAGCGGAACATCAATTCCTGAAGATATTTCTGCGTTGCTTGTTATCGGACCAAAAACAAAACTGCAGGATTGGGAATTGTATTTGCTCGACCAATACATAATGAAAGGTGGAAAGGTTGCTTTCTTTGTGAATAAAGTTACGGCAAATCTGCAACAGCAATTCGGTCAAGCGCTCGATGTGAATTTGGATAAGTTGCTGGAGAGTTACGGCGTGCGCGTGAATACCGATATGGTTCGCGATGGACGTTGTGCAAATATTACTGTGCAACAACAAGCGGGATTTATGGTATTCAATACACAAGTTCCGTTTCCCTATTTGCCCGTTGCATCGGAATTTAATCCGGAAAATATTCTCGTAAAAAACTTACAACCGGTATTATTTTATTTTGTCAGTTCGATTGATACGTCACTTGCCGCGAAAAAAAATCTATCCCTCGATGTGTTGCTTTCTTCTTCAAATCAAAGCGGACGAATGCAAAATGTTTTTCCCATCAACCCGAATATGCAGTTCACACAGGATATGTTCAAAGAGCCGCATTTGCCGCTTGCTGTTACTATCGAAGGAAATTTGACAAGCGCGTTTGATGCGAACAATCCGGAACTTGACTCCACAACACAAGGCAAAATTGATTTCTCACAGAAAGTTACTTCAAGTTCGAAATCAAGAATTGTCGTCGTCGGCGACGGAGATTTTGTTGTGAATGAAACCGGCGGAAGCGCAACAAATGCTTTGTTTGCAGGAAATCTTGTTGATTGGCTCATTGACGACGTTGGCTTAACCACAATTCGCGGTCGTGTAACTGCTGATAAACCGCTCGATGAAGTTGAAGCGGGAACCAAAACGCTTGTGAAATCGCTGAACCTCGCTGTTCCTCCGTTGTTTGTCATTCTTTTTGGAATCGCTCGATGGAGAATGAAAGTTCTGCGCAGAAAACGATTGGAAATGGCAGCATAGTTCAATGAACAATGAAGAATTAGGAATGAGCAATTAAAAAAATCTCAACTACTCATCTACTCAATATCTCAACTACTTTTCATCTATGAAAAAATCTAACCTTTTACTCATTGTCGCTTTTGTAATTTTATTTGCAATCACACTTCTCTATTTAATGCCGAGCGGTGAACGTGAAGCGACGTACTCGCTGGAAAACGTGAACATAAAATTCGATTCGGCGGCGATTACGAAAATTGAAATCAAACACAGTGAAGAAAACAAGTCTGTAACTTTGGAAAATGTTGACGGCAAATGGAAAATTACTTCGCCGGTGAATTATCCCGCAGATGCTCCTTCTGCGCAGAGAATTGTTGATGGCGCGGCGAAGTTCAAAATATCTTCTCTCATTTCGAGTAATGTTGAAAAGCAATCGCAATTCCAAGTTGATTCCAGCGGAACGCAACTCACAATTACGGAGAAGAATGGAAAAGCGACGACGTTTATTATTGGAAAATCCGGACCAACGTATTCCGAAGTCTATGTTCGCATTCCGAATAAAGACGATGTGTATCTCGCTGAAGGATTTGATTCGTATTCGTTGAATAAAAGTGTCAAGGATTGGCGCGACAGAACGATTTACAAAGCAGAGCGTGATTCAATAAAAGAAATTTCGATTTCTTCAATGGTGAAAGATGAAAAGAAGAAAACTTCTTCGCCGGAGGAATTTATGCTGATAAAAGACAGCTCGCAGTGGATGGTGAATGGTGATTCAGCAGATAATAATAAAGTGAATTCCTTGCTCGGTTCGCTTTCTAATTTTCGTTGCGACGAATTCATTGATAGCAACGTAACGTTTTCCGAAATGCTTGGTTCAGTAAAAGTGAAAAGTAATTCTACTGCCGGAATGGAAGAAACTGCATTGATGTTTTATCCGGTGGAAAGTGATTCGATGAAATATTACGTTCGCACATCCACTTCATCGCAAGTGTTTCAAGTGTCAAAATGGATGATGCAAAATGTATTAAAGCAGAAAAGTGAATTACTCGCAATAAAAAAAGATGAAGAAAAAAAATAATAGTGTTCGATGTTCTGAATAAGTTGCAAAGGCGATTTCCAAAACGAAGTCGCCTTTCGTTTTTTTTTTATTGGTAAAATTTCTAACTTCTGCCCGCAAAAAATCAAAAAACTATTTTTTTAGGAATAAACTATGGATAAAATAAACCGCTTGCTCTTTTTTGTCATTTTCTGTTGCACGTTTTCCGTTTCGGCAGAGAAGATGGAAATTGCTTTTGAACAATATACATTGAAGAACGGTATGACGGTGATTCTTCACGAAGACCGCTCTGCCCCCGTAGCCGCTGTGATGGTAATGTATCATGTCGGTTCAAAGAACGAAAAACCAAAGCGCACCGGATTCGCGCATTTGTTTGAACATATGATGTTTCAAGGTTCAGCAAATGTCGGCGATGATGAGCATTTTAAGATGTTGCAGGAAGTCGGCGCGAATATTAATGGAACGACCAATGAAGACCGCACGAATTATTTTGAAGTGGTCCCGAGTAATTATCTTGAGTTGGCGTTGTATCTCGAATCGGACAGAATGGGATTTCTCCTTCCTGCAATGACGCAAACAAAACTCGACAATCAACGGGATGTGGTGAAAAATGAACGGCGCCAGAGTTATGACAATCAGCCGTACGGAACTTCGAGTGAAAAAATTTCAGCCGCAATGTTTCCTGCGGAACACCCATACCATTGGCCGGTGATTGGCTATATGGAGGATTTAAGTGCGGCAGCAATGGATGATGTTCAGGATTTTTTTAAGACGTATTACGCTCCCAATAACGCCTGTCTCGTAATAGCCGGTGATTTTGAAAAAAAACAAACGAAGGATTGGGTTGAAAAATATTTCGGAGAATTTTCCCGCGGAAAAGATTTTGACCGACCGAGGTTGAAGCCTGTTTCACTTTCCGAGGACAAGAGAATGGTATTTGAAGATAAAGTTAAATTACCGCGATTGTATCTTTCTTGGGTTTCGGCTCCGATGAATACTCGTGAGGATGCCGTGTTGGATGTTCTCACGGATATATTGAGTGCGGGGAAAACCTCACGTTTGTATAAATCATTGGTGTATGAAAAACAAATAGCGCAATCTGCTTTTGCTTTTCAAGGCGGAATGGAAATTGCCGGTCAGTTGGAATTACAGGTAACTGCAAAGCCGGAAAAGACGCTTGCCGAAATGGAAACCGCAGTGAACGAAGTTCTGGATGAGTTACTGAACAATGGTGTTACACAAAAAGAAATAGACAACGCGTTAACCCAAAAAGAGGCGCAACTCGTCAACGGATTATCCACTGTGTTGGGAAAAGCAAATCAACTCGCTTCCTACTATACCTACACAGGCGACCCCGGAAATATCAATAAAGAACTGGAACGATTCAAAGGAATAACAGCGGGAGAAATTCTCGCCGTAGCCAAAAAATATCTCACAGCGAAGAAAATTGTTTTAAGCATTGTTCCCGAAGGAAAAACAAATTTAGCCGCAACAAATTCTCTTCAATGGAAAGGAAATTAACAATGAAACAATTTACCGTTCAAACGAAAAAATTTAAAATGAATAACCTCGTGTCCCGATACAAGATTCTTTTTGTTACCATAATTTTATTTTCTGTTTGTTCTGCCTCAAATGTTCTAACAAAAGAACTTGACAGGACAAAACGTCCAATGGGACAGGTAGCGCCGAAAATAAAATTACCGAAAATTCAAAAAGCCAAATTAACAAACGGTCTAAACATCTGGCTGGTGGAGCATCATGAGTTGCCGACCGTTGCGCTCAATTTGGTGATTCAATCCGGTTCCGACCACGATTTAAGTCAATCAGGATTAGCAGCAATGACGGCAGATATGTTGGATGAAGGAACACGAACACGCGACGCATTACAAATTGCGGATGAACTCGAATCCATCGGAGCCTCAATGGGCGTATCATCGAGTGTTGATGGTTCTTTCGCTTCACTTTCCACCCTTACCAAACATTTTGATAAAGCGTTGAATATTTATGCTGATGTATTGATGAATCCCTCATTTCCGGACAAAGAATTTCAGCGATTGAGGAAACAACGATTAACTTCGCTTATGCAGCAGCGCGACCAACCCCCGGCAATTGCTAATAATTCATTCAATTTTATTCTCTACGGTTCACAACATCCGTACGGAAATAACGTTACGGGAAATGAAACCTCATTGAATGAAATGACGGTGGATGATTGTGAAAATTTTTATCGAACATATTATCGCCCG
The DNA here is from genome assembly GCA_018335975.1 of Ignavibacteriales bacterium. Lineage (GTDB taxonomy): Bacteria > Bacteroidota > Ignavibacteria > UBA10030 > F1-140-MAGs086 > JAGXRH01. The sequence continues at coordinate 26,909 of JAGXRH010000090.1, forward strand.
AACAATGCCACGCTGGTTATTGTTGGCGATGTTTCGTTAAAAGAAGTTTCATCAAAACTCGAAACCTCGTTTGCAAATTGGAAGAAACAGGATGCCACGGCAATCACCATACCGGAAGTGCAGCCGATTTCAAAACGTGTGGTGTACTTAATTGATAAACCGGGCGCGGCACAGTCGGAAATTCGCATTGGGTATCCTGCGCTTGCACGAAGTACGCCGGATTATTTCCCCGTAATGGTGATGAACAGAATGCTTGGGGGACAGTTTGCAAGTCGTATCAATATGAATTTACGCGAGAAACACGGTTATACCTACGGCGCACGTTCCGGATTTTCTTTTTTGAAAGGTACTGGACCTTTTTCAGCATCTGCTGGGGTAACGACTGCGAAAACCGATAGTTCACTCATCGAATTTATGTACGAACTGAACAAGATGTATGCAGAAGGAATGACGGTTGACGAACTCTCGTTTGTAAAGAAAGGACTCATTGGCGGTTTTGCATTAGGATTTGAAACGCCAAGTCAAATCGCCGGTGGGTTACAGAGCATTATTCTGTATGGATTGCCCGAAAATTATTTCGAAAACTACCTCACCAACATTGAGAAAATTTCCCTCAGCGACGTGGAAAAAGTCTCTAAGAAATATCTTGATACAGAAAAGATGGCTGTCGTCGTTGTTGGTGACCTCACGGTTATAAAGGATGGCATTCTTTCTCTCCGGTTGGGTGAAATTGAATATCGCGACGTTGATGGAAAGCCGATTCGATAACTTTTCCTGTTTGTAGAGGCACATCGTTGTGGATATTGAGGGCGCTAAAAAAATATTCGAAGAGTACGTACACGAAAAAAAATTACGTATAACACCTGAACGATATGAAGTGTTGAATGCCGCGATGAATTTCGACGGACATTTTGATGCCGATGAACTGTTCAGCGTTATGCGTTCTAAGAAATCAAAAATATCCCGTGCAACCGTGTATAACACTCTCGACGTGTTGATTGCGTGTGGATTACTCTCAAAATATCGTTTCGATGAAAAACATTCCCGGTACGAACGGGCATTCGGTCGTCCCCGTCATGACCATTTGATTTGCATTGGCTGCGGCGATATTATTGAGTTTGTTGCGCCGAAGTTGGAGAAGATTCAAAAGGATATTTGTGAAACGCATAGTTTTCAACCACAAAATTCTACGCTGCAGATTTTTGGCTATTGCGAGAAATGTCAAAAACCGAAATGAGAATATCCAATATATAATCCTGTGAATGTTTAACCTCCGAATTTAATTGAAACAATATTTTATGCAAGAAACAACGTTTGTAACCATACCAAAAGCAATGACCGGGAAGGAAGAATTAGTCATCATACCAAAAAAAATACTTGAACTGCTTTTGAAAGACAATAGTGGAGAGGATGAAGTACTCCGCTGGTCGCGTGAAGCCAAAAAAATGAAGAAAGCAGGTAAACTTTCTCTACTTCACTCTCTCAAAGATTTGCGATAAAGTGACTATTCATTTCTATCCGAAGTTTCACGCATCGTACCGAAAACTTTCACTCGAAATAAAAAAGAAAGCAGAACGTCGGGAAATTATGTTTCGCAATAACCCATTTGATACTCGTTTGAAAACGCATAAACTCCATGGCAAGTTAAAAGACTTGTGGAGTTTTTCCATTGATGAACGGTACCGTGTTCTGTTTGAGTTTGATGGAGACGATGTGATATTTTTAGATGTCGGAGACCACGATATGTATAAATAATTAACACAAAAAGAAATTTGTGAAACACAAAACTCTATGTTGCAAATTTTTGGCTATTGTTCAAAGTGCCAAAAAGAAAAATAATTCGTAGGGTGTCATAAAATCCCAAACCTTCAATCACATTCTCGATTGAAGGTTTTTTGTTTTAAACTTGCTTCGTTTTCAAAATTCTCTTATATTTATTTAGACTAAATCTAAACAAGAACATATTTTTGAACTATGCAAACACAATTTTCAGAAAAAACTCTCTTTGATATTCCTTCCGGAGCCGAAGTGTTTGTGCAACGACTCACATCTGAGCCACAACTTAGCGAACGATTACGCGAAATGGGATTTTGCGAAAATGCGAAAGTGAAATGCGTTTCCAAGGGAGGAAATGGATTAATTTGTCTCGTGTGTAACAGCAGAATTGGAATCAACGATATGCTTGCAAAGCAAATTGTTGTTCATCACGAAAATATTTATGCGTGAAGTTTCACTCAGCACATTAGCAATCGGCGAAGGAGGAAAAGTCAGCCAACTCAACGGCGCGGATTCGTCACTTCGACAACGATTGATGGAAATGGGAATTATTCGTGGGACAAAAATTTCCATTGAACGGTTTGCTCCGCTCGGCGACCCGATAGAAATCAATGTTCGCGGCTACCGTCTTTCACTTCGGAAAAAAGAAGCGGAACACATTCTTGTTCATTGCGAAGACAAGTGAATACACAAGAAAAAAAAACTGATACTACAACAATCCCTCGTTATATTGCGCTGGTAGGAAATCCGAATTGCGGAAAAACAACGCTCTTCAACGCGCTTACGGGAATGAAACAACGAGTGGGAAATTATTCCGGCGTTACGGTTGAAAAAAAAGAAGGAACATTTTCTCTTGGCTCAACAGAAATTACTCTCCTTGATTTACCCGGCACTTATAGTTTAATTTCACGTTCTCCTGACGAAAAAATTGCGGCAGATATACTTCTTGGTCACCACGGCGACCAAGGAAAAACAGAACTTGCAGAAAAACCGCAAGCAGTAATTTGCGTTGTTGATGCAAGCAATCTCGAACGCAATCTTTTTCTTGCCTCACAAATAATTGACTTGCACATTCCCGTAATTGTAGCGCTCACGATGGTTGATTCAGCTGAGCAGATGGGAATAAAAGTTGATGCTCAAAAACTTTCACAACTTCTTGGTGTTCCGGTTGTCAAAATCAATGCCCCGCGAAAAACCGGACTCGATAAACTTCTCTTTGCAATTCCGCAACTTTCCACTTCAAAACAAACGGAACGAAAATGGAAAATGCCGGAACGTGTTGAAGATGCAACAACAGAAATCCAACAACTTCTCAAACAAGCATATCAATACGAATTCCCGAAAGCATTTTTTGAAACGCTCCGTTTGCTTTCTTCTGATGATTTGCACACGAACGGAAATGGTTCGCTCGATAATAATATTCGAACAAAATTAGAAACACATTTCCAAACATTTGATAAACTTGGCATTGATAGACGCGCAGTAGCAATCGAATCGCGTTATTCGTGGATTCAGTCGGTGTGCAGCCAAGTTCTTCACGTTGAAACAGTTTCGCAATCACTCAGTGATAAACTCGATAAAATTTTCACGCACAAAATTTGGGGATTTGCCGTTTTCCTCACGCTGATGGGATTTATGTTTCACGCAATTTTTACGTGGGCAAATTATCCAATGGAGTTAATCGCAAGCGGAATAAATTTTCTCGGAGAAAGTATTTCTGCAATCATTCCACGCGGAGATTTTCAAGATTTAATAGTGAACGGCGCGCTTGCCGGAGTAGGCGCAGTGGTAATGTTTCTTCCGCAAATTTTACTTCTCTTTTTATTTCTCGGGTTGCTCGAAGACACAGGATATATGGCGCGTGCGGCATTTATTATGGACAAACTGATGTCGAAGTTCGGATTGCACGGAAAATCTTTTATTCCATTACTCAGTTCATTTGCGTGTGCAATTCCCGGAATTATGGCAACGCGAACAATTGAAAATCGCAAAAACAGAATTGCAACAATTCTCGTTGCGCCGTTGATGAGTTGTAGCGCACGACTTCCGGTTTATACATTGATGATTGCAACGTTTATTCCAAATATTATCGTCGGAATATTTTCTCTTCCCGCGCTTATAATGTTTGCAATGTATATTATCGGAATCGTTGCGGCACTTTCTGTTGCAACATTTTTCAAGAAAACTTTTTTAAAAAGCGCGCCTTCGATTTTCTTGATGGAATTACCGCCGTATCGAAAACCATCAATGAAGACGGTAGCGATTTATATGTGGGAACGCGCAGTGCATTTTTTAAGTCGCGCCGGTACAATCATTCTCGGCGTTTCGATTATTCTGTGGTTTCTCGCAACTTATCCGAAAATGGAAAACGCTACTCCATCGCAACGATTGGAAAACAGTTTTGCAGGACGTGCAGGAAAATTTATTGAGCCGATTATCAAGCCGCTCGGTTTTAATTGGAAAATCGGTGTTGGTTTGATTGGTTCGTTATTGCAACGGGAAGTTTTCGTAAGCACGATGGGAACAATGTATAATATCGAGGATTCGCAATCGGGAAAGAGTTCGACGTTGATTGAAAAATTGCAGAACGATGTTGATACTACGACAGGGAAAAAAATATTCACTCCGCTTGTTGCATTGTGTTTGATGATTTACTACGTTCTCTCAATGCAATGTATGTCCACAATCGCCGTAACAAAACGCGAAACAAATGGATGGAAATGGCCTGCGGTGCAATTCGGTTATATGACTGTGCTTGCTTACGTTGTTACTTTTTTTGTGTATCGTGTTGGAATATCATTAGGATTCTGAAGTTTGGGGAGGGGAGTAATGGAACGTTGGAGTGTTGTATTAAAGAAGAAAATTGAATCAGTTGAAGTAGTATTCAATTCCTTTTTTAATTTTTAACTTTTCATTTTTAATTGTCTATGAATTGGCAGGAAATATTATCTCTCTCCATTGTTGCTGCGACTGGCACGCTTTTTGTAATTAAGTATTTACGAAAGCATCGCAACACAAAAAATAATTGCGAAAATGGTTGCGGATGTTCGATAAGTGAATCAACTGTTTTAAATATGAGAAACCTTCAATCAAAATTGTAAATAAAAAGAGTGTGTTGCTTTTCCGGCAAGAATTTACAACACACTCAAAATGAAAAGGAAAATACTTAGAGTTTTTTTAACAACGTCGCAACGATGTGCAACGTACCTTTTCGGCGATGAATATACGAAAAGACAAAGTTTCACAAATGGTTGACGACGAATATTTATCAATAATTAAACCAAGAAACAAATATGTCTATTCAAAAAATATTTTCAACCATAATTACAATTACTTTTTTATCCACAATAATGTTTGCAAACGAACGAAAATTTTCCTACACGTACGAAACGGGAGTGTTGCCTCCCGGTGCACGCGAGTTAGAAATTTGGAATACCATTCGTTCCGGGAAAGCAGATTACTTTAAACGTATTGACCAACGTATCGAGTTTGAAGTTGGTGTTGCTACCAATGTTCAGACAGCATTCTATTTGAACTATTCTCAAAAAGCATTTTCGAAACAATCGTGGTCTCCGTTTAACAATGATTCGAGTGAGCAAAAATATTCTTTGCAAAAAGATTATTCGATGAGTATTTCCAATGAATGGAAATTGAAATTTTCCGACCCTGTTGCTGACCCGATTGGTTTTGGTTTGTACGGCGAAGCAACAATCGGACTCGATGAGTTCGAACTTGAGGCGAAGCTGCTGTTCGATAAACAAATCGGAAAAACACTTTTTGCTTTCAACGCTGTAGCAGAAAGCGAATGGGAAACAGAAATTGAGGATGACGGCGAAGAGGAGACTGAATCGGAAGTAAAAATGGAATTCGATTTAGGCATTGCACATTCTCTTACCAGTAATTTTGCCTTTGGCGTTGAAGCGAGACAACATAACGTAATAAAAGAAGGAGAAGTGGAACATTCTGCATTGTTCTTCGGTCCCGTTGTTTCGTATAATGCCGAAACGTGGTGGGCAACATTTACGATTCTCCCGCAAGTTGCATCATTTAAAGAAAGAGCGCCGAAAAAACTCGATATGAGCGAATACGAAAAAATTCAGGCGAGGTTATTGTTTTCATTTCACCTTTAAAAAATGAAGAAAGTTTTTCTCGCATTTCTTTTCGTAGCAATCAGCGCTTACATAAGCGCGTGTGGAACGACGATTCCCATCCCACAAGAAAAAGATGTAGTTGCTATGTCCAAAAATTTTCCCAACACAAAACTTTCTGATTTGCTTCGTGGAAGAGAATTGTATGTGCGGAAGTGTTCCGGTTGTCACACGCTAAAAAATCCTTCCGATTTCACTTCTGCACAATGGGAACAAGACATTCCCGATATGAAAACAAAAGCAAAAATAAAGGATGATGAAGCGCAAGCGATTTTGTTGTATGTTTTAGCGTATGCAAAAGACAGCAACCAAATTTCTTCGCGGTAAATTCTCTCCATCAAATATTGGTATATTCTCGAAAATTTTTCCAATGAATTTTCGGAATATACCTTTTCTTTTTCTCTTTTCGCTTCTTTGCATTATTGCATTTCGCTGCGCAGGAATTTATCCTCCCTCTGGCGGTCCGCCGGATACAATTCCTCCGGCGATTCTCGAAACATTTCCACAACCGAGCACTCTTAATTTTTCCGACAATCATTTTTCGATTTCGTTCAGCGAATATATGAACAAGCAATCTGTGGAGAATGCAATGTTTGTTTCGCCGAGTTTGGGAAAGTTGGAATATAATTGGAGCGGTGAAGAGGTAGATGTTTCTTTTTCAAATCCGTTGAAAGAAAACACAACGTATGTTATTACAATTGGAACTGATGCTGCCGATTTTCGCGAGAGAAATAAATTGAAAGAAACATTTTCGCTTGCCTTTTCTACAGGCAGCGCGATTGATTCGGGAAAAATTTCCGGGAAAGTTTTTGATGATAAGCCGAGCGGCGTGATGATTTTTGCATACTCCAATCGCAATTATTCTTTCGATACGCTTTCTCCTCAAAAAATTTCTCCCGATTACATTTCGCAAACGGGAAACGACGGAACATTTACGCTCGACCATTTGGCAAAAGCAACATATCGTTTGTTTGCAGTTAGGGATGATGAGCGAAATCTTTTGTACGATGTTTCATCCAATGAAATTGGTGTTCTCACGAATGATGTTTTTCTTGAAGATTCTGTAAAGGATGTTCAATTCCGTTTATCGAAAGAAGATGAAACGAAACCATTTTTACTTTCTGCCAATGCAGTTTCTTCGACAGAAATCGAATTGAATTTCAGCGAGCCGATTGATACCACTCGATTGGCGAATGGAAAATTTCAAATTATAAACATTCAACATCGAGAATTAATCGTGAGGAATATTTTTCCAGATATTCCTTCGCTAAAAAAAATATTTCTGGAAACTCAAGAACAAACTTTGAACGAACTTTACAATGTTATAGTTTCGGAAATATTTGACACTTCGGGAAATGTAATTAATGAAACACAAGACACTGCTTCGTTCACTTCAGCAAATCCAGTTGATACAATTCCTCCAAGTATTGTTTCCCTTTCTCCCATTATTGCAGATAGTATTCGCGGAATTGAGCTTCAACCGAACATTCTTTGTGTGTTCAACGAATCAATCAACCAAAAAAAAATTCAAACCACATTTCATCTTGAAGATTCAACAAGAAAAAAAGTTCCATTTAATTTAGAAATGAGAACACCACGCGTAGTTTCCATTTCACCAAACGAAAAATTGAAAAGCGTAAATTGGTACACGCTTTCTATTATTCTCGATTCTGTTGAAGATAAAAACGGTTTGCATTTTAATGATTCGATTCTTGTTCGCCATTTCAAAACAGTTGACGAAAAGGATTTCGGAATTTTGAAAGGAAAAGTTATTGCTGGTGAAAATGATTCTGCTCACTATTTTGTGTCAGTAAAAAACATTGAACGAAGAAATTATATTCAGCAAGTAGAAGTGAATGAAAAGAATGAATTCGAGTTCGATAATCTTGTTCAAGGAAAATATGTTCTTTCTACATTTCGCGATGATGATGGAAATAAAAAATATTCGTACGGGAAATCATTTCCATTTCATCCATCAGAAATTTTTACAGAAAGTTCAGATACGTTGAAAGTTCGTGCGCGGTGGAGTGTGGAGGGAGTGCAAATTACAATTCCGCGAAGTAGATAACGGTACGAGTCTATGAAAAAATCAAAATCAGTAATCACACCGGCAGGAACAGGGGAAACATTTTTCTCGTTGCCATTTGAACGAATTTTTGAAACGCTTACGAAAAAAAAGTTTTCTCCGGTGTATATCATTTATGGTGAGGAACATTTTCTCCGGCAGCAATTTATAATGGAAGTGGTCAACAACGCGACGGATGAATCAACCCGCGTATTCAATCTCGATGTTCTGCAGGGTAATGAAACACCGCTCGACCGGATTCTTTCGTGCGCAAAACAAGTGCCGATGAATATGCTCTCGTTCGATGACGGTAACATGACACGGCGAATTGTCATCGTAAAAAATTTTGAATTGGGAAGGAAAAAAGAGAGCGAAGAAAAATTATTCTCCTATCTTCGAACGCCTGCTTCTTCGACCGTGTTGACGCTTGAGATTCCAAAACTCGACCTTAAGTCCGAATTGTATAAAAAACTTTCAACCGTTGCGGTAATGGTTCCTTGCGTACCTTTGAGCGATGACCAAGCGCTATTGTGGTTAGGAAACGAATTCTCCCGCCGTCAGCTTACGATATCACGGGAGGTATCTCTGAAAATCCTCACCTCCGTTGGAAACTCACTCAACGAATTAACGAACGCAGTCGAAAAAATACTTTCCTTTGTCGGAGAGCGAACTGTTATTTCCGCCGATGATGTTAAAGGAGTTGTAGGGTTTTCGAAAGTTTACGATTTCGATGATTTATGGAAATCCTTTATGCAACGCAACTACCCCGGCGCGCTTGAGATATTATATAAGTCAATTGAAAAGGGAGAAGAAGAAGTTGGTTTACTCGCTCGGTTATCTATTTTTTTGATGAATCAACTTCGTTGGAGAAAACCAACGGGTGATAAAGGTTTTTCGGACAGGGAATTACACCGCTCGCTTTCACTTTTTCTTCAGACGGATGCGAAGTTGAAATCTGCAGGTACTGATAAACAAGTACTGATGACACTCCTCTTGAGCGAAATTGTTCCCCAAGAGTAAATCCAACCGACTCAACTTTTATTCCATTTTGTTTTGTACTTCCACTAAAAAAAAGTAATTTTTCACGCTCAAATTTCATTATTCTATTCAAACAGGACTCGGAAACCGTCCTATTTCACATCAATACATTTTTTTCAACGTACTCCACGGAGATTTTATGGCTCGTAAGTTTTTACAATCGGTAGTTTTAATACTTTCATTCATTTTTATTTTCTCAGGAAAAAGCCCTTCGCAACTTATCCAGAACGATATTATAATTAATGAGTGGTATCTCAATCCTGTATCAAGTGAAGGGAAAGAGTTTGTCGAAATCGTCGTTCTGAAACAAGATGCTGACCTACGAAATATCCGTCTCTCGGATGTGGATACGAAGGGAGGAGCAGGAAGCACAACAGAGGGGCATTTGACATTTCCCAACTCTTCATATTTAACAAACATCCCACTGGGAACTATCATTGTTTGTGTACTAGAAACTCCTCTTCCCAACGGAAATTTATTTGAACAGGATACAAATTACGCCGATGGTAAAATGGTATTATTTTCCGGAGGACTGCCCGGGGGAGTTCTTATTGCAAGTGGACGAATGGATATATCGCAGAATGAAAATATTGTTCTTCTTACCAATGATGCCTCAGACGCAACAACGCTTGATTTCATTGCAACGGGAAACAACACTGTTCAAAGCAATTACCCCGATGCAGTTTGGAGTAATAATTTGAGTGCGGGGACGGGAGGAACAGTAACCTACTTTACGAATAGTTCAAGTAACGGATTGAATAATGATAACGGGCAAATTGGTTGGCAGGTAAATAAACTTTCTACATCAAAATCACCTGCGGCACGAAACCCGGGACAAACGTTACCATCAGTAAACTTCCCACCGGTGATTGTAAGCGTTTCACGTCTCCCATACATTCCTCAAGCAGGTGCGAATGACACTGTGTATTCTCAAATTACAGACGATGGTGGTGTTGCCGAAGCACTTTTGCGTTACAGGATAAATGATGGCGGCGAAAATACAGTTACGATGGTACTCACGAGCGGGACTTTTCGTG
>JAGXRH010000091.1 GCA_018335975.1 Ignavibacteriales bacterium
TGATGATGGCAACTCAATACTGACTTGTTTATAACGGTACTAATCTTGTAAACTATTTAGTGTCAGTAATTTTTAGGCTACAATTTTAAAATCGATTTGAAATCCCCATTTCAAAAAACTTCGGATTTTCATATATAATCGAATCTTTTTAATAGAATGTTTCCTTAACGGGACAGTAGTGATATAAGTTCTGTTATTAGTACCACCATTAGAAAAATCTAAAGTTCCTCCTGAAATTATTAGGTCACCACCAATGGTTAAAGTCAACGCGGTAGCTCCAGTCAAAATAAACTGCCTCACGTCGGTGTTCTGTATAGTTAGATTGCCTTGGATAGCAGTAAATGCACCGGCACAATTAACATTCCCTGTTGGGTCTGCTGTAAAATTAATTGTTAAATTTCCAAAACCAGGGCTTGATATTCCTGAAGGTCCAGTCGTATTAGAATTATTGATTTCAAAATTACTTGTTGCAGCAAATGATTCAGTACCTTGTAATATTGTAGTACCATAAGCATTTGTATTTTGATGTTTATACGTTCCTCCACCATCTATCTGGAAAGTCGTTGCAGATGCTACTGTAACAGCAAAACCAGAAGCAGCTACCAACGTACCACCATTTTCAATCCACAGTTTTGAACCAGTGCCTGAAATTGACCATGCGGCAGTCGTAGTCATCGTATGAGGGCTCTGTATAACGAATATATCACCCGCAGTAAAGTTAGCTGGAGAACTACCACCTCCTGCACGAACTGTATTCCAATTTGCAAGCATACTAGGGGTAACACTTCCTTGAGAATAATACGTTGCAGCCCACCCCATTTCACCCGCAAACACAAGCAACACCATCATTGCCAGCATTGCAAACACTCGCGTGGAGATTGTATGTGTGAAAGAATGACGAACTGTTGTTCCGTTTATTAAATTATTATTGGTCTGTTTCATAATGAAATCCCTGTTAAAAATAGAATAGAATAGAATAGAATAGAATAGAATAGAATGAAAATTGTTTTTTGTGGAAAATTATTCTTGCTTAAAAAGTGATGTTGCTGCAAAGTCCAATTTGAGCAAGGCTACTTTGTTCCCTGTTAGATTGAATATTAGAAGCGAGTGTTCGATTAGTATGGGCGTGGAAGAGTGCCGCACGATTTTGAAAAATTGCGCAAAAAATGCTATTCCCTGTCAATGCTGATTTCTTTTTCATAAAAACTCCCTGAAAAAAATAACGATTTATCAAACGATGATATGTTTCTTATGCTTTATACTGTGTATTATTACTAATTGAAAGCAAATTTAAAGTCGGACAAGAATACGAGTGTTGTGATTGAAAATTTTTTGCTGAAAAGGAGAGAACCTTTATACCGTATAGACTCAAAGTTTTCCGCTGCACATCAACCATCGTTTACGCTTTATTTTTGCGGGAAAAAGTAAGGAAATTATTTAAAGTCCCAAAGCAAATTTTGGAATTAATACATTAAAATCCAAACCCGTAGAAATACGAGGCAAAACATTCGTTTGAAAATTCATCCTCTCTCCTTACAAAATACAATCCAAGCCGTGAACTGTTTTTTTTCCTCATCAATATCCTTTTTGTATTTTCACTCCGCAAAAATCAATCAGTGTATGAAACCATCATCTTTTGTTACTCATCTTGAGTGTCTCGTTTGCGGAAAAACATTTCCCCACAAAAATATTTTCACTTGTCCGGATTGCGGCGTTCAGGGAATTCTCGACGTGCAATACAATTACGATAAAATTTCCCAACACCTAACACCTAACACCTTAAATCTTCGCCCTCTCAATCATTGGCGTTATCGCGAACTTCTTCCGATTGCAGAAAATATTCCGCTTCCGCATTTGCATATTGGTTGGACTCCTATTTATGACGTTCCTCGACTTGCAAAAGAAATCGGAATTCAAAAATTATTTATAAAAGATGACGGAAGAAACGCATCGAGTTCATTCAAAGATAGAGCAAGTTCTATCGGGGTTTTGAAAGCAATGGAATTTGGTTTCAATAAAATTGCATGCGCATCAACGGGAAATGCCGCTTCATCGCTTGCGGGACTTTCTGCGGCAGTGGGTTTGCAAAGTTTTATTTTTGTTCCGAAGCATGCGCCGGAACCGAAAGTAACACAATTACTTATTTTCGGCGCGACTGTTTTTAAAGTGCAGGGAACGTACGACGATGCGTTTGAACTCTGTCGCGCTTCGTGTGGAAAATTCGGTTGGTATAATCGCAACAGCGGAACAAATCCGTTTCTTGTGGAAGGGAAAAAAACTGCGGGACTTGAAATTGCTGAACAAATGAAAGATAATCTTCCCGATTGGGTTGTTGTTTCTGTTGGCGATGGATGCACAATTGGCAGCATTGGAAAAGGTTTGCAGGAAATGAAACGACTCGGATTTATTGAACGAGTTCCGCGTTTACTTGGTGTGCAGGCAGAAGGAGCGCGTCCGATTGTTGATGCACTTTATTCGGGAAACGATTTGCTCCCCGCACAAACAAAAACGCTCGCCGATAGTATTGATGTCGGCGTTCCGAGAAATTGGCGACGAGCAATTCAGCAAATAAAACTTTCCAACGGAGAAATGATTACTGTTGAAGATGAAGAAATTTTGGAAGCAATGCGACAAACAGGAAAACTGACCGGCGTGTTTGGCGAACCCGCAGGCATTGCGTGCGTTGCCGGTTTGAAAAATGCAATTGCAAAAGGAATGGTAAAACCAAACGAAAGCGCAGTGTGTGTAATTACCGGAAACGGTTTGAAAGATATTCGTTCTGCGCAAAGTGCTGTTGGTGAGGCGTTGAATGTTGAACCAAATATTGGTGCTGTGGAAGAAATGTTATTGAAAAAATATTAGCGGAAGAACAAAAAGATAATAACCTTATCATCAAATAACCTTAATAGAAAAAAAACATAACACATCTTACCTTATTACCTTAATGAAATGAAAATAGAATACCGGAATTTATTTACACATTTTATTTTTACAACACTGCATCGTCAACCAATAATAGCGGAAAAGAATCGAGACCGAATAGAAAAATACATCACAGGCATTGTGAATAATAACGGTTCAAAACTGTATTCGATATATACAAATCCCGAACACGTGCATTTCCTTGTCTCTCGTTCTCCGAAATTATCCGAAGAGAATTTAGCGACAATTATCAGTGAAAGTTCGGAGCGGTTTATCAACCAAAACAAATTGAGCGTTGGAAAATTTGAATGGCAACAGTCAGCGTCCGCTTTTTCAGTATCAAAAGCAGATGTAGATAAAGTTTGCAAATATATTCTCAACCAACCAAAGCATCATCGAAAAATTAGTTTTCAAGAGGAGTATGATACATTTATAAAATTTTATCAGAAGACTTTAAAGTATGAGCAATAATGTAATAAGGTTATTTTCCCACGCGATACTATTTCTATCAAGGTTACAAACAAAAATAATGTTTTATACTTATAATTCTATCGTTTATTACTGCCATAGATTGAGATGTGAAGAGATAAATGATTTATGGAATTGAGTTGATATCTGAAAACTATGATACTTAAAAACGCAACATGTTTAACGCTCTCTCCCCCTTCAATCGAAAAAATTGATTTACGTATTGAAGATGGAAAAATAATTTCTCGTGCAAAAAAACTTCTTCCGCAACGCAATGTAGAAGTCGTTGACTTACAAGGAAAATTTCTTCTTCCGGGATTTGTGAACGCGCACACGCATTTGTATTCATCGCTCGCTCGCGGAATGAATGCGCCAAAACAAACGCCGCACAACTTTTTTGAAATTTTGAAATACGTTTGGTGGAAACTTGACGAAGCACTCGATGACGAATCCATTTATTACTCAGCAATCATCGGCGCAATTGATGCGGTGAAATGCGGAACAACAACACTCATTGACCATCACGCATCTCCGAATGCAATTACAAACTCTCTCGACATCATCAAAGAAGCGATGGAAGAAATTGGTTTGCGCGGCGTATTGTGCTACGAAGTTACAGACCGCGGCGGAAAGAAAAAACGCGACGATGGATTGAAAGAAAACGAACGATTTCTTTCCGCAAACTCGCCCGATGGCCGAGCGGGTAAAACCAACAAACAATTTCGCGGGCTTGTTGGAGCGCACGCATCATTTACATTAAGCAATGATTCACTGCGATTGGTGGGAGAAATGGCGACAAGAAATAATTGCGGCGTTCATATTCACGTTGCGGAAGATAAATGCGATGTGTTCGATTGCGAAGAAAATTATCAATGCAATGTTGTTGAACGATTATCACGTTACAACATTTTGAAAAAGGAAACAATTCTTGCGCATTGTGTTCATCTCACGCAAAATAATTTTTCACAAATTCACAAAACTAAAAGTTGGCTCGTTCACAATCCGCGTTCGAATATGAATAACAATGTTGGTTACGCGCCAATTCACCTTTTTGGAAATCGCGCTGCGCTTGGAACGGATGGTTTTCCCGCAGATATGTTTGAAGAAGCAAGAACGGGATTTTTTAAGAACAAAGAAAGCAATAAGCAATCAGCAGTCAGCAATCAGCAAATTTCTTTAACAACTGATTTACTTTCAAATGGAAATAAACTTGTTTCGGAAATCTTCAATGAAAAGTTTGGAACGCTTGAAAAAAACTCTGTTGCAGATTTTATTGTGTTGAATTACGATGCACCAACTCCAATGACAAAAGAAAATCTTCTATATCATTTTCTTTTTGGAATGCGTTCAGCAAATGTGGAATCAGTAATGTGCAACGGAAAATTTATTGTCTGGAATCGCGAACTTGTCGGCGTTGATGTTGAAGCAATTTCTGTAAAAGCCGCAAAGGTTGCAAAGAAACTTTGGAATAAGATGAACCGCGGATGACACGGATGAAACACAGATTTACACAAATAATATCAGCGATAATTCGTGAAGCATCAGTGGAAATTCGCGGTAAATAAAAAACACAATGGCAGAGTTAGTTCCAATTCCCTTCAACAAACTGCTCAAACGTATTTACTACGAATACGAACGCAACGATTCTATTTTCGATTTGCCATCGCGAAAATTTTATCGCCCCAATCCGGAATTTGATTTATCCGTTTCTTTTTGTGGAAATGTTGCGTCAAATCCTGTTGGTCCCGCCGCTGGTCCGCACACACAACTTGCGCAAAATATAATTCTTTCGTGGCTTGCCGGTGCGCGAATGTTGGAATTAAAAACCGTGCAAATCAATGACAAGTTAAATCTTTCGCGTCCGTGTATTGATATTACAACGATTGGTTACAACACAGAATGGTCGCAAGAATTATTGCTCGAAGAATCGTTGAGTGAATATGTGAAAGCGTCAATGATAATCGAAATGATGAGCGAAGAGCAATTTCTAAAACCTAAAACCTCAAACCTAAAACCTCAAACCGTATTTGATATAAGTGTTGGTTATGATTTACAAGGAATTCAATCGAAAGAAATTCGCTCGTGGTTGAATTCGATGAGAAGCGCTTCAACAATAATTGACAAATTGCGAAAAGAAATTCCCGATGAGTTTTCTTCGTTCAGAAATTTTCCATTCAAAACAGAAATCGGAAACAGTATTACACTTTCTACTTTTCACGGAACTCCCGCAAACGAGATTGAACGCATTTGCGAATTTTTGTTGAGCGAGATGGATTTCAACGTGATTATCAAAATGAATCCGCCGATGCTGGGAAAAGAACGATTGGAACATTTGTTGTTCGAAAAACTCGGTTACACCAATGTTGAAGTAAATCCGAAAGTGTACGATGTAAATATTTCTTTCGCTGATGCAATTGATGTTGTAAAATGTTTGCAAACTGTCGCGGCGAAAAATAGAAAAACAATCGGCGTAAAATTCGGCAACACGCTTGAAGTTTTCAACAAAGGAAATTTTCTGAAAGAAAATGTACAATATCTTTCGGGACAGCCATTGCACGTTCTTCATCTCGCGCTTGTGAATGAATGGAGAAAAATTTTCGGCGGAGATTTCCCGATTTCATTTTCGGCGGGAGTTGATGCGCAAAATTTTTCCGATTGTGTTGCGATTGGACTTGTGCCGATCACCACTTGCACGGATTTACTTCGTCCCGGCGGTTTCGGAAGATTGCCGTTGTATCTTACAAATCTCGAAAGAAAAATGAAAGAAGTTGGAGCGAAAACGATTGATGAGTTCATCGTGCAATCAGCAGTGAGCGATCAGCAATCAGCAATCAGCGAAGAGCAGAGAGCGGAGAGCAAAAGACAAAATCGTAATTCGCAATTCGTAATTAGTAATTCTGCCATACTTCAAAATACTTCTTCGTTGTTAGAGAAATCAATTTCAAATCCACGCTACCATTTCAAGAGTAACAGCAAACCTCCGCGAAAAATTGGAAGCACGCTTGTTTTGTTTGATTGCATTAATTGTGATAAGTGCATTCCCGTTTGTCCGAACGATGCGAATTTTTATTTTGAAATTGAACCGACGGAAATTCATTTCAACAATATTGAATTGACGAATGGAAGTTGGAAAGAAATTGATGGTGGAATTTTTTCTGTAAAAGACAAACACCAAATTGCAAACTTTGCAGATGCGTGCAACGAGTGTGGAAACTGCGATGTGTTTTGTCCCGAAGATGGCGGACCATATATTGAAAAGCCGCGATTCTTCGGTTCGCTCGAACAATGGAAGAAATGGAACTCACTCAGCGGATTTTATTTGACGAATGAAAATGGAAGCGTGAAATTGTTCGGAAGATTTAAAGAGAAAGAGTATTTACTTTCTGTTGGTAACGACTTTCAGAAAATTAAATTTGAAAATGATGTATTTGAAATGAATATAGATTGGAAAACAAACAAAGTTATTCAAGCAAGTGGAAAAGAAAATTGTGTAATTGATTTGGCATATTTCTTTGCAATGAAAACACTATTGGAAGGAATGTTAAATAATAATCGAATTCATTTTGTTAATGTAGATTTTGTAAATTGAGCGCACAATTTTCATCTATTTTAATTGAAAGAAATAACTATGATTGCAATCAAAGGCATATACGATGGTCAAAAAATACAACTCATCGAACAGTTACCGAAAGCATATTCACGGAAGAAAAATACTCCTGTAGTTGTAACTTTTCTTGAAGAAGAAAAACTTCCCGCTTCAACATTACGTGCAATTCGTGAAATGTTGAGTGGCAAAATGCGTCCACTCGAAGAGGTTTTGAGTGAACTTTGATGTTGCGCCACAGTTTGAACGAGCACTCAAACGATTAAAGAAGAAATTTCCTTCTATCAAGGAAGATATCGTTCGCTTGCAAAAAATTCTGAACGAAAATCCACATGCTGGCATTTCGCTCGGTGCTGGACTTTATAAAATTCGTTTGGCGAGCAGTGATATGAAAAAAGGGAAACGTAGCGGCTTCAGAGTTGTGTATTTCGTATTTCTTTCCAACGATTTGATTGTGCTTCTTGATATCTATACAAAGAATGTTCGTGAAACTGTCTCTTTACCGGAAGTGAGACGTTTTTTAGAAGAATATCATTCACAGGGGTTTCACGTTGGAGAACCGAAAGTGAAATACGGAGTGAAACGATAGGATTTTTTATGTAACGCAACGAGACTCGTTGCGTTACAATATTTTACAAAAAACATTTTTGAAAGTAAACCAACTATGAAACACTCAATTTTTTATTTACTGCTAACAGTTTTATTTGCGGCAACAATTGCAAACGCACAAACGATTGATACGATGTGGACAAAAACCTTTGGTGGAAGCAACGATGATGCAGGATTCTCCGTCCAGCAAACCACCGACGGAGGGTTTGTGATTGCAGGTACTACGGAGTCCTTTGGTGCGGGAGGTCGTGATGTCTATCTCGTTAAAACCGATGCAAGTGGAACTCAACAGTGGCAGAAAACCTTTGGCGGTAACTATATAGATGAAGGTTATTCCTTCCGGCAAACCATAGACGGAGGCTTTGTTATAACTGGGGCTACTAATTCTTATGGTGCAGGTAGTTCTGATGTATATCTTATTAGAACTAATTCTAATGGCGATTCACTCTGGACAAAAACATTTGGTGGTTCCGGAGAAGATATAGGTCGTTCCGTTCAGCAAACCACCGACGGAGGGTTTGTTATAACCGGGGCTACTTATTCTTATGGTGCGGGTAGTTCAGATATTTATCTCATTAGAACTAATTCTAATGGTGATTCACTCTGGACAAAAACATTTGGCGGAAGTAATTATGATGTTGGTATTTCCGTTCAGCAAATCACCGACGGAGGGTTTGTGATTGCAGGAGGAGGATTTTCCGGTGCTGGCTATCAAGATGTTTTTCTGATTAAAACCGATGGCGATGGCGATATGGTCTGGACAAAAACGTTTGGTGGAATTGATGCCTATTCCGTCGAACAAACCACCGATGGCGGGTTTGTGATTGCTGGTACTATGTACGATTCAGTTTTTTATGAAGAGGTTTATCTTATCAAAACAGATGCGAATGGTGATATTTTATGGACTAAAACATTTGGGGGAAGTGATACTGATGAGGGTCGTTGCGTTCAACAAACACTCGATGGAGGTTTTGTAATTGCGGGTTTTACTATTTCATTTGGTGCGGGAATTTATGATGTGTATCTTGTCAAAACCAATAGCAACGGCGATACAGTATGGACCAAAACATTTGGAGGAAGTGTAATTGATGCAGGTCTTTCCGTTCAACAATCAATTGACGGAGGATTTGTGATAACCGGATATACTTATTCTTACGGTGGTGGTGGGTCTGACCTTTACTTGATCAAAACCAGTCCTACATACTACATTATAACGTCTGTTGCGGGGGTAAACGGAAATATTTCTCCTTCAGGAAATGTGAACATCAACTACGGCAGCGATACAAATTTTACAATTACTTCTAACACAAACTTTCATATTGATAGTGTAATCGTTGATAACGTGAAAGTAGATTCGACAACGAGTTACACTTTCTATAACGTAACTGCGAATCACACCATACGCACAACGTTTGCCATCAATACGTTTACCATAACCACAATAGTGGGAAGCAACGGTTCGATTTCGCCTTCGGGAAGTGTTGTAGTCAATTACGGTGAAGACACAACATTTATTATTTCTCCCAACGCAGGTTATTATATTGATAGTGTGATTGTTGATGGAGTGAAAGTAGATTCAACAACAAGTTATACGTTTTACGACATAGATTCAAACCACACAATATTTGCGACATTCAATCTTCTCATACCGGAACGTGTTACTCTTTTTTCTCCTCCCGATTCATCACATATCATTTCTCAAATTATTCGATTTACGTGGAATAAAGGTCAACCATTCGTTTTAAAATATTGGTTTGAGTTGGCAACGGATTCATCATTCTTTGGGCTCCAAGATATAGATACTACGATTGTTGATACCAACACAATCAGAAATCAAATACCACATCAATTTTATTGGTGGAGAGTTCGAGCAAAAAATGCAGTGGGGTGGGGTTCGTTCAGTAACGCGTGGAGACTTGATACAAGATTAACAGATGTCTCTGAAGATTTCCAAATTCCAAAGACCTTTGCGCTTCACCAAAATTATCCTAACCCTTTCAATCCCATAACAGAAATACGATTTGATATAGCAGAAGAAGTGTACACAACATTGAAAATTTATGATGTATTGGGAAGAGAAGTTGCAACATTAGTAAATGGAATTGAAACTGCTGGGTACAAATCCGTGAAGTTTGATGCTTCTTCTCTCACCAGCGGAATGTATTTTTACAAACTTACTGCAGGAAAATTTGTTGCAGTAAAGAAACTTTTATTAGTCAAATAAATGATTTCAATATTACTTTGGGAAAATTAACCGCGAATTTCACGAATGAAACACGAATACGCACGAATAGAATCAGCGAATATCTGCGAAGTATCCGTGTAATTCGTGGTTAAAAATAAAATATGAACACACTCCAATTTACTCTCAACGGAAATCCATTCACCGCAACGCTCGATGAAGACACTTCATTGATGGATGTGTTGCGTGAAAAAGCGGGACTCATTTCTCCAAAAAATGGATGTGCGCCGCAGGGTTCGTGCGGTTGCTGCACCGTGATTGTTGATAACAAAGCAATAACTTCGTGCGCGGTTCCGGCAAAAAATATTTCGGGGAAAAATGTTCTCACGCTCGAAGGACTGAATGAACACGAGCGCGATGTATTTGCAAAATCGTTCACATACACTGCGGGAATGCAATGCGGATTTTGTATTCCGGGAATTGTTGTTCGCGCAAAAAGTTTGATTGATAAAAATCCCGAACCATCTCGCGACGAAATTGCAAAGTCTTTAAACAATCATATTTGCCGTTGCACCGGTTACGTAAAAATTATTGATGCGATTGAACTTTCCGCAAAAGTATTTCGCGGAGAGCAACTTCCCGAGTTTGATTACTCGGGAAAAATCGGTTCGAGTTTGCCGCGAATGGATGGAGAAAAATTTGCAATGGGTGAACGACCGTATATTGACGACATCTCGCTTCCCGATATGTTGTATTCTGCGTTTCTTTTTTCTCCAAATCCAAAAATCAAAATCAAAAATATTGATACGAGTGAAGCGGAAAAATTTCCCGGTGTTGTTCGCGTAGTAACAGCAAATGATGTTCCCGGAAAAAGAAAACAAGGACTTATTTACAAAGATTGGTCCCTTTTCATTGCAGAAAACGAAACAACAAATTGCATTGGCGATATTCTTGCCGGCGTTATTGCTGTTGATAATAAAACTGCTCGCAAAGCAATTGAGTTAATAAAACTCGATTACGAAATTTTGCAAGGAGTTTTTTCTCCCGAAGAAGCGTTGAAAGAAACTGCACCGCGCGTTCACGAAGACCACGATAATTTGCTTTCCAAATCAATAATCAAACGCGGCGTTGTTGATGATGCGCTTTCAAAATCCACATTTGTCGAAACGCGAACATTTGAAACGCAAATGATTGAACACGCATTTCTTGAACCGGAAAGTTCAATTGCATTTTTGAAAGATGGAATTGTTGAAGTGTTAAGTCAAGGACAAGGTGTGTTTGATGATAGAAAACAAATCGCTTCGTTTTTAAATTTGCCGGAAGAAAAAGTGAATGTAACACTCATAACAAACGGCGGCGCATTTGGTGGAAAAGAAGATTTAAGTATTCAAGCGCAAGTCGCATTGTTTGCAACACTCACAAACAAACCGGTGAAAGCAACACTCACGCGCGAAGAAAGTATTCGACTTCATCCGAAACGTCATCCGATAAAAATGACATACACCGTTGGCTGCGATGCAAACGGAAAACTCACTGCCTTACGCGCGCGAATGATTGGCGATAAAGGCGCGTATGCTTCTGTTGGAACAAAAGTGTTGGAACGCGCGGCGGGACATGCAGCGGGACCGTATAATATTTTGCACAGCGATGTTGAAGCGCTTGCGGTGTACACAAATAATTTACCATGCGGTGCAATGCGTGGTTTCGGTGCGAATCAAGCGGCGTTTGCGATGGAAGGAATGCTCGATATTCTCGCGGAGAAAGTCGGCATTGATGGTTGGGAAATGCGTTGGCGAAATGTTGTTGATGTCGGCGATACGTTTTGCACGGGACAAGTATTTGAAAAATCTGTCGGCATAAAAAAAACGTTGCTTGCGGTGAAAGATATTTTTTATTCATCGAAGTACGCGGGAATTGGCTGCGGAATAAAAAACGTCGGCATCGGAAATGGAATGCCGGAATTCGGGCACGCGATTGTAAAAATAAATCCCGCCACATCGGGCGAGTCCGATGAAACGATTACGATTAAAACCGGTTTCACGGAAATGGGACAAGGATTTTGCACGGTAATGATTCAATTTTTCTGTGAAGTTATCGGAATTGACGCGAGAAAAGTTCGCGTGGAAATTGATACAACGCATCCAACGCCGTGTGGAATGACAACTGCATCGCGCGCAACAGTTCTTGGCGGAAGAGCAATAATAAAAGCCGCTCAAGAAATGAAAAAAGATTTGGATGCGGGAAAAAATTTATGCGATTTGATTGGGAAAGAATATTTCGGCGAAGTAGTAATTGATTACACCACTGCGCTCGATGCAAAAACAAACAAACCGATAACGCACATGACGTTTGGATTTGCAACACAAGTCTGTATTCTTGATGATGAAGGAAAATTAAAAAAGTTTGTCGCCGCGCACGATGTCGGAAAAGTGATTAACAAAAAACTTCTCGAAGGACAACTCGAAGGTTCGATTCACATGGGACTTGGTTATGCATTAACTGAAGATTTGAAATTAACGAATGGCATTCCCGATTCGTTTAAACTTCGTTCGCTTGGATTACTACGCGCGAAAGATATGCCGGAAACAGAAATTATTTTGATTGAAGAAAATGAAAGCGAAGGTCCATTTGGCGCAAAAGGTGTTGGCGAAATCGGATTAGTGCCGACAGCGGGAGCGGTTGCTGGAGCGTTGTATAAATTTGATGGCGTGCGACGATACAAATTACCGATGAAAGATAGTGTCGCGGCGAAAGCGATATTTGGTGGAATGAAATAAACTTTGAATAAGAAATTTTTCTATGCCAAAAAAGACAACTACGATTTTATCTCACTTCTCAAAGAATTACGATACATTTCTTTCTGATTTAAAACGCCGCATTCGAGAAGCGCAAACTAAAGCGGCGTTAAGTGTCAATCGGGAATTGTTGTTGTTGTATTGGCATATCGGAAAACAAATTTTGCAACAACAAGCAGAAGAAGGTTGGGGTGCAAAAGTGATAGAACGACTTTCTCTTGATTTGTGCAGAGAATTCCCGGAGATGAAAGGATTTTCTCAACGCAATTTGAAATATATGCGTGCATTTGCGGAAGAGTATCGCGACGAACAATTTGTGCAAGAGGTGCTTGCACAAATTACCTGGTATCATAACATCACTCTTTTGGATAAGGTAGAAAACTTTGGTGAACGCGAATGGTATGTGTATAAAACCATCGAAAACGGATGGAGTCGCAATATTCTTGTTCATCAAATAGAAAGCGGACTTTACGAACGTTCGGGAAAAGCGATTACCAATTTCTCGCAAACACTTCCCTCGCCGCAATCCGAACTTGCACAACAATTATTGAAAGACCCATACACGTTTGATTTTCTTTCGTTGAGTGAACAAGCGATGGAGCGTGATTTGGAAAAAGCATTGCGCGAACACCTCACAGAATTTCTTCTCGAACTTGGCGTTGGGTTTGCGTTTGTCGGTAATCAATTTCATCTTGAAGTTGGGGAACAGGATTTTTATCTCGATTTGCTTTTCTATCACATTCGGCTCCACTGTTATGTTGCAATTGAATTGAAGATGACGGAATTCCAACCAGAGTTTGCGGGCAAAATGAATTTCTATCTTTCTGCAATTGATGAACAATTACGCACAGAAAATGACGAGCCAACTATCGGAATGATTTTATGTAAATCGAAAAACAAACTCGTTGTTGAATATGCGTTGCGTGATGTGAAAAAACCAATCGGCGTTTCTTCTTATCGCTTAACGTCATCACTTCCGAAAAATCTCAAAGGCAATTTGCCGACTATGAAACAACTTGAAACAGAATTCATAAAGAAAACAGTCTTGAAAAAATAAATGTCACAAATAATCAAACAACTTCACGCAGCAACAATAAAAAAAACAGCAGCGCATTGTAAAGAGCGCGGCATTACAATTCCTACGTTTGCGCAAATGCGAAATCCGGAAACAATTCCCAATTCCGTCAAACAAAAAATTTCGAATGTGGGATTGTGGGATGTGAATCCGCTTAATCTTTTTCGCATCACGTGGAAAAATAATATTTCCAATGGTCAATTCGGCGCGGTAAATTATGTTGAAATTCCGAAAGCAATTTCCGGAGTGAACGCGCGCATCATCGGACTTATCGGAAAATATTTTCCAACGGGAGCGCATAAAGTCGGCGCGGCGTTTGGTTGCCTTGTTCCGCGATTAGTCAGCGGCGAATTTGATCCGCAAAAACACAAAGCAGTGTGGCCATCAACCGGAAATTTTTGTCGTGGCGGAGCGTTTGATTGCGCGTTGCTCGATTGCACTGCGATTGCAATTCTTCCCGAAGGAATGTCGAAAGAACGATTTACGTGGCTGAAAGAAATCGGCGCAGAAGTAATTGCAACGCACGGAACGGAATCGAACGTGAAAGAAATTTACGACAAATGCTGGGAGTTGAAACAAGACCCACTCAACATTATCTTCAATCAGTTTGAAGAATTTGGAAATCCGATTTGGCATTACAACGTTACGGGACCGGCGATTGAAGAAGTGTTTCAATCGTTGCAAAAGAAAAATGCTCGCGCATCAGCTTACATTTCTGCAACCGGTTCTGCGGGAACAATTGCTGCGGGAGATTATTTGAAAAAACAATTTCCGCATTTAAAAGTTGTCGCAACCGAAGCGCTTCAATGTCCGACATTATTGATGAATGGTTTCGGCGCGCATCGCATTGAAGGAATCGGCGATAAACATATTCCGTGGGTTCATAACGTGATGAATACAGATTGCATTGCGGCGATTGATGACGAAGATTGTATGCGTGTGCTGCGATTACTCAATGAAGACGAAGGAAAAAAATATCTCTCGTCGCTGGGAATTTCTGTAACCGAAAAAGAAAAACTTTCATTGCTTGGAATTTCTTCCATCTGCAATTTACTTGCAGCAATTAAAACCGCAAAATATTTTGAGATGAATGAAGACGATGTCATCTTCACCATTTTTACCGATTCGCCCGATTTGTATCAATCGCGTTTGGAAGAATTACACCAAGAACACGGAAAATATTCTACGCTCGAAGCGGCGAAAGACCACGCTGCGCCGTTGCAACATCAATCAATTGATTATTACAAAGAACTCAATTACTACGATAGAAAAGCAATTCACAACTTGAAATATTTTACTTGGGTGGAACAGCAAGGAAAAACGTATGAAGAAATCAACGCGCAGTGGAATGAAGAATATTGGCTGCGTTTGTTTGAAGATGAAGTGAAAGAGTTTGATAAATTGATTGAAGATTTTAACCGCGGATGACACGGATACAGCACGGATTGGCGCAGATTTTATTCTCATCGGCGGATTAACATTGTTCGGTGATGGACAAGCGGATAACAAAACTTTGTATTTTCAATTTTTGAAAAAACATTATCCACAACTTGTTTCACGTTACGAGAAAATTTACAACTCGTATTCACCTTCGTGGCAATATGAAAATGATTTGCGAGTGCGAGCAAAAAGAATATATGTGAAGCACAAGATTAGAAATAGTATTCTATAAAAATTTTATCGAAGAATTTCATATTAGAATTTAACTATGACAAAAGAATTATTTATAAAATAACTTTGAAGAAAACGTATGAGTTACCAACAAACAAAAATTTTCAAATTTAAGAAAGGAATAGATTTAGGAAGTCTAGCAGCAGAGAATGATAAATTCTTGAATACTGCTTTTTTTGATACGGGAGATGTTGATGCTCTGATAGACATTACATCACCTAAAAGAATAATTTTAGGTAGAACAGGAACTGGTAAAACGGCAATTCTTGAAGAACTGAAAAAAAGAAATGGACATATTATAAAAATTGATCCCGAAGCACTTTCACTACAATATTTAAGCAATTCCACAATTATTAAATATCTTCACCAACTTGGAGTCCACTTGGAGTTATTTTACAAACTGCTTTGGAAACACGTTTTTGCCGTTGAGCTTATCAAATGTCATTATAAACTTGATGATGAACAAAGTCAGAAAAAATTTTTGTCAAGTATTTTTTCCCGATTCGGTAATAATAAAAAAAAGAAAAAGGCTATAGAATATCTTGTAGAATGGAGCAAATCATTTTGGGAAGACACAGAATATCGAGTCAAAGAAATTACTGATAGTTTAGAAAAAAATGTAAAGGATGAAGTTGGAGTAGATTTTAAATATTTCAAAGCACATGGATCAGAAATTTCTTCAATTTCACAAGAACAAAAAACAGAACTAATTCACAAAGCACAAAATGCAGTCAGTAAAATTCAAATAATCGAGTTAAATGAATTAATTCAAATAATGTCATCCGATATTTTTAATGATCCACAAAAGAAATATTACATTCTTATTGATGACTTAGACAAGGATTGGGTAGATCGGACTATCGTTTATGATTTAATAAAATCTTTACTTGAAGTTATTTATGATTTTTCTTCTCAAATAAAGAATGTTAAAATTGTAATTGCTTTGAGAGATAACATACTCGAACGAATAATCAGAAGTGATACGAGAAGAGGGCCTCAACGAGAAAAATATGAATCGCTATATCTAAAACTCTATTGGACTGAAGAACAGCTAATTCAACTTTTTGAATTGAGACTAAAGCAAATCCTTGTCGGTGCTTATGAATCAATTGAACCAACATATAAAGACATATTACCATCTAAATCTAAAAACTCAAAGAACGATGGAATGCGTTATATTCTTGAAAGAACGTTACTTCGTCCAAGGGACTTAATACATTATTTCAATATCTGCATTGAGTCTTCCGTTGGTAAAACGAAAATTAGTTTAGAAAATATCAGAAGTGCTGAACTCAAATACTCAAAAGACCGTTTAGATTCTCTTGAAGATGAATGGAAAGAAAATTATTTTGGAATTGGAACAGTTTTTAAAATGTTCAAAGGATTTAATCGTTCTTTTTTAATTAACGAAATCGAGGATAGTTTCATTTATCAGCTATTGCAGATGGAAATGGACCACCCTAAAGCCGCTTGGCTTCGAAGGTTTCTCGAAGAATTTGTAGAGCAAGGTGAGTCGTCTCTTAAAACAATTAAATTTCAGTTGATTTCAATTTTATATCAAGTAGGATTTGTAGGAATAAAACCATCTCCCCAAATTGGACTAAAATATTCATTTGAGCCAAGTGGTGAAATAGTTCAAGAAGATTTAACCGAAAAAACTGTCATTCATCTTCATCCAGCTTTTCATCGCGCACTTTCTATTAAACCTAATTGACGGCAAAAAAACTTTTACTTGTCAAAATGAACACCACTGACCAAATAAAAAATGCAGGCGTTGTTGGTGCGGGCGGCGCGGGATTTCCTTCGCATGTGAAAGCAAACTCTCGCGTTGAGTATGTTATTGCCAACGGCGCAGAATGTGAACCGCTCATTCATAAAGATTTTGAATTGATGGTGAACTTTCCGGAAAAAATTGTGCGCGGCGTAAAAATAATGCTCGAAGAAACCGGCGCACAAAAAGGAATCATTGGCATCAAAGCAAAAAATAAAACTGCAATTGAAGCAATCAAATCAGCGATAAACGACAAGCGAATCACTATTCACGAACTCGGCGATTTTTATCCATCGGGCGATGAATACATTCTCGTGTATGAATCAACGAAGCGACTTATTCCGCCGAAAGGAATTCCGCTCGATGTTGGAATTGTGGTGAACAATGTCGAAACACTTTACAACATTGCGTGCGCGAGCGAAGAAATTCCCGTAACAGAAAAATTTATTACTGTTTCGGGCGCAGTAAAAAATCCGCGAACATTCATTGCACCAATCGGAATGAGTTTTCGCGACGCGCTTGAAATTGCCGGCGGCGTGAAAGAAAAAAACTTTGGAATTTTCGTCAGCGGAATTATGATGGGCAAATTGGAATTCAATCTTGATTTGCCGATTACAAAAACATGCGCGGGACTTATTGTTCTTCCGAAAGAACACACACTCATTCAACGCAAAGAGCAACCGGAAAAAGCAAAACATCGCATCGGAAAATCTGCGTGCGACCAATGCAGTTACTGCACGGAACTTTGTCCGCGTTACATTCTTGGCTACGATATTCAGCCGCACAAAGTAATGCGCAGTTTGTCATTCACAACGACAGGTGAAAATTTGTGGAATCAATATGCAGAACTTTGTTGCGCGTGTGGACTTTGCACATTGTATGCGTGTCCCGAAAGTTTATTTCCGAAAGAAGCGTGCGACAAAGCGAAACACGATTTGCGCGAACAGGGAATTCAGTGGAGCGGAAAAAAAGAAGTCGAGCCGCATCCGATGTATGAAGGACGACGCACGCCGCTGAAACAATTGGTAAAACGTCTCGGCGTAACGGAATACGATGTGCATACAAATTTTATTTCGGAAAAATTTTCTCTGAAGAAAGTAGAAATTCCGTTATCGCAGCATATTGGTTCTGCTGCGATTCCGATTGTGCGTGTTGGTGAATCAGTTCGCAAAGGACAATGTATCGGCGAAATTCCCGAAGGAAAAATGGGAGCGAGAATTCATTCGAGTATTGATGGAGTGGTGAAAAGTGTTGATGAGAAAAGTGTCGTAATTGAAAAATAAATTCAAAACCTTTGTGCCTTTGTGTCTTGGTGGTTATACAAAAATTTTTCACCACAAAGGCACCAAGACACAAAGAAAATAAAAACGTTATGCAAAAAAACTCAATTGGTTTAATCGAACTCACTTCCATCGCAGCAGGATTTCTCGTTGCGGATTCAATGTTGAAAGCAGCGAAAGTGGAAATAATTTTATCGCGCACAATTTGTTCGGGAAAATATATTGTGTTGATTGGCGGCGATGTTGCAGCAGTGCGGGCGAGCGTTGATGCGGGCATTATTTCCGGTCGCGGCTCGGTGATTGATACGTTTGTAATTCCGAATGTTCATCACGATGTGTTTCCCGCAATTTCCGGAACAAGTAAAGTAGATTTGCTCGAAGCGTTAGGAATCATCGAATCATTTTCCGTTACATCACTCATTGAAGCCGCCGATGCCGCAGTAAAATCCGCGCGTGTGCAGTTGATAGAAATTCGTCTTGCAATGGCGTTGGGCGGAAAAGCGTTTCTCACAATGACGGGAGAAGTTGCCGCAGTGCAAGCCGCTGTTGATGCAGGCGCGGCAGTGGTTGCAGAAAAAGGATTACTCGTAAATAAAGTTGTGATTGCTTCGCCACGAAAAGAATTGTTATCGGAAGTTGTATAGGAAAAAATTCTTACAAAGAAAATCTAATCAAATAAAATTCTATGTTCAAACAAATCTTACAAACTGCACAAAAAAACGAACGACAAGTTGCGCAGTTTCTTCGCGACATCATTGCAATAAAATCTATGAGTTCGCAGGAAGAACAAGTGATTCACCGCATCAAAGAAGAGATGCAGCGATGCAACTATGATGAAATTACAATTGACCCGATGGGAAATATTCTCGGTCGCATCGGCAAAGGAAAACACATCATCGCGCTCGATGCGCACGTTGATACGGTTGATGTCGGTAATCCCGCAAACTGGACAATTGACCCGTTCAAAGGCGCGGAAAAAGACGGCATCATCTACGGACGTGGTGCGTGTGATATGAAAGGTGCATTTGCTTCGATTCTTTACGGCGGAAAAATTATCAAAGAACTTGGACTCGAAGATGATTTTACGCTGTATGTTGTCGGAAGCGTGCAGGAAGAAGATTGCGATGGACTGTGCTGGCAATATATTATCGAGCAAGATAATTTGCGACCGGAAATTGTTGTGATTGCTGAGCCGACAAATCTTGCTGTGTATCGCGGTCATCGCGGAAGAATGGAAATGGAAGTGCGCACAAAAGGAATTTCGTGTCACGGTTCTGCGCCGGAACGCGGTGTAAACGCTGTGTATAAAATGGCGCCAATCATTGCTGATATTGAAAAACTAAATGAACGACTTGGCGGCGAGCCATTTCTCGGAAAAGGAACGGTTACGATTGCAGAGATTCGTTCAACATCGCCATCGTTATGCGCGGTTGCGGATTCATCGGCGATTCATCTCGATAGAAGACTTGCAGCATCGGACACATTGGAAAGCGCAGTAAAAGAAATTCAAGAACTTGCAAGCGTGAAAAAAGCGGAAGCGGAAGTTGTTGTGCTCGATTACGCAGTTCCATCGTGGAAAGGATTAACGTATCCCACAAAAAAATATTATCCCACGTGGTTGTTGCCGGAAAATCATCCCGCGCTTGATGCGGGAGTGAAAGCGTTTGAAAACCTCTTCGATAAAAAACCGGAAGTGAGTAGATGGGTATTCAGCACAAACGGCGTTGCAGTGATGGGAAAACATAAAATTCCGTGCATCGGTTTTGGTCCGGGAAATGAAATTTACGCGCACATGGCAACGGAACATATTCCGATTGAACATTTGGTAAAAGCAAGCGCGTGGTATGCGGCGTATCCGTTTGCGTATTTAGGAAAGAAATGATTTTCTTGATATGAATTTCCCATTTTTGTTAGATGAATTTTTTTTACCGACAGTTCCTTTCTGATGGGTACCAGATTTTATTTCGATAAAATTTTTATATTTTGCCGCACAAAAAATTATCTTAAAAAAAATATTCTATTTTAACTTTTTATTCACTTAACTATTTACAACTATGAAACACATTACAACACTCTTTATCTTTATCGTTCTTACCATCACTACGACGTTTTCGCAAATCACCATTACGAAAACTGATTTCGACAATAACTTTACCAACTCGCAACGCACGCAGTTTCATTCGGAGTATGATACCGCAAGAGCATTTGATGTCGGAAACCCCTCCGCTTCTGGTCAGACATTTAATTACTCGACCATACCGACAGCGGATACCACGTATGAAGAAGTATCGCAGTTTGTCCCGCCAACAGGACTTCCGGGCGCAAGCAATTTTCCCGATGCAACCGATGCTCAAAAACAAGTGCAATCAAGTGGACCATTTGTTATCACGATTGTTACATACTATCAAATTGCAAATGATGGAGTGTACGGGTTAGGAATCGTTGTGCATTATTATTATCCTCCTATTTATGATACACTTCTAATTGCGCAATGGAGCCCAAAAGCAAAGTTCTTTCCCTTGCCACTCACGTACGGAACACAAAGCACTTCAACCGATTCTCTTATAGATTTTGACGGTAATCTCAGCATTACCACACGCACCACTACTTGCAACGGGTTTGGGACGCTGCATCTCCCCGATGGCTCATCGCTTCCTGCGCTCCGAATTCAAACCGATGAAATTGAACTCCAATATGATGGCGTTGATACGTTAGTGGAAAGGGATGTTAACAGACACATAGGTTTTTGGACTCAAGACCTCGTAACTACCGAATTCAATGTTGACACAGCGTTTACCGGTGGTACAACAATGGACTACAATTTTACTTATGATAAGAAAACCGGCGTAGCAGGGGTGAAAGAAATTTCAAATGAAATTCCCAACGGATTTTCTCTCGCACAAAATTTCCCGAATCCATTTAACCCTTCAACATCAATTCAATTTCAAATTGCAACAGAGGGATATACAACACTGAAGATTTTTGACGTGTTGGGACAAGAATTGACAACACTCGTCAGTAAGAATTTAACACCCGGTACATATTCTGCAACATGGAATGCGGACAATGTTCAGAGCGGAGTCTATTTCTACAAATTACAGAGTGGAAATTATTCCGAAACGAAAAAACTCGTGTTGATGAAATAAGAGGTAAAAAACTTTCACCTTTCTAAAAAGTCCGATACGCAATGAAATAATTTCTCGATTGCGTATCGGACTTTTTATTTTACGTGATAACGTTTTGTCAACGTTCACAACTCGGTGAAAAAAAAGTTGCCCGTTACACGTACACAATCAATCCTAACTTCAACCCCAGCGAAAAGAAAGTAAGTGATGCGGCGCGGCGGTATCTCTCTTCGCCAGCGTAGTACCAATAATCAAGTGTAGCACCATTATCCGCGCGAAGCGTTCCCTGAAAATTGATGCGCAGGTCAACGGCGAAATAGGCAAACAGCGATTCGCTTAACGCGGTATTTCCCTCCACTTCTCCTTTCAACCCAATCCCCCTCGAACGATATGCTAATGCCGAACCGAGATAGGTTTCTTCAACGCTACCGAAGTGATAACCGATTCCCGCGCCAAGTTTTATTATCGAAAGGTTTTTGGGAAATAATTTTTGAATGAATACGGTTGGCATGTGCAATTGAACAAATTCGTACAACGGATAATCGAGCGTCGTCGTGGTAAAAGTGTTGAAGAGATATGCATACTCGAACTTTACGCCGAGTGTAGTTGAGAAAGGAATTTCCGCGCTTGCAAAAAATTCGGGAAACGATTGGAACTCATCAATGCGAGGCGCCGTGCTATGCGCGTTGAGATAATCGGCGATATCTGCAATGCTCAAAAGCGAAATCCCCATTCCACCGGAAAAACTTATGAATGGTTGTTCGGGAAATTTTTGGTTCGGCGGGGAAGTTTTTTTCTGTATTATTGTTTCAGCGAGAGAAAATGGAGAGCATAAAAAAAGAAATGCAGAGGCAAGCAGAAAAATACGAAGTCGGGAATTTTTCATTTCCTTACGTCTCTTTTGCCTCTTCCGCTTCGTGCAGCACTTCGGAAACGCGCAAGTGGTCGTGAACGAAATAATACAATCCGACAACGATAACTCCAAGATAGCCGACAGCGTGAGTGAGTGTGGCATAACTTCGCGCAACGGTTTCATTCACTGCGTATAACTTTGTGAGTGTTTGAATAGTAATGAGATGATAGGAGCCGGTGCCGCCGGGAGTAGGAATGGCAATGCCAATGCTGGAAATCGCCTGCAGTACTAATGCCGAGCCAAAATCGAGCGCGCGCAATTCCTGAAAAGAAAAAAAGGCGACAAACGTCATGAGGATGTAGAGCAGCCACACCAGAATGCTACTAAGAATTATAGCAAAATAATGTTCCGTTGTTTTGATGAATAAAAATCCGTCGAGAAAGGAATGAGCGATACGGTGAATTTTTTCCGATGTCTGCTGAGAAAAGCGTTTCGTGATTTTTTCGAGCAATCGAAAGACGTATTCGCGTTTGAACATCAAGAAGATGATGCTTCCGAGTCCGGCAAAGGTTACAACGCTGGCAATAACGCTCGTTTCAATGAGCCAGGGAAATTTTTCGGTGAGTGGTCCGGAATACACGAGTGGAATGAGCGCAACCAAAATGATGAACGAGAGAAAATCTATAAAGCGTTCCATTACCACTGTTCCAAATGCAGAACTGCGCGATATGCCTTCTAATTTTCCAAGCGTGTACGGACGAACAATTTCCCCGCCGCGAGGTAGAAAGTTATTCACCATATAACCAATCATTAAGGAAGAAAAAAGATTGCTAAACCGAATGTTTGATTTTATCGGCGCGAGAAAGTATTTCCACCGATACGCGCGAACAAGATGACTTACAATTAAAATGAGAAACATTACCAACATCCACCAATAGTTTGCGGTGCGAAGTGATTCTTTCAGCGCATTCCAATCCGTGCCGCGAAACGCAAAATAGAGAAAAAGCACCATGAGAAAAACGCTCAATCCGTATTTGAGAAACGATTTTAGTTTTGAGTTCATCTCAAGTCTATCACTTCTATGTTTTCGGGAATGGAAAATGTAAATGTTGAGTCATTTATGTTTTTGTTCAAGGAAATTTTCTTCACAATGTACTGCGTGAAATTTTCATTTACGTCAGTTATTTCTGCTTTTTTAATCAGTGAATCTGTGGCATCGATCCAAAGTTTCATTGTGGAAATAAACGAACGGTCATCTTTCGGAGTTAATTTCACAACATTCATTTGCTTTCCGTCGAGTTGTTCTTTTTTCAGCAATGTAGAATAATAATTTTCCGGTGCGTGGAGGAGGATTTTTTCAGGAGTAAAGTTTTTCGGGTCGTCTTTTACGCTGTCAATCAATACTTGCTGATTCGGTTTTGAATACGACCACACCGTTATTCCGTTTGTTACAATTGTTTGCTGTTCAAGTTCGATGCGGTATTTTTTTTCGCGCTTCATTGTCAATGTTCCCTCAAACGATTGTTCGCGCTTCATTATTCCGAGTCGAATCGTTTGAGAGAATTCCAGCGTTGCATCAATAATCGTTTCGTACTTCTTGGAAATTTTTTCGATGATGTTCTGCGCACTTTCATTTTGAGCGTGCAGTGGGGAGCGTGGAACAATGAGCAGAGAGAAAATGCAAATGACCAATGGCAAATGGCGAATGACTTTTTTTGTAATTCGCGAATTTACCCCAAACCTCAAACCCCCAATCTCAAACCAATTTTTCATTTTTAACTTTGCATTTTTCATTGCTACCGTATGTTCCAACTTTCCAAAATCCGCGAAAGTTCCGCTTCGGTTTCAATTAAAACATCACGCGCTTTACTTCCCGTATGCGGACCCACGACGCCAATTCTTTCTAAATCATCAATCAGTTTTCCCGCCCGCGCATAACCGACACTCAATCGCCGCTGCAATAATGAAACAGAACCTTGCTGATGTGTTACGACAAGATGCGCCGCTTCAACAAGTAACTCGTCATTCATCGTATCATTTCCATTCCCTCCGATTCCGCTCTGTTTCTTTTCAAACGAAGAAGGAAGTCTGTACGGTTCTGCATATCCCGGCTGGCTTGCAATATATTCAGTAACTCGTTCGACTTCGTCTGTTGAGACATAAGCATTTTGCATTCGCGCCGGTTTGGGAGTATTTCCCGGCAAAAATAACATATCGCCTTGTCCTATCAATTGTTCTGCGCCGTTGGCATCGAGAATTGTGCGTGAATCTGTTTTCGATGCAACTTGATATGCAATGCGTGCGGGAAAATTTGCTTTGATGACTCCCGTGATAACATCCACCGAAGGGCGTTGTGTTGCAAGCACGAGATGAATTCCAACCGCTCGAGCCATTTGTGCAAGTCGTGCAATGGATGGTTCAACGTCGCGCCCGGCAGTTAACATCAAATCGGCAAGTTCATCAATTACGACTACAATGTATGGCAAACGACGATGGCGTATTGTTTCTCCGGTAACTTCCGTTTCTAACGGTTGCGTGAGTTTCCCGGTTTTAAATTTATCGTTATAGTCAACAATATTTCGTACGCCCGCGTTCGCGAGTAAATCATACCGCGCATCCATTTCCGCCGCTAAACTTTTTAAAACAAAAACCGCGTTGTTGGAGTTCGTAATAATTTCTTCATCAATATCAGGCGAAACAGCAAGATAGTGATGACGCAAACCAGCGTACAACGACATTTCAATTTTCTTCGGGTCAATGATAACGAACTTCACTTCGTGCGGATACAAGCGATACAGGAAACTCATTATGATGGTATTCACGCCAACACTTTTTCCCGAACCCGTTGCACCTGCAATGAGCAAATGCGGCATCTTCGCCAAGTCATCAACATAAATTTCTCCGGAAATTGTTTTCCCCATTGCAATCGAAAGTTTTCCTTTCGATTCCTGAAAGCGCGAAGAGTTCACAATGCTTCGGAGTTGCACGATGGAGGGATTGCGATTTGGAATTTCCACACCGACAGTATTTTTTCCGGGAATCGGTGCGATGATTCGAATTCCTTTTGCGGAAAGCGCGAGTTGCAAATCATCCTGCAAACTGACGATGCGGGCAATTTTTACATCTTCTGCCGGTGTGAGTTCGTACAATGTTACCACGGGTCCCGGCGTAACGGTAACTTTTTCAATACCAACGCCGAAGTTTGCAAGTTTTGATTTTACGAGTTCTGCGTTTGCTTCGAGTTCATTTTTATCAATCTCCTCCTGTTTTTTCAACGGCTCAAGCAAATCAATCGAAGGCAGAACATAATCGAGCGATTCATCGGGAGAAATTCCTTGAGCGATTTCTACATTTGCGAGCGGTTTCTTCTCTTTCTTTTTTGGAGGAGAAGAAACTTTCGGCGGCTCCGGCGATTTGGTGATTTCTATAACCGGTACAACTGGTTTTTCATCCTCTTCGATTTCATCGTCTTCATCTGTTTCATTTTTCGCAATTACATCTTCAGTTTGTTTTATCGTGAAGAAGGGTTCTTTCTTTTTCGGTTTTTCTTCCTGTTCTTTTTCCTCGTCTTCTTCACTGAACGAAGTTTCTTCTTCTTCCTCATCATCGTCTTTGGACAATTTTTCTTTCATCCATCCGTACGAAGTAACGGTTGCGGATTTCATTCCCTGCGCGGCGCGAAACAAATCTATTTTCGCCGCAAGAACAAAGGTGATAAAAAGTCCTGTGAGCGTTATGAGAAAAGCGCCGATGTTACCGAGAAATTTTATAAATCCTTCTGCAAGAAATGCGCCAACTACACCACTCCACGACGAAGAAAGTTGTAGTGAAAGAAACACGCGCGGCAAAATTCCGAACAGTGAAGAAAGTAGTGAACTAAAAATAAGCGCGTAACTCGTAAACACAACGAGTTTGACTGTGTTCCATCGAAAGAGAATTGTGCTTCCCCACAGTAAAATCAAAAGTGGAAAAACAATGACGGGATAACCGAGAGAAAACGTAATGCAGTAATTTGCTATCCACGCGCCGAAAAGTCCAAGCGAGTTGTGAACTTTAATCGGCGATTCGGAAGAAAATGCGGAAGAGAAAAGGGAAAAGAACGAGCGCCCTTCGACTACCGGAATATCATCGTTAGAAAACGTAACGATACTCACGATAAGGAAAAGCGCAGCAAGCATCAACATCACCGAGAGAATTTGCCATCGGCGGCGTGGAGATGAAGAAGTTTTTTCTTTTTGGGATTTCTTTTTAGACAACGTGCTTCAAAAAATGTAGGAGAAAATATGAAGGAGAGGGGGGAAATTCAAACCATTGCGAAATCTTCTTTCATTATTCTTTTTTCACCACTTGCAAGACCTTTGTTGCAGAACTTCGCGTTTCAACGGGAATTTCATATAACCAATTTGCATAATTGGTGAGCATCGTTTCTTTCGTTTTCAAATTTCCTTTTTCAATTTTCATTTCAGAAATATTTTGAAACGGAATTTCTCCTTTCGTTACAACAGCGATAAACTCCTCAAACGAACTTTTCTTTCCTTTCTCTGTTTCCAATGTCAACTGATAACTGTTGCTCTGAGGAAATTTCAACGAATCATTTGCTCGAATAAAATTATTCTTATCTATGGAATTGGGAAATAAAACATTGAGCGAATCGTTGTGAACATAAAACAGAGTAACATATCCATCGCGTGTTGATGTAATTGTGAGTTCCACCGATTCATCTTCTTGATACGTTTCGCGGTTTGATTCCATTGTAACTGCAAAACCTGCATCGTGTTCACCAAATTGTGTTGCAACAAGCGCTTCGAGTTCGACTTCAATTTTATACACATCAGAATTTTCTGCTACACGTTTAGCTTCTCCTACTTTGAGATTACGCTCTTCAAGAATAATTCCTTTCGTTGATGTTTCCGCAAACTTGCTGTAAAAATCGGTGAGTTGTTGATTCGTTTCGGTTTTTACGAGAACATCACTTGCGCGAATATCAATGCCCGCTTGTTTGAGTGCGTTTGCTCGCGCATCATTGATTGCATCGCTGCGTATTTGTTTCGTCTCAGTTCCCTCTGCGCTTCCCGTCGCTTTTATCCATTGTGGTTCACGTTCTTTTTGTGAAAATGAAATTGAACAACAAACGAAAAAGAGAATGAATTTGAGTATTTGTAATTTGAATTTTGTCATTTGAATTTGGTGTCTTTGTGTCTTGCCTACGGCTCGTAGAGGTGTTTAAATTTTTTACCACAAAGGCACCAAGACACAAAGAAAAATTTATTTCAACTTCACCACAACACTTTCCAACTTCCCACTCACCACTGCTTTCTGCGGTCTCTGAAATTCACGATTGGAAAAATACGGCAAACCATCATTCTCATCGTTCACAAAGTTTTCCAATTCTTCCGCTGTAATTGTTCCATCATTATTTTTATCTGCGCTTCCCTGAATTCCTTTTAAGAAAAAATACGTGAACATACTATGTTTCTTTTCGGGATACCAATTCGATACTTGCTCTGCGCTTGATGATTGAAACAACACACTGTTCTCGCTTGCAAGCAAAACATTTTTTACTTTCAGCAATGCGGGACTTGCATTTTTCACGAGCGTTTGTCCGCTTCCCGTTTGTCCCGAAAAACACGCATCAACAACCACAAACTTTTTCTTTGCGTTGAGTTTTGCGATGTCCATGTAAAAATCATTCATATTGTATGCGTTATCGTCGCTCACAAAATTCGGGTCGCAATCTTGCGGAACAAAAAATGCTTCACTGGTTATCGTACTGGGCGCGCCGTGTCCCGTGTAGTAAATAAACACTTCCGATGAACCATCTTTTTTCAAATACGACGGCAGTGTGCGTTTGATGTATGTCTTCATCGTTGCAAACGTGAACACTTCATCGGCGTTTTGTGGAAGAATATTTTTCGCATCGTAGCCAAATGTTTTGACGAGATACTCGCGGATAAACTGCGCATCGCGTTTTGCATACTCTACTTTCGGCACGTTCTTGTTTGCATATTCTGCTACGGCAATAATGAGCGCAACGGCATTGGGATTTTTCTGTTTCGTTTCGGGAATGTTTTGCTCGATGTCAATGGAAAGTCCCGATGCGCGTTCAAACGTTTTCCCTACGGGTCGTAGACTTTCTTCTTCGGATTTTCCTTGCACAACAATTTCTTGCAGTTTGGGAATTGTTTTGTTTAACTCCAACGGAAGCGGAAATTTACTCACGCCAAACTTATTGTGTTTTTCCGTAAGCGATACAAACACCGGCACACTCGCGGCGTTTTGATTTGCAAAGATGGAAAACGAAATATCTTTGTGCTCGCCACTTTCTAACTTGACAAGTGGGAAACTTGTCTTACTATCGGGAGTTAAAAATATATTCTCACCAATTGTAACAGTTGCCGAAACATCATCCGCTTTTCCCGCGCCCGTGTTTTGGATGCGCGCAGTTACTTTTACAATTTCACCGACATCAATTTTTCCGTTGCCGTTTGCATCTTCAATTCCTACGTCGGCAATTTCTAATTTTGGCGGGACAAATGCTTTGGTAGAAAATGTAATTTTGCTCGGCGGCGGCGGAAATCCGTTACTCTCCGAAAACGTAAGCGTGAGCGATACTTCTTTCGATTCCACATCCAACGACGCAGAGATAGGAATGGATATTTCTTTTGTTTCGTTAGGAAGAATGTCGCCAATATTTTTTTCAGACGGATAAGTTAGACCATTAATTTTTACAGGAGAAAATTTAACGGAAAGTGCGTACGCACCGCCTTTGCCTTTGTTGGCAAGTTTGAGAAAAATATTCCCTTGTTTCGATGCCTCAAGGTATCCGGTTTTTGAAGCTTCCGACAAGGAAAGAGACACAAGAGTATTTGGGGGATATTTTACAAGAGTGGTTTTATTGAATTTCTCAATTTCTTTATTAACACTATCTTCAGATTTAAAACCACTGACAACGTACGAAATGTCTGAAATGACATTTTCATTTTCGGAATAAAATAAATCGTAACTAATACCGATAGAATAATTATTTATATACCCATCTTGAAAATAGTCATATGTGTCAGGTTTTAAGGAGGATGACGGTCCTTTGATTTTAAGCCAATTCAAATTGAAGTCAAAGGACAGTTTTTTCCATTTATAGTTTACTCCTAATCCAAACATTAGAGATGTAAAATTTCCAGATAAGTTTTCTTCATAATGTATTATAGTGTCAATGTATGTATTGCCCCTATAAAAGTATTCCTCTTCAGCTAAAGTGTTTTGAAAATTTGCAGAATATTTCAATAAACCAGCCTCACCATAGAAATAGCTGTACTGTCCTCTAAACTTGCCTCCATATCCCTTTAAGTTTTTGATGGTAGTTTTTTTACTGTAGTTATAATAAGGAGTATTTCTGTTGGAAATATTCCCTGCAAACAAGAGCAACGGCCCAAAACAATATCTAAGAGCGCTACTTTCTATTGATTTGTACAAAAATACACTTTTAAAATCTCCATCTATCGAATCATTTAAAGGAGAAAAAATTGAGTGGTCGCTATAAGATAAACCGTACGATGTTATTACAGAATCTTGCGGGAATAAGATAGAAGTAGAAATTAAAAACAGGAATAATAATTTAATTTTCATATTTTTTTTCAATATTTAGAAAAGTCTTTTTTTTCTTTGGTCAATTGTTGTTGCGCCGTCGCCGTGTATGCAAACAATGCGGCAACAATTATAAAAGGAAGAAGGATAAGGGAGGAAGGAAGAAAAATATTCATCCTTCTTAATTCTTCTTTCACTCTTGTAAAAATGTGTTGCATTGCGTTTGTTGGTTAGTTGGTTGGTTTCTTAAATAACCGTTAAGTCGTGGGCAGTTATCAAAATTTCTTCTTGCTGAAATCGCTGTTTCAGTTCTTCCTTATAATGCGTAAAAAAATCTTGCCCAACAGAACCACGAAAATCTACAACGGTAAATACAACAATTTTATCAAGATACGTTTGGCGTTCTCCTTTCCACATTCCTTTTAAAGGGAATTGCCTTTGCATTGCAGTAACTCCGCCAAATTGCTCTACAAGTTCTTGTTCGATGGTATCAAATTTTCCCGTTTCTATTTCTGTTCCATCGTTATAGAGAATCGGCAAATAAATTTCATACTGCTTGGCGATACTCGGCATTTTCATTTTGCTTTTTTAGCGATTCGTTCTTCATTATCTCAAACTGAAATCCGGTAGTACACAACGCTTCTAATTGCTGTGCGCTTATTTCGTAAATATAATCGGTAGAAATTCGCGTAACGGGTCCGATGGCGGTAAGAAATTTCCAAGCGGTTTTCCATTGGTCTTTTGGGATTTTGATTGTCGGCATATTTTTTTCTTTCGTCTAAAATTAGTGGGTAAATTTACAATTCTTTCAACTCTTTGTCAATTGTTGTTGCGCCGTTGCAGCGTACACAAACACTGCGGCAACAATTATAAAAGGAAGAAGGATGAGGGAGGAAGGAAGAAAAATATTCATCCTTCTTTCGCCACGGCGAATCTTTGATAATTCTTCTTTCACTCTTGTAAAAATGTGTTGCATAGGGGTTTGTTGGTTAGTTAGTTTGTTTGCTTGTTATACGGTTGGACTGTTACTAAAGAAGAAACCGCTTTGTAATGTTTTGTATTAAACGTATGTAGGGGAAATTGATTCTCAAGTGCAATACTTGCAATCAGCATATCCAAAATTCCGATGTCATTACTCAAATGGAAACGGGAAAATTCTTCAACTGCGCGCTGGCAACCGTTTTCGGATAACCACACTACGTGAATATTCTTCAACGTCTTTTCAACTTTTTGCTGTTCTTCTTTATTGTTGCAGCCGTTGATAAGTTCCAATAAAGAAAAACCCGGGAGCATTATCTCATCATTAATTTCTTGCAACCAAATGAGCGCTGGCGGATACTTACGGAGTATATCTACAACAATATCCGTATCGAGAAGAATCATAATCTCAGCTCCGCTTGTTTGCGAAGTTGGTTCACATACTCAACGCTGTCGGGAATTGAATGCTCACTCCACAAACCAACAATTTCGCTTTGTGCAAGTTCTTTTCCCGTTAAGAAATGAATATTAGTTTTCTTTGTCTGCTTCAAAGAAATTTGAATATCGGGGATAACTGTTTCGAGCAATTGCGATATTTCTAACGGTGTGAGTTGTTTTGTAAGTTGTATAATTTGTTGCATTGTTTCGGACATAAAAACCTCTGTTTATTAAAATGTGATGTAAATTTACAATAGTTTTATTTCTCTTTCAATTGTTGTTGCGCCGTTGCAATGTATGCAAACACTGCGGCAACAATTATAAAAGGAAGAAGGATGAGTGAGGAAGGAAGAAAAATATTCATCCTTCTTACTTTTTCTTTCACTCTTGTAAATGTGTGTTGCATAAACGTTTGTTGGTTGGTTAGTTGGTTTGTTCGTTATAAAACTTCAAACAATATTCTCGGAAGTCCCGATTGACGAATGATGGAGAGAAGTGTTCCAATTCTCACTTCTTTATGATTCGGAACGGGAACGGTGATGGTCGAGTTCTCAATTTTCTTTTGCATAATGATATGACTTCCTCGCTGTGTAACTTCTCTGAAACCATTTCGTTCCAAAATGTGACACACTTCCTTTCCCGAAAAGATACGCAGTTTACCCAACGGCAACCTCTAACCGCGTAACATATACTTCACCGTGCACTCGTCGTTTAATTTCTGAAGGAGATGCCGTTTCAAAAAAGAGTTCCAGCGCTTCCCGTAAATTTGTTCGCGCTTCTTCCACGGTTTTCCCTTGGCTTGCAATGTCAATTTCTGGACAAAGCGCAACGTATTCATTATCTTCACGTTCAATGATTGCTGTAAGTTCGTGTTTCATATTATTTTTTTGTTTTAGATGTAAAAAATCTGGCTTTAATTTACTCTTTCATTTGCGCATTGTCAATTATTGTTGCCGTGTATGCAAACACTGCGGCAACAATTATAAAAGGAAGAAGGATGAGGGAGAAAGGAAGAAAAATATTCATCCTTCTTTCACCACGGCGAATCTTCGATAATTCTTCTTTCACACTTGTAAAAATGTGTTGCATAACCAATCAAGCAATGTATTGTTACGCCGCGAGCAGTTGCATTGCTGCTGGCATTTTATTTAATATTAGTTGATGCAACTCCAATTTCTTACTTGCGTTGTCAATATCAATACCAGCGAGATTTCCTTTCTCGTCGTAGTCAAGCACAACTCCTTCGGAAATTTCTTTGCTTTCCGTGCTTGTCTTCGATGTCAAATCAATGTAGAGCGAATCTGTTTCGGGATAATACTGTATTCTCATAGTTTAAATCCTCTATCGGGAAATGCGTTGTGTATTGTTGTTTTATCTTCTAATGTTATTACTCGTAAAACTCTGTTATCAAGTTCTTCTATTCTTCCCCAAAATCGAAACCGGTTTTGTTCCTGTGGTTCCATTCGTATCGGGTTTTCCAAAACTCGAATGCACCATTCTTTTTTAAGATACGGACGTTTCCGTAACACTTCATTTTCAAAATACGGCGTAAAGTTATAGGATTTCATTTATTTCTTGAGCCATTCGATTGCTTCATCTATATCGGTGAATGAACGCGCTTTCCCCTTTCGCACTTCTTCTTTTGAGCGCTTCAATCCTTCTTGCACTTCTTCTCTCTCATAAATTTCCATACTCATTTTCATTTCCAAAAATTCTTGAAAAACTTTGTAGAGAATAATTACTTCTGTTGGCTTTCCATAGAGATGAGAAATATACTTTGCTCGGTTTTGTAATGATGTTGCGCTCATAGAAATTGTTTATCTGTTTTGTGAGTAATGCGGGGAAAATATATGGAAATCGGTTTCAAAATTTTGGGGTGGAGGGTAAAAGCAAAAGTGTTGTCCATTGCGGAGGGTATAGTTGTGTTACATAAACGGTATTTTTTACGTGAGCAACGGTTTGTTATCCACCTTCCACGCGTGAATTGCATTATTGGCATACACGGGAAGAACGGGAAGCGAATCAACTGCGGCGCAAACTTCCAAATCATTTCCAAAACCGATTTCCTGCAAGAATAAACCGTGCTCGGAACTTTGCAGCATTTCTAAAATACTGTGACCGAAATTTTCATACAACGCAAGCGAAGCGACAGCGGCATCGGTTGGTTCAATCGGTGCTGCGTCGGCAACTTTGCGGATAATCATTCCTGCGCACACGGTATCTTCAATGCAAAAGGCATGTTGTTTTCCCGCGCAGATAATCATAAAGTCTTGGTTTTGCTGCAACAGAAAATCTGCAACGAGTGAAACATTTGCAAAACTTCCGATGAGAGAATATTTTGCAAACTTGGTTTTCACCAATGCCACTGCGCCGTTCGTCGAAGAAAACACAACGGTTTTTCCCTTTACAATTTCTTCAGTGTATTCCCGCGGTGAATTTCCGACGTGAAATCCTTCAATCTTCACGCCGTTGCGTTCACCACCAAGAACAACGCTTCCGCCGGTGTTAATAGCAATTTTTCCCGCTTCGGCAACGGATAAAACAGGGACAACTTCTCTCGCGCCGTTGTAAATTGCCGTTGCAATACTTGTGCTGGCGCGAAGAACATCTACAACGACAACAATTTTTTCTTTGAGAAGAAGGTCTTCGATATTTTGCGGAAAGAAATGGATGTCAACTTTCATAAGAGAATGAAAAATTCAAAATGAAAAAGTAAAAATTTATTTCTGTATAAACGGAAGTTTTACGATTGTTGCTTTTTCTGGTTTGTTGCGAATCATAACATCAATTGAATTTCCTACGATTGAAAATTCTGTTGCAACATATCCCATTCCGATTCCTTTGCCGAGCGTTGGCGATATTGTTCCGCTGGTAACTTCACCGACTTGTTTTCCGTTGGATTGAATCGTGTAATGTTGTCGCGGAATTGCTCTTTCATTTTCTAAAACGAAACCGACGAGTTTTCTTTTTAAACCTTGTTCATGTTGCTGATACAAAATATTTTTCCCGACGAAATCACCTTTGTTGAGTTTTGTAATCCAACCAAGCGATGCTTCGAGAGGATTTGTTGTTTTGTCAATATCGTTTCCATATAAACAAAATCCCATTTCCAATCGTAACGAATCACGCGCGCCAAGACCACACGGCTGAATATTAAATTCTTTTCCTGCCTCGAAGATTGCATCCCATAAATTTTCTGCGTCGTTTTCGTTTCCAGAAAAATAAATTTCAAAACCGAGTTCGCCGGTGTATCCTGTTCGGGAAATCAATGCTTCTACGTCTGCTATTTTTCCCCACGTGAAAGCATAATATTTTAATTGCGACAAATCAACCGAAGAAATTTTTTGCAGCGTAGCGAGCGAA
The DNA here is from genome assembly GCA_018335975.1 of Ignavibacteriales bacterium. Lineage (GTDB taxonomy): Bacteria > Bacteroidota > Ignavibacteria > UBA10030 > F1-140-MAGs086 > JAGXRH01. The sequence continues at coordinate 34,716 of JAGXRH010000091.1, forward strand.
TTTTTCCCTTGAATTGCAAGAAGCGAAATTACGTCGCTACGGTCAATGAGTTCTACGGAAAAATCTTTCGTGTTTGATTTCAACCACTCAAAATCCTTGTCTTTATTCGAGGCATTGACAACAAGTTGAATATAATCGCCACAATGATACACGAGTAAATCGTCAACAATTCCGGCATCGTCATAACACATTGCGGAGTATTGCACTTTTCCTTTTTCTAATTTGGAAACATCGTTCGTTGTTGCATAATTCACGAACGCAAACGCATCTCTTCCGCGAACTTCGATTTCTCCCATATGTGAAACATCGAACACGCCTACGGAATTACGAACGGCGTTATGTTCCTGAATAATGCCCGCATACGAAACCGGCATTTCAAATCCAGCGAACTCTACAAGTTTTGCGCCGAGTTGTTTGTGAATTTTATGGAAGGAAGTAGTTTTCATTTTTTGGTTTGAGGTTTGAGGTCAACGGTTTGAGGAAAAGTAAATAACACAAACCTCAAAGCCCTAACCGCAAACAGGAATTACTTTGCTTTTTTCCAATCTTCCAAAAATTTTTGCAAACCAATATCAGTCAGCGGATGTTTGATAAGTTGGTCGTACACTTTGAATGGCATTGTAGCAATATGCGCTCCCATCATTGCTGAATCAACAATATGCAGCGGGTGACGACAACTTGCAACAAGCACTTGGGTTTCAAAGCCGTAGTTGTTGTAGATTTGAAGAATTTGTTGAATCAAATTCATTCCGTCTTCGCTGATATCGTCAAGTCTGCCGACAAACGGACTTATGATGTACGCCCCCGCTTTTGCAGCGAGTAATGCTTGCGACGGAGAGAAACAAAGCGTAACATTGCAGCGAATTCCTTCCGATTTAAATTTTTGAACTGCAACAAGTCCTTCTTTGATGAGCGGCACTTTGACAATAACATTGTCCGCAACTTTTGCAAGTTCACGTCCTTGTTTTAACATTCCGTCAACATCAATTGCCGTAACTTCTGCACTCACATCACCTTTGATGATGGAGCAGATTTCTTTTAAAATTTCATTGAATGGTTTTTGTTCTTTTGCTACTAAACTTGGATTTGTTGTAACGCCATCCACCAAGCCCATTGCGGCGGCATCGCGTATTTCCTGAACGCTTGCCGTATCGAGAAATAGTTTCATTTTGGTTATCCTTAAAGATTATTTATTATACTTTGAAGTGATGTCTTCATTGTTTTTGGGAAGGTAAAATTGAAATTCAATTTGCTGTAACGCTTCATCGGGCTGTACTTTCACATGGATACGATATTTGAGCATCCATTGCGTTCGTAAACTCGGGAGTCCATGGTGAAGATAATCTGCAACATTGGAATTGACGTGAAGTATGAGCCGTCGAAAACCACGTTGCTCTGCCTTAAACCGACGTATCCATCGTTCGATGTTGTGGGCAACGCTCGATTTCGAAAGGAGAATTCCTGAACCATTGCACAATGGGCACGGTTCGGAAAAAGAGTGCATTACACTTTGTCGAACTCTCTGCCGCGTCATTTGAACGATGCCGAATTCCGACATCGGTAAAATTGTAGATTTTGCTCTGTCTTTACGTAATTCTTTCCGTATTTCATCGTACAATCTTTTTCTGTTGCGCTCTTCTTCCAAATCAATAAAATCCACCACGATGATGCCACCAATGTCGCGCAAACGCAACTGACGGGTAATCTCGCGAGCGGCTTCCATATCTGTTTGAAGTGAATTGAGTTCCTGCTCTTGCCGTTTTGCAAATCTCCCGGTGTTCACGTCAACGACAACCATCGCTTCGGTCTGTTCGATGACGATGGAGCCACCGCTTTTGAGTGGGACTTTTTTCTGCATTGCAATTGCAATTTCCTGTTCAACACCGAACACGTCAAAAATCGGCTCGCGGCCCTTATACAATTCAACACGATTTAAAAGGGAGGGATGATTTTCTTCGAGATACGTGCGGATTTCTCTCGCGTTGTTTTTATTATCTACCCAAACGCGCTCAACGTCGTCGGTGAGTAAATCACGAAGAACTGATGAAGTGGAATTGACTTCTTTATAGACAAGTTTTGAAGGCGTGCTTACTTTAATCTCTTTCTCGATTTCATGCCAGCGGTCAATAAGAGATTTTAAATCCTGCCGAACGATTTCTTCGTCCTGGTCTATTGCCACCGTGCGAATGATAACACCAAAGTTTTCATTTTGGGGAAGCATTGACCGAACTAAATAACGCAGACGTTTTTTTTCCCGAAAATTACTGACACGTTTTGAAACACCAATGGAGCGCCGGAAAGGCATAAGTACGAGAAATCTCCCCGGAAGCGAAATTTCGGACGTAACACGAACACCTTTATTACCGGTAGGTTCTTTTGTTACCTGCACAAGAATACTATCATCGCGGACAAGGTCTTCCCACGGTTCACGGGTAGGTCCATTTCCTCCGTTATTGCGGTTGCCCCTCTCCTGCCCCGATGAATCATTTTTTTCACGACGGGAATTATTATTTGAACTTCCGCCTCCTTCCGTTTCTTCGTCATCTTCGAGGTCTATCTCCCCCTCCTCGCCAATGAGGTGTCCGTAGTCGCTCGAAGTAGTTCCTACATCTGAAAAATGCAGGAAGGCATCCTGTTGTAATCCAACATCAATGAATGCCGCGCGTATTCCCGGCATAATTTTAGCAATCCGAGCGAGGTAAATGTTTCCGACGTAGCGTTCTTTTTCCGGAGTTTCGACATGGAGTTCAACAAGACGCCCATCTTCGGTAATTGCAATGCGCGTTTCCGAATCTGTTGCGTTAAATATAATTTCTTTTCGCATAATGTTTGAGAGTAAATTGATAGAGAAATGAAGATTGCTCTCAAATGATTTGGCATAAAAATGCCGTTGTTTGCATACCATTCGACACGCCGGACAGAGGAATTGTACCTTCCTGCGATTCGGCAAAGAATATGGAAAAAACTTGTTGCGTGCAGTATGCACATCATAAAAAGCGACTTCACTATTATTATTATTTATTTTGCACGATTACTAGCAGTGTAGAATATTCTCTTTCACTTTGCTCATTTCCTTTTTTCATTCCTTATCTCATCTTTTAGGGAAAAAGAGTACATCGCTAACTCTGGGTTTTCTAAAGTATCGTACTGTAATGATTATTAATTAAGATGTATTTGAATTTTTAAGATTTTTTTCGATGAAAATTCTGTTTTGCACTTATAAAAGAGGGAAGAGTTTACCGTCCTTTGTTGACTGACGGGGTAAAACACTAAGTAATTTCCCCCACGCATCTCTTACAAATTTTTAAAGTGCGGTGAAAAAGTACAAAAAAATAAAGAGGTACACAAACATTGCACTTCGAACCAAACTCCTGCTCGTCGAAAAATTTTCTGATTGGTAAAGTAGTCTGAGATGCGCGAAAAAGAAAACTTTATTCTTTCTATTGTATTTCATTTGGAAATTGGCGTTATTTTATACGCTTTTTTTCGCATAGAAGATGATGCTTGTTCAATCATTAGTAAACCACGAATGAGCATTTGGAACAGGCACCCTTCAATTTTACTCGCTTACATATCTCCGAAATGTTTAAACCTTATTATTATTTCTTCCTCCTGATAACTTTTTTTTCGTTCGGAGCAGCGTCAACAAAACGGAGCGATATTCGTTCGTTGACAGGAGAAACTACTATCACTTCCATAACTCTACCGATTGATTCATTTCTGGTCGAATTAGTCAATCAAGTGGATTCCGCGCGTTTATATGAATTTATGGCGCAGTTACAATCCTTTAAAACGCGCTATGCGGGGAATGCTTCCGGGAGGGATTCACTTGCCCGTTCGCGCGATTGGCTCATTCAACAATTTTCTTCATTCGGCTATACGGATATTCAACAACATACGTTCACACAAAGCGGAAATCAATTACAAAACGTTATTGTAACAAAAACCGGAACGCTCTACCCGGATTCAATCGTTATTTTATGCGGGCACTATGATACCGTAAATGGTCCCGGTATTAATGATAACGGAACTGGAGTTGCAATTGTTCTCGAAGTTGCGCGAATACTCTCATCACTACAATTGAAATATACGGTCCGGTTCATTTGTTTTTCTGCGGAAGAACAAGGGCTTGTGGGAAGCAATGCATACGTTCAACAAATCGTCATTCCGCAACAACAAAAAATAAAACTCGTTCTAAACGTTGATGAAGTCGGCGGCATTCGTGAAAATCCTACCAACATCGTGAAAGTGGAAAAAGATAACAGCAATCCTCCGGGAAATAATGCTCTCTCTGCATTTTTTACGGACTCACTTGCCTCCCTCACTCGCACCTACTCTTCGCTTCAAACAACAATAACAAATGCGTTCGGCAGCGATTATATTTCGTTCGAAGACGAAGGTTTCGTGATAACCGGTTATTACGAAAATTTTCAAACGCCGCATTATCATCAAACAACGGATTCACTCTCACACGTTGATGTCCATTATGTTAAAGAAATTTGCAAGGGAACGCTCGCCGGTATTGCGCAGTTTGCTGGCGTGGAAAAAGAATTTATCACGCTCTACCACACGGCTCAAGAAAATACTCAGGATACCATCAACGATTACCAACTCACCATTAAAGCCCAAAGTTCTTCTGCAATAATTTTTCCAAGATTATTCTATTCGCTTGGGTTGGATACTTTCTCGCTGGTATTGATGAATAATACCGGCACTCAGGACGACACGATATTTTTTGCAGGAGCAATTCCCGCACAACCGTACGGAAGCGCCATTCGTTATTACTTTTTATTTTCGAACGATGACAGCAATACCACGCGGCTTCCTTCCTCCAACAGATATTTTACTTTCTCTGTCCTTCCCGATTCGATTCCACCGACAATTATTCACGCTCAAATTGGACCTACTTCCTATCTCGATTTTCCCCTTCCTCTTACTGCCGCAATTTCCGATGAAAATGGAATTCAGGATGCATGGATTGAGTGGAATGTCAACGGTTTTTCAAGTGTTATTACCTTGGAAGAAAATTTTGCCGGTACGTGGAGCGGAGTCTTTGATGGCTCGGTTACTCCGGGCGACAGTGTCTCCTATGTTCTCAGGGCAAAAGATAATTCACTGCGACATAATCTTGCCCGGTTTCCTTCCAGCGGCGCTTTCCAATTTCGTGTGCTTAATTCGTTATTACTATTACACTCAAACGAAAGCGATAGCGGTAATTTTTTCTCCACGAATGATTGGCAATTCGGAAACCCTTCAACAGGCGATATTCCTCCTTCGCCCACGGGATTGAGAATCTGGGCGACGAATCTTTCCGGAAATTATTCCAACAATACCACTTCACTTTTAACAACCCCTTCCCTCTCTCTTGCAGGAAAAAAGAATGTTCATCTCGTTTTTAAACATTTTTATAAAACCGAACCCGGCGCCGACGGAGGAAACGTGAAAATCGCGATAGACAACGGCGCATATCAAATCCTCATCCCTGCCGGCGGCTATCCTTACGCAAATGTTACCGCGTTGAATGAACCCGGTTTTTCCTCTAACTCACAACAATGGAAAACCGAGCGGTTTGATTTGCAACAATTTGCGAATCACAACGTTCGATTGCAATGGAAATTTTCAAGCGATGCGCTGACAAATTTTCGCGGATGGTATCTTGATGCCGCACGAATTGACTATCTTCCCGATTCAACGGTGGGGGTATTTGAACCGACGGCAAACATAAAACAATTTTCTCTTTTTCAAAACTACCCCAACCCATTCAATCCGCAATCGGTTATTGGCTTTTCGCTGTTGGCTGTTAGCGATATAACGTTGAAAGTTTATAACCTCCTTGGTCAAGAAGTCGCAACACTAATTCACAACAGTTTAATGGATGCAGGAAAACACGAAGTAACTTTTGATGGAACACATTTACCAAGCGGTTTGTATTTCGTAAAACTTCAAGCGGGGCAATTATCTGAAACTAAAAAAATGCTTTTGACAAAATGAAGCTGTTTTGTTGCAAAATATTAGTTTCTGTTTTGTTTTGGCTCAATATTTCTGAAGCACAACAAGCGTATTACCCGTTGGAGGTTGGGAACAAGTGGGAGTATTGGTGGATTACCTACAATGACAGTGGTTGTTATTTTACATCGAAAGTTACAAATGATACATTGATGCCCAATGGGAGAAATTATGCAGTTTATGATAATTCTACTCTTTCAGATTCATTGATCCATTTTCGTCAAGAGGGAGATTCCGTATATGTCTATATTCGCACGCTTCATAAAGAACATCTCTTGTTCGATTTCTCATCAAAAGTTGGTGATACGGTGAATTTCTTTTATAACGGAATTGATACGACAACAATTACGCTCCATTCTTACGATACAATAAGTATTTTCGGAAAAAATCTTAGACAATGGATTTTTTATATTGACGCTAACGGGCTACCAGGAATTAACGACCCGTATTATTCTATAGCAGATAGTTTGGGAATTATCAGCCCCACAGAAAATTACTTTGCATACGGAATTTCTGCACGTGGAATGATAATTAACAACCAACGCTTTGGGACACTAATGCCAGTCGTTTATCCTCTATACAGAGGAAATTTGTGGGAATATTCTTATCTCGGGGGCGGATATCGCAATACTGTACGAGCAATTGGTGACACCATAATGCCAAATGGTTTTCATTACACGGTATTGGAAACTGATTTTTTATGTTCACGGTATCATCGTAAAGAGGGAGACTCAGTTTTCATATATGACGCCCAATCAGAACAAGAATATTTAATCTGCGATTTTTCACTACGTACCCCTTATTACAATATTCCTTTATCTACTCTTTTCTGTGGTTCAGAATCCCGTTGGGTAAGTGTATTTTATGTGAATTACTCTTTCGACACTCTCTTTGGGAAAAGACTTCGGAAATGGGAAATATTGTTTGATGGTTTTGGATTTGACGATCAAATTTTTTATACAATAATTGACAGTATTGGCGTTTCATTAGCAGACAACCCCGGTTGGTTTTTTGGTTATAAACTTACCGGTGCGAGAATCAATGGAACTCAATACGGCACAATCGTAAGCGCTGAAGAAAATAATCAACAATCTCCTGCCTCATTTACATTACATCAAAACTACCCCAACCCATTCAATCCGCAAACGGTTATTGGCTTTTCGCTGTTGGCTGTTAGCAATGTAACGTTGAAAGTTCATAATATCCTTGGACAAGAAGTTGCAACGCTTCTTCACAACAGTTTAATGGATGCAGGAAAACACGAAGTAACTTTTGATGGAACGCATTTACCAAGTGGATTATATTTCGTAAAACTGCAAGCGGGAAATTTTTCAGAGACAAAAAAAGTCGCCCTGCTCAAATAACAGATTTTTCTTTCTCTTTTTTTATCAACTAAATTACAAACAACAATGACTACAACTCTTCGCAATTTCATTTTTAGCGTTATTCTCTTTTCGCTCACGGGAGGAAATTTGCTGGCACAAGCGCCGTCAAAAACTTCTCCCCGCCCACAGGATTATGTTCCTTCGAGCAAAGTCATCTCTTCTCGTAATGGAGAATTTGACAAACAATCAGGCATTCCCCGTTCACTTTGGAACATCAACGCAGGACCATACAACGGAACGCACGAACAAATCGCTCAACAATTTCTCCGCGAGAACACTTCGCTTCTGCACTTACGAAACGAACTCTCCGATATTTCGATGGAGCGAACACAGACGAACTTCGGTATTTCGCACGTTACCTTTCATCAAAACCTCAACGGCGTTCCGGTTTTTCGCAGCGATGTTGTCGTAAGCGTCAATGCTGAAAACTACGTAACATTTGTCGTGAACAATTACAAGCCGAACGTTAATCTTTCCACCATTCCTTCACTTTCAAAACAAACAGCGCTCACGCTCGCAAAAGAATTTCTTCAGCTTCGCGGAAAAACAATTGATGAGCCAACTTCCGAATTGATGGTTTACGCAGAAGGTGAACCACCTGCGTTGTGTTACCGCATTTCCATTTTCAACGAAGACCCGCTCGGCGATTGGGAAGTTTTCGTGGATGCACTGAATGGAAGTATTATTTCTTCTACCGACAGAGCGGTGTATGAAAAACCTAAAGAAAATTCACAAAAAAAATCTCAAGGCACGGGCTACATTTTCGACCCTGACCCGTTGCAAAGCGCTCAGCAATTTTACAATACCACCGGCTATGTTGATGGCAATGATGCTGATACTCCAGAACTAACCGCGCAACGAAAACTCGTTACACTCAAAGATATTACGTTTTCTTCGGGAACATATAAACTCCAAGGTCCATTCTGTAAACTTCTCGACTTTGAATCTCCGACTGATATTTTTGCGAATCCTACCGAACCTGATTCATTTCGTTTCACCCGTTTTCAGCAGGGCTTTGAAGAAGTGATGGTGTATTTCTGGATTGATTCGAGCCAACGATACATCCAATCGCTGGGTTTTGATAACATTCAAAATCTCCCGATTGAATGCGACCCGCACGGTTTAAGCGGCGCGGATAATTCGCATTACATTCCAAGTTCTAATCGTCTCGCGTGGGGCGAAGGGGGCTCGGATGATGACGAAGACCTCGACGTTATTTGGCACGAGTACGGACACGCAATTCATTATGGAATCAA